>JAFIEL010000058.1 GCA_020832585.1 Natronohydrobacter sp. | reverse complement strand
GCCGGTCCTCGACCGCGATGATGGCGTTGCGCAGATGCGGCGAGACGGTCTGCGCGGTGATCGCACCGCCAAAGGTTTCGCCGCGCCATGCAAAGACGCTGCCATCGGCGTCCATCATGGTGACAGAGCCGCGCGCGCGGGCATCGAGCAGGTCATCGAGCGGCGGCAGGGTGGTGTAGAAATAGGCCGTGGCCAATGCCACGATCGTCGCAAGCGTTGCGCCAAGGCGCCATGTGACGCCCCAGATGATCCGCCAGATGAAGGACACCAGACCTGTGATCAAGCGCACGAAGATGTTCCCGCTGCGGGGCTTGGCAGGCTTGCGCTTGCCGGACGCGGCCTTGGGGGTTGCGGCCGTCGCCTTTGTGGTCGGTGTCGCGCGCCGATCCGCGACAAGCCTGCGCCCGTTTCCACCTGCCCTGCTCATATCTCGGTCCTGAAAATTGCCTGCATTCTGTTATGCAACCGTTGTAATCCGTCTTGAGCGTAAATGACATTGCACGCGCAAGATTACCACTGACTTCGCGAGAAGTTGTAACGCAGAAGACTCACCCGCCCGATCCCTTTTTTGCCTGTTATTTAGGCAATGACTTAATTTTGTGCACATATTTTTCGATTCTCGCGTCAGCACCCTGCCGCGCTGCGGCAAAAGATTGAGACTCGGACGCGAGAAACCCCTGATGACGACGTGCGGTCTGAGATGACTCTCGCTCTGAAGAAAGGGGACAACCTGTGAAATACATCATAGCGGCAATTAAACCGTTCAAGCTCGAGGAAGTGCGCGAAGCCCTGACTGCCATCGGGGTACGCGGAATGATGGTCACTGAAATCAAGGGGTTCGGTGCACAGTCCGGCCATACCGAGATCTATCGTGGCGCAGAATATGCGGTGAACTTCGTGCCCAAGCTGCGGCTGGAGATCGGCGTGTCGGATGCGATGGTCGATCAGGTGGTCGAAACCCTGCAGAAGACGGCGCGCACCGACAAGATCGGTGACGGCAAGATCTTCGTGCTGGATCTGGAAGCGGCGACGCGCGTGCGGACGGGGGAAACCGGTGATGACGCGCTCTGAAACCCTGGCGGGACAAACTCAAGAAGGACAAATGCTGATGCAACTCAAGAAGATACTTCCGCTTGCGGCCCTTGCAGTGGCGCTGCCCGCGTTGGGGATGGCGCAAGAGGCTGAGGCCGTGGCCGATGCGGCCCCGGATGTTCTGGAGGCCGTGGCCGCGCTGAACACCGAAATGGTGTTCATCATGAACTCGCTCCTGTTCCTGATCGGGGGCTTTCTGGTGTTCTTCATGGCCGCCGGGTTCTGCATGCTGGAAACGGGTCTGGTGCGCTCGAAGAACGCGACCATGCAGGCCACCAAGAACGTGGCGCTCTTCTCGCTGGCCGGGATTGCCTATTTCATTGTCGGCTTTAACCTGATGTATCCGGGCGACTGGGTGATCGAGGGCTGGCTGGGGGGCATTTCGCCGACCGTGCTGGAGCCTGTGGGCGTTGAACTGGCCGATGTCGATGATGTCGAATATGCCTCGGTCGGGTCGGATTTCATCTTCCAGCTGATGTTCTGTGCGGCTGTCGCCTCGATCGTGTCGGGCGCTGTGGCAGAGCGCATCAAGCTGTGGCCCTTCCTTGCCTTTGTGATCATCCTGACGGGCATCATCTATCCGATCCAGGCAAGCTGGTCCTGGGGCGAAGGTTTCCTTGACGAGATGGGCTTCTCTGACTTCGCTGGCTCGTCGATTGTCCATGCCGCTGGTGGCTGGGCTGCACTGGCCGGGGTGCTGGTGCTGGGCGCGCGCTATGGCAAATACGGCAAGGATGGCAAGATCAATGTCATGCCGGGTTCGAACCTGCCGCTGGCCACGCTGGGCATGTTCATCCTGTGGCTGGGCTGGTTCGGCTTCAATGGCGGCTCGCAGCTGGCCATGGGCACGATTTCGGATGTGGCCGATGTCAGCCGGATTTTCGCCAACACCAACACGGCTGCATCGGGTGGGGCTGTTGCTGCACTGATCCTGTCGACGATCCTCTACAAGAAGCCTGACCTGACGATGGTGCTGAACGGCGCGCTGGCCGGTCTGGTGTCGATCACGGCAGAGCCGCTGACGCCCAGCCTGGGTGCGGCAACGCTGATCGGCGCTGTGGGCGGTGTGATCGTGGTCTTTACCGTGCCGCTCTTGGACAAGTTCAAGATCGACGATGTGGTGGGTGCGATCCCGGTGCATCTGTTCGCAGGGCTGTGGGGCACGATGGCTGTGCCGCTGACCAACAGCGATGCCAGCTTCGGCACGCAGTTTGTCGGCATGGCGATCATCGGGGCGTTCATGTTCGTGGCCTCGCTGGTGGTCTGGCTGATCCTGAAAGCGGTCATGGGGATCCGTATCAGCGACGAGGATCAGGTCACGGGTCTGGACAAGACCGAAATGGGGATGGAAGCCTATCCTGAGTTCGGTAACTCCTGATCTGTATCGAGAGAATATCGGAAGGCCCCGCATCGCGCGGGGCCTTTTCGTTTGTGCGGGCGATGCCCGTCAACGCAGGGAACGCCCCTTGATCACCGCATCGGGGCCGAAACGGGCGCGCAGGCGGTCCATGGCCTGTTCGGCTTCGGCCCGGCGCGCGGCCTGCGGGTCGAGCAGATCGGGGCTGTAGCCGGGGCCGGATTCAGCGGTGAGTTCCGAAAGGCCCACGCCGATCAGCCGGAACGGAGCGGATTGCATCGACTGCGCCAGAAGCGGTTGCGCGCAACGCCAGATCACATCGGCCAGTGCGGTCGGCGCATCGAGTGCGCGGCGGCGGGTCAGGATGCGATGATCGCGGCGCTTGAGTTTCAGCGTCACCACGCGCCCCGCCAGCCCCTTGGCTTTGGCCCGCGCCGATACCTGATCGGCAAGCCGCCACAGATGACCTTCGAGCAGATCCGTGTCATCGAGGTCAGTCTCGAAGGTGGTTTCCTTCGAGATGGATTTCACCGCGCGGTCCGGCGCGACGGGGCGCGTGTCCTGACCGCGCGCCAGATGCCAGAGCCGCGTGCCCATGCTGCCAAAGCGCGCCACCAGCTCGGACTGGTCCCAGCGCAGCAGGTCGTCGATCACGCGGATGCCTGCGGCTTCCAGTTGCGCGCGGCTGGCCGCCCCTACCCCCCAGATCAGGCTGACGGGTTTGCCGCGCAGGAATGCCGCCGTGCCCGCGCGGTTGATCACGGAAAACCCGCGCGGTTTGTCGAGATCCGAGGCGATCTTGGCCAGAAACTTGTTATGCGACAGCCCTATTGAGCCAGACAGCCGCAAGTCGCGTTCCATCCTTTGCACCAGCTTCGCCAGCATCACGGCGGGCGGCGCATGGTGCAGCCGCGCGGTGCCGGACAGGTCGAGAAATGCCTCGTCCAGCGAGAGGGGTTCGATGGCCGGGGTCATCTCTTCCATCATCGCGCGGATCTCGCGCGAGGCGGCGAGATAGGCCTCGAATCGCGGTTTCACGACCACGGCTTCGGGGCAGAGTTGCAACGCCTTGAACATGGGCATGGCGGATCGCACACCATGGATGCGCGCGATATAGCAGGCGGTCGTGACCACGCCGCGCCGTCCGCCGCCCACGATCACCGGCTTGTCGCGCAGGTCGGGATTGTCGCGCTTTTCCACGCTGGCATAGAAGGCGTCGCAATCCATATGCGCGATGGACAGGTCAAACAGTTCGCTATCTGCCACAACGCGGGGCGAGTGGCAGGCGGGGCAGCGCGGCCCGGCGGGAAATTGGGTCAGGCAGTCACGACACAGCGCAGGCATGGCGCGGTGATAGCGCGTCTGCCCCCGCTCTGGCTACGGGATTCAGGGATGGGCCACTGCGCAATCCATCGCCCGCGCCGACAGCCGCAGGCAGGCGCGTTCGGCCTCAGATTGGGTGAGGCCTGCGAAACTGGCCTCGAACCGCCCGCTGGTCTGGCGGATGCGGCTGACACCATTCCCGAGGGACGCGGCTTCGGCCATCTTGACCGTGATCAGGCTGCGCTCGGCGGCGGCGCGGGAATTGAACTGCCCCAGCGACACGCCCCAGAGCCGACCGCCATCCGAGGTGGACAGGCTGATGACGCGCCCGGCGCTGTCGACATGGGCTTCAACCACAGAGGCGATGGCCTGTCGTTGCGCGGAATCAGGGCTGTCTGTGTCGCGGCTGGTCAGGATGATGCCGGGATTAGCCGCAGGGGTGGCGGGCTTTTCGGGGGTGACGGACAGGCTGGCAGGCACCACCTGTGCGAGTTCGGTCGTGGTCTCGAGATCGGGGCCATCTTCGAGCGGGGTCGCAAGGTCGATTGTTTCGCCTGCAGCATATTGCTCGCCAAGGATCGTATCGGCAGAGCCAATCCAGATCATGTCTTCACCGGGGGCTGCGGCATCGGGCGCATCTGCGCCTGTCGTATCGACTGCCGCTTGCGCTACGTCCAGCGCGGTCTGCGTGGCCGGAGCTTCGGGCGCGTCAGATATGGCCTGCGCAACCGCAGTCTCTGGCGCGGCGGCGGAGGATTCGGCAAGCATAGCGGCTGGCGGGGTCAGGGTTTCGGGGCGCGGCATGGGCGTCACGCGGGCGAGGTCGCTGGCGGGTTCGGGTGCCAGTTCGGGGGCCAGTGCGGGGGCGGGTTCGGCAATGGCCTCGGCGATAGCCTCTGCGACCGTATCGAGCGCGGTTTCGGCAGCGCTCTCGGGCGCGTCGATGGCGGCCAGTTCTTCCGGTGCGACCACGGAAAAGCCTGCAGCCATCGCAAGGTCGATGTGTTCTTCAGGCGTGGGCTCGGGCGCGGACAGAGCTGCGGTTTCGCGCGGCGGGGGTGTGACCGGCAGCATCTCGGGCGCTTGCTGGGCCTCTGGCTGGGGGGCGGTCAGCGCGGCGACAGTGGTATCGACACTTTCGCGCACGGCCAGCAACAATTCTTCCGCGGGCGCGCGCACCGGGCGCGGCTGCGGGCGCGGGCTTTTGCGCACGGCCATTTGCAGGCGGATGGTCTTGGCCGCCCCGCCGGTTTCGGCCACGCTGGCATTTGCGTTGACGTCCGGACTGGCCGGGGCAGAGGCCACGGCGACGCTGCCGCGTCCCTGATAGCCCGGCGTGCGCGGCGCGCGGGTGGCAACGCGGTTGGGCGCGCGGCTGAATCCGATATCCATGAGTTCGGCCACATGGGCATTGCGCTGCGCGGTCGAAGTGCCGCCAAACATGGTCGCGATGATATGCTTGCCGCCGCGCTTGGCCGAGGCCGTCAGGTTGAACCCCGCAGCAATCGTGTAGCCGGTCTTGATGCCGTCCGCGCCCTGATAGGCGTCCAGAAAGCGGCGGTTAGTATTGGGGACATGGGCCACACCCGCATCATCGCTGCGGCGCGAGAACATGTTGTAATATTGCGGATAGTCGAAATAGAGCTGGCGGCCAAGGATGCTCATGTCGCGCGCGGTCGAGAGATGCCCGGCCTGGGTCAGACCATGAGGATTGCGGAAAGTGGTGTTCGACATGCCCATCGCGCGGGCGGTGCGGGTCATGCGTTCGGCGAAGGCCTCGACCGAGCCGGAAATCCCTTCGGCGATGACGACGGTCGCATCATTGGCCGAACGCAATGCAGCAGCGCGCAGCAGGTAGCGCAGCGAGATGCGTTGACCGGGGCGCAGGCCAAGGCAGACGCAGGGCGTGCCTGTCGCGCGGCGGCTGACGGTGAATTGGGTGTCGAGTGTGACCTCGCCATGCTTGATCGCTTCAAAGGCGACATAGAGCGTCATCATCTTGGTCAGCGAGGCGGGGTGCAGTTTCGTGTCATGATTGCGCGCGAAGATCACCTCGCCGTTGCGGGCATCCATCACGAAGGCCGCATAAGGGGCGGCCTGCGCGGTGCCTGCAAGGGCAACTGCGCAGAACATCAAAAATATCGCCAAGGAATGGCGAATCGCTCGCATGGGGTGCGCCTGCATTCCGTGCCTCTGTCCTTGCCCGCTGGTTTTTTGGTGCGGGTCAACTGCTCACTTATAAGGTAGCATGAGAGGCGCTACAGGAAAAGCATGAATATTCAGTGTGTTTTATCGGTTTCTTGATGCAGTTTGGCGCAATCGCTAGTGTTGCCGAAGCGGGCTGACCACCAGATAAGCCCGGTTGTAGCGAGAGCATGTGAGAACAGGCCAAACGCAATCACAACATATGGTTCGCGCTGTCCGTCAGCCTTGCCGATGCTGCAGACCCAGTCACTTGCCATCGAGCATGGAGCCGCAAGGGGCGGCGTTACCGTCCCGCGTCTTGTGCTGGCCGACAGACCGCCCGGAAGAGATCAGGCAGTCGGGACAGAAAAAGATTGATTTATGTTGACTGATCAGTCAATCAAAATAGAAATCTGATCCGCATGTTATCGACATTCCCGACACGCCCCATGCAATGCGGGCGCAAACCACCAGAAAACCAGATGCTTTGAACAGTAAATATCGAAGGGGAGGAGACCCGGATGACACTGATCATTACCATTGCCTATCTCAGCGTGCTGGCCTGCGCGCTGTTTGTCCTGCTGCGATGGCCCCGCCTGCGGGTGCAGGGGGAAACGCCGGTGGGGCTGCTGACGCTGATCGCGCTGTTGTTCACTGCCGGTCTGGATATGGGTCTTGTGATGCTGCCCCTGTCGGAATTTCCGGTCTATGAGGCAGATTCGGTCTATGCTTTCTCCAATGCGCTTGCGGTCGAGTTCGGCATGTGGGGGCCGTTGGTCTGGCTGATGTATTTCGTGACGACATTCTATTTTGTCGCGCTGGAGCCGCGTCTGAAACTCTTCGAGATCGGTGTGATCAAATGGGTCTACAATCTGACGATCATCGCGACCTGTGCCTTTACCTGCTATCTGTTCATGATCAACCTGCCCGGCTATGCACCCGAATTGTCGCAGGCGGCGATCTGGCTGATCGCAATCGGCGTGATCGCTTTCGCCGTCACCTCATCGGGCGATCTGCGGGTCATGAAATGGCTGGCTATCGTCTCGACCTACGGTTTCGGCGTGCTGGCCTTCACCGCGCTGGCGGTCGTTGCCTTTGCCTATAGCGGGATCGGGTTCGATGCGCTCTTTGTCAATCTGGGTCTGCTGAGCAATTATTTCGCGCATCTGCCGCGCTTCGCCACGCCGATTTCGGATTACCACGAATTCTATCTCTTCTGGTGGTTCGCCTGGAGCCTGATGATCGGGCAGTTCGTGGCGCGCTTTGTCAGCCGGATGCCGCTCTGGCAACTGGGGCTGGCCATGGTGTTTTTGCCCGCCATCCCTATCGGTCTGTGGTTCAGTGTGCTGTTCATCTATCACCAGAACACGATTGAAATCCCGGTCTGGCTGAACTGGTTCATGATCAGCGTGGGCATCGTCTTTGTGATCAACTCGCTCGACAGTCTGATCCGGCTTTACTCGGCCAATCTGGGCTGGACCCGCGTTGCGCTGGGGGATCGCGGCTATTACCCGCTGCATTTCATGCTGCAACTGGCGCTGGTGGGCGCCTATTTCTTCACCCCGTTCGAGATCCATTGGGTCGGGCTGATCGTGGTGGCAATCTATACTGCAGCCTATGGGCTGATCGTGATGCGCCGCCAGCAGCTGGCGGGATTGTAGCGCGAAAGCTGCGGTGCAGGGACTGCCCGAGTACCGGTTCCCAGCCGGGCAGTCCCAACCTGCGGCAATACCCTTGTGCGCCTCAGCTGCCGTCGATCCAGCCAATCAGGTCAGGCAATTCGCCCAGATCGGCCAGTTGGCGGAATCGCGGATGCAACGCCGGGGTTTCGGCGCGCTCGATTTCCCATTCCAGCCCGTGGGGCACATGCACGCCCCAGCCACCCGCCATGATCGGCGGGATCACGTCCGAGCGCATGGAATTGCCCACCATCAGCGCCGCCTCCGGCCCTTCGCCGTGGCGCGCGAAGATCCCGGCATAGACGGGCGGGGTCTTGTCCGAGACGATCTCGACCGCATCGAACATCTCGCCCAGACCCGATTGCGCGAGTTTGCGTTCCTGGTCCAGCAGATCGCCCTTGGTGATCAGCACCAGCCGGTGCGAGGGGGCAAGCGCCGCAATCGCGTCGCGCGCATGGGGCAGCAATTCGATCGGGTGGCGCAGCATCTCTTGCCCTGCGGCGAGCAGTTCGGCGATGACGCTTGCGGGCACGCGCTCTTCCGTCACCTCGATGGCGGTTTCGATCATCGAGAGGACAAAGCCCTTCACGCCGAAGCCGTACTGCCCCAGATTGCGCCGCTCGGCATCGAGGAGGCGGGCCATGAGCGTGTCGCGGTCGGTATAGTCGGCCAGCAGGGTCGCGAAATGGTCCTGGGTCATGCGAAAAAAGCGCTCATTGTGCCAGAGCGTGTCATCTGCATCGAAGCCGATTGTGGTGATACGGGTCATGAAGACGGGGCTTTCGCGAAACTGTCTGTGCAGACAGGTCTTTTCAGGCGGGTGGGTTACGCTATATTGCACTCATGCTTTCAGTTCCAGTCGCAGAAACCGAGTCCATGACACGCAACCTGACCGCACCCACCCTGTCTGACCGTGACCCGAAGGGCCCGGAGAATGATGGCGCGGTCGTCACCAAGACCAAGACCCGCACCCAGCGTCCGCCGATGTACAAGGTGATGCTCTTGAATGACGACTACACGCCGATGGAATTCGTCGTGCATGTGCTGGAGCGGTTTTTCGGCATGTCGCATGCGATGGCCTTCGACATCATGCTGACCGTGCACAAGAAAGGGGTGGCCGTGGTTGGCGTCTTCTCGTATGAGGTCGCGGAAACCAAGGTCGCGCAGGTGATGGACTTTGCGCGGCGTCATCAACATCCGCTGCAATGCACGCTGGAAAAGGAATAAGCGCGACAGCGCATCCCATGACCCCGATCTATCATGACCCCGCCCCGCGCGCGGCGCGGCTTGCTCTGGCCCTTGACGGGGGTCTGGCGCTGCCCGAGGGCGCGATAGCGATCTATCGTCCGCGCGCGGGCGAGGATTTCTCTTTGCTCGATCCGGCCCGCGTGCAGATGGTGCAGGGGTTTCGCCCCGATCATGATGCTTTCGCGCAGATGGGCTGGCAGGTAGCCGCCGCCCCTGCCCCCGCGCCCGTGGCGCTGATCTGCCTGCCGCGCGCCAAGGCCGAAGGGCTGGCGCTGATTGCGCAGGCCGTGGCGCAAGGGGCGCGGCTGGTGCTGGTGGACGGGCAGAAAACCGACGGGATCGAGGCCGTGCTGAAGGCGGTGCGCGCGCGGGTCGATGTCGCAGAGCCAGTGTCGAAAGCGCATGGCAAGCTGTTCTGGTTCGCGCCGGGGGATGTGAATTTCAGCGATTGGGCGGCGCAGGTCGCGACTGTGACGGACCCCGATCTGGGGGCGTTCCAGACCCTGCCGGGGGTGTTTTCCGCAGATGGTGTGGATGCCGGGTCAGCGCTGCTGGCGCGCGCCCTGCCCGAGAGCCTGCCCGAGCGCATGGGTGATCTGGGCGCGGGCTGGGGGTATCTCTCGGCGGCCTGTCTGGCGCGCAAGGGCGTTGGCGAAATGCATCTGATCGAGGCAGAGGCGCAAGCGCTGGATCTGGCGCGGGCCAATATCACCGATTCGCGGGCGCAGTTTCACTGGGCGGATGCGACGAGTTGCCTGCTGCCGGTCTCACTGGGCGGGATCGTGATGAACCCGCCGTTTCACACGGGCCGCAGCCCACAGCCCGCGCTGGGTCTGGCCTTTATCGCCAATGCGGCGCGGATGCTGGGCACGCGCGGCACGCTCTGGATGGTGGCCAATCGCCATCTGCCCTATTCCGAGACGCTCGCGCGGCTGTTCGCGCGGGTCGATGTGCTGGCGGAAACACCGGCGTTCCGCGTCTGGCAGGCCAGTGGACCGCGCAAATCCCCGCAAACCGTGACCCGGCCCCGAAGGGAAGGACAGGCGAGATGAGTTATTCCATCGCAGGCAAGACCGCGATCGTGACCGGGGCCGCCAATGGCGTGGGGCTGGCGATTGCGCGGCATTTTGTGGCGCAGGGCGCGAATGTGGTGCTGGCGGATCGCGACGAATCGCGGCTGAAATCCGAAATCGCTACATTGTCGGGACCAGAGGAACACGCGACCTTCTTCGCGGGCGATCTGCGCGAACGGCTGACGATTGCCAATCTGCTCTCGGCCACGGTCGATGCCTATGACAGCGTGGATATTCTGGTGAATGCGACGCGCTCCTGCATCGTGTCAGATCCGCTGGATGACCAGAGTGATGCGGTGCATGACGCGTTGCAGCAAAACCTGCTGAGCAGCCTTAAGCTCTCGCAGGTGGTGGCCAAGCGCATGATCGCACAGGCAGAGGGCAAGGATGAGCGGCGCAATGCCATCGGGTCGATCATCAACCTGTCCTCGATTGCCGCGCGGCGCACGCAGCCCGAGTTGATGGCCTATTCCATCGCCTCGGCGGCGCTGGACCAGATGACGCGCTCTATGGCCGTGGCCTTTGCGAAACATCGCATCCGTATCAATGGCGTGGCGCTGGGTTCGGTGATGAGCGCCAATCTGAAGGATCAGATGCAAACCCATGACGATTACCGCGAGATGATCCTGCGCCAGACGCCCATGGGGCGGATCGGGGCGGCGTCGGAAGCCGCGGAAGCGGTGCAGTTTCTGGCGTCCGATGCGGCGGCTTTCATGACCGGGCAGATCATCACCATTGATGGCGGGCGCACGCTGCTGGACCCCGTGGCCGTGCCTGCGCATTGAGCCGACAGGTTAGGAGCGTGGCTCGCGCACGCAGTTTACGCGGGACAGGCCGCGATCCGGTCCGCTGTCACAGCCACCAGCCGCGCGCGTTCGCGGCGCAACTCGGTCAGGCGGGCTTCTTCGGCGGCAGGCAGGACTGCGGTCCGTGTCGCGCGCTGGCCGGGGGTGTGGGTGGTGCAGAACAGCACCGGATCGCGCGGCCAGGCGCAGATATTGAGCGTGGTGCGCCCCTCTGACGCCTGCGTCACGCGGTAGCCGCGGCGTAGCGCATCCTCGCTCTCGGAAATCTGTGCGTCGATTGCGCGCAGATCGGCCTGAGCCGCACGGATGCAGTATTGCTGCGGACTGGCGCAGGCCGCGAGCACAAGCAGAAATGGCAGGGCGATCAGGCGCATAGGCACCCCTCAGCGCGGCGAGCGTTTGGCGAGGATGCGTTGCAACGTGCGGCGGTGCATCGACAGGCGGCGCGCGGTTTCCGACACGTTGCGGTCGCATTGCTCGAACACGCGCTGGATATGTTCCCAGCGCACCCGGTCGGCAGACATGGGGTTTTCGGGCGGTTCGGGCAGCGCATCGGTCTGGTTTGCAAGCAGCGCGCGCACCACGTCTTCGGCATCGGCGGGTTTCGAGATATAATCGGTGGCACCGATTTTCACAGCCGCCACGGCGGTCGCAATCGCGCCGTAGCCTGTCAGCACCACGATGCGGGCATCTTCGCGCGCCGCGCGCAGGGTTTCGACGACATCGAGCCCGTTGCCATCTTCCAGCCGCAGGTCGATCACGGCATAGGCGGGCGGGCGGGCCTTGGCGATGGCATTGCCGGCTGTGACCGAAGCGGCGGTTTCCACCGCAAAGCCGCGCCGTTCCATGGCGCGGGCAAGGCGTTTGAGAAATACCTCGTCATCATCGACCAGCAGAAGCGTGGGGTCGGGTCCAAGGTCGGGAAGCGGTTCAGTGTCCATCTGCGCACTCTCTTTCATGCCTGATAGGTAGAGCGCGATGCCGCAAAGGTCAATTTGACATTCGTCTCAGGCGTTGTTGATGAAGCAGGCCAGCGTATCGGCCACGGCTTCTGGCGACTGGTCGCGGCGGATGACATCGACGAAACCATGCTCGGGCAGCAGAAAATAGCTGAAGGTCGAATGGTCGATCAGGAAGAATTGGTCATCGCTTTCCTGCCGCGCGAAATAGACGCGGTAGGCTTGCGCGGCCTTGCGGATCTGTTCTTCGGTGCCAGTCAGGCCGATCATCTCTGGGTGCATGAAGCGGACGAATTCGGCCAGCGCCTCTTGCGTGTCGCGCTCGGGATCGACCGAGACAAAGACCGGGGTCACGTTCAGGCCGCGCTCGGCCAGCAGGTCCACGGCCTGCGCGTTGCGCGCGGTATCCAGCGGGCAGACGTCGGGGCAGAAGGTATAGCCGAAATAGAGCAGCACCGGGCGGTCGGCGAAATCGGCCTCGGTCACGGTGCGGCCTGTGTGATCCACCAGTTCGAACGGCCCACCGATGGCCCCAGCCCCGCCAGAGATCGAGGTGCCGCGGCATTGCGCGAAATCACCCGATTGCTGACCCTGAAACACCATATAGCCCAAGCCCCCCAGAAGGGCCGCGATGAAGCCGAGCGCCAGAATTGAATAGAGCCGAATCATGCTGTTCTCACCGGTTGCGCAGATGCGGCCTTGATGCCGCAAGGGTCGCGCCCTAACAATCCCGTATAGCGCAACTGTGACAACTCGTCCCTATGGGCCAGACGGAGTGCCACGCGAATGACCATGCCTGCCTTCGGCGAAATCTCGCAGGACCATCGCGGCGACTGGGTGCGGCTGCGCACGATGACCTATGTGCGGTTGCTGGCGCTGAGCGGGCAGGTCGCGGCCCTTTTGGTCGCGCATTTTCATTTCGGTTTGCGCTTTGATGTGGCGTTGGTGGGGCTGGTCGTGGGGGCTGCGGGGCTGTCCATCCTGTCCTCGCTGATGCTGTTTCCCCAGACCAAGCGGCTGTCCGAGGCCGAGGCCTTTCTGACCTTTCTCTTTGATATCGCGCTTCTGGTCTGTCTGCTTTATCTGACTGGCGGGATCACCAATCCGTTCAGTCTGCTGATCCTTGCGCCGGTCGCGGTGTCGGCGATGGCGCTGCGTCCGCGCTCGACGCTGATCCTGTCCTTGATCGCGATTGCGCTGGTGACGCTGATCACTTTCAGCCATCAGCCGTTGCGCTTCAATGATGGCACGGTGCTGACCGTGCCGCCGCTTTTTGCCTTTGGTTTCTGGGCGGCCATCGTGATCGGGATTCTGTTTCAGGCGTTCTATGCGCATCGGGTCGCCGCCGAGGGCACGTCGCTGGCCAATGCATTGCTGGCCGCGCAGATGGCGCTGTCGCGCGAGCAGAAACTGACCGATCTGGGCGGCGTGGTCGCGGCGGCGGCGCATGAGTTGGGCACGCCGCTGGCGACGATCAAGCTGATTGCCTCGGAACTGGCGGAAGAGGTGAAGGACCGGCCCGATCTGGCCGAGGATGCGCGTATCCTGCGCGAGCAGGCGGATCGGTGCCGCGATATTCTGCGCTCTATGGGACGGGCGGGCAAGGATGACCTGCATCTGCGCCGCGCCCCTGTCGAGGCGGTGCTGCAAGAGGCAGCCGAGCCGCATCTGGCGCGGGGCAAGTCTGTGCAGTTTCGCATTGCACCGGGGCCGGGCGGGGCAGATGAGCAACCTGTGATCCTGCGCCGTCCCGAGATCATTCACGGGCTGCGCAACCTGATCCAGAATGCAGTCGATTTCGCGCGGGCCGAGGTCTGGGTGCAGGCGCGCTGGACAGACAGGCATCTGAGCCTGCGCATCAGCGATGACGGGCCGGGCTTTCCGCCGCAGATCATCGGCTATATCGGCGAGCCGTTCATCCGGCGGCGGCGCGATCCGGCAGGCACGCCCCGGCGTCCGGGCTATGAAGGGATGGGGTTGGGATTGTTCATCGCCAAGACATTGCTGGAACGGTCGGGCGCGGTGATGGATTTCAGCAATGCCAACGCGCCGGACGCCGACATGCCCGCGCATGGTGCGCAGATCACCGTGGTCTGGCCGCTTGCGCGGATCGTCGTGGACCCCAATGAAGCCTTGGGAGAGAATGTCCCCCTGAGCCTGTGAGAACCCTGCGCAAAGGTGAATGGACAAATGCCCGCGCTTTGTTATCTTGGGGCTCTGGAACAGGTTATTCAAAGGCAGAGCGTATGGCCCTTCCCCTTGCCCCGATTGCCGTAATGGCGGCGAAATACGGTGCTGTGGCGCTGGCAGGCTATGCTGTCGCGCGTCAGATCCGGCCCGGACGGACCGATCAGCATGTCGAAGAGGCGTTTGACGATGTGGCGGAAGGCATCAGCGCCCATCGCCCGCGCGACCGCGAGCAGGTGAACGGGGCGGTGCGTTTTCGTCGGGTCGTGCGGCTGGGCACCAATGGGCCGGGTATCGAGATCGACGCGACTGCGCTGGGGCGGCTGCGGATGCGCCGCGTATGAGCGGGCTGAGGCTCTATCACAGCCATACCTCGCCCTATGTGCGCAAGGTGATGGTGCTGGCGCATGAGGCCGGGATTCTGGATCAGATCACGATTGTCGAGAATGCCACTGGCACGCCGCTGGATGCTGGCAGCGCCCCGATTGCGGCCAATCCGCTGGGCAAGGTGCCGACATTGACGCGCGGCGATGGCTCGGCGCTCTATGACAGTCGGGTGATCTGTCAGTATCTGGATGCGCGGGCCGGGTCGGGATTTTACCCCGAGGGCGCGCGCAAGTGGGATGCGCTGGTGCTGGAATCGACCGCCGATGGTATTCTCGATGCGGCGCTGCTGATGGTCTATGAGGTGCGGCTGCGCCCGGAAGAGATCCGCTTTGCGCCGTTTGTCGAGGGGCAATGGGCCAAGATCGCGCGCGCGCTCGATGTGATCGAGGAACGCTGGATGGCTTATCTGGCCGGGCCGCTGTGCATCGGGCAGATTGCGCTGGCCTGTGCGCTGGGCTATCTGGACCTGCGGCACGGAGTGCGGGACTGGCGGGCAACCCGCCCTGCCCTGGCGGCGTGGTTTGCGAAGATGGACGCGCGCGACAGCCTGGGCGCGACCCGACCGCCTGCTGCGTGATCGCTGTTTGCGCTGTTTGCGCTGACGCTGCTGCGATGCGGCAAAAGGCCCTGAAACCAGCGGAATTTATGGCCAACTGCGACACCTTATCCCGGATTCGCGGCTAGACGGGCATGGCTTTCCCCGCTAAATACCCGCGTTGAGAGGCTGCGGTTTTCCGTGGCCGGATCACCAATTGCAGCCTCGTACCCACTGAAAAGGGAGAATGCTCGTGTCCCACACTGAAGACCACGACGCCACCCGCAGGGATTTCATCTATTATGCCACAGCCGGTGCCGGTGTGGTCACGGCTGGCGCCGCTGTCTGGCCGCTGGTCAATCAGATGAATCCCTCGGCCGATGTTCAGGCGCTGTCATCGATCTTTGTCGATGTCGCCGGGCTGGAGCCGGGCGGCCAGTTGACTGTGAACTTCCTCGGCAAACCGGTCTTCATCCGTCGCCGCACGGCCGAAGAGATCGAGGATGCCCGTTCTGTCAGCCTGTCGGATCTGAGCATTGACCGCGACTCGCGCAACCCCAACAAGCCGGGCACGGACGCATTGGACGAGAACCGCACGCTGGACGACGAAGGCGAATGGCTGGTCATGATCGGCGTGTGCACCCATCTGGGCTGCGTGCCGCTGGGCAATGGCGCGGGCGATTTCGACGCCTGGTTCTGCCCCTGCCACGGGTCGCATTATGACACGGCGGGTCGTATCCGTCGCGGTCCGGCACCCGAGAACATGCATATTCCCGTCGCCGCCTTCGTCGACGAAACCACCATTCAGCTCGGCTAAGGGAGGCGCGATAGATGTCTGGAATTCCTCACGATCATTACGAGCCCAAGACCAACGCTGAAAAGTGGGTTCATCGGCGGCTGCCGATTGTCGGTCTGATCTATGACACGATCATGATCCCGACGCCCAAGAACCTGAACTGGATGTGGATCTGGGGTATCGTTCTGTTTTTCTGCCTGGTGCTGCAGATCGTCACCGGGATCGTTCTGGTGATGCATTACACGCCTGATGCGAGCATGGCCTTTGCCAGCGTCGAGCATATCATGCGCAACGTGAATGGCGGGCATATGCTACGCTATCTGCACCAGAATGGCGCGATGCTGTTCTTCGCGGCAGTCTATATCCACATCTTCCGGGGTCTCTATTACGGCAGCTACAAGTCGCCGCGCGAGATCACATGGA
>JAFIEL010000057.1 GCA_020832585.1 Natronohydrobacter sp. | reverse complement strand
TGATTTCGGCGCCGGATGTGGCGGTGATCGACACGCGCAATGATTATGAAGTGGCGATCGGCACGTTCGAGGGTGCGGTCGATCCCGGCACGCGCAGTTTCCGCGAGTTCCCGCAATGGTGGGAGGAAAACCGCCACCGCTTCCACAACAAGCGGATTGCGATGTTCTGCACCGGGGGCATTCGCTGCGAGAAATCGACGAATTTCCTGTTGGGGCAAGGGGTCGAGGATGTTTTTCACCTGAAAGGGGGCATTCTGAAGTATCTGGAAGAAGTGCCGCCAGAGGATAGCCTGTGGAACGGGGCCTGTTTCGTGTTCGATCAGCGGGTTTCTGTCGAGCACGGGCTGAAAACCGGGCCGCATGTGATGTGCCATGCCTGCCGCCGCCCGCTTTTGCCAGAGGATACAGAACGCCCCGAATATGAACATGGCGTGCAGTGCCATCATTGTGTGGAGGAGTTCACGCACGAGCGCCGCGAAGCGTTTCGCGAGCGTCAGCGCCAGATCGCACTAGCGGACGCGCGGGGCCTGCGTCATCTGGGGGCGCAGAAGCCGGGGCGTGGTGAAGATACCTCTGACAGCGAGGCATAAGACGCCGTTGCGGCGAATTCCTTGACAGAGCTTTCGTGAAGGGTCTAGCGATAGGGGGATTCGGCGTCAGGCCAGGGGATCGGTTTTTTGACGTGGTAATGAGTGGAGTGAGCGTGCAGGCAACGGATCAAATTTCGATTGGTGTGGTCATCCGCACCAAGGATCGCCCTATTTTTGTGACGCGTGCTCTGGCCTCGGTCGAGGCGCAGACCCATGGCAACTGGAAAATCGTTCTGGTCAATGACGGGGGCGATGCGCAGATGCTGGCGCAGGCGATAGCGTCGCAGGCAAAGGCGTTGCAAGCCTCCAAGCGCCTGACTGTGATCAATTTTCTCCCCGGAATCGGTCGATCTGCCGCATTCAACCGCGGGGTCGAGGCGCTGGATACCGAGTTTGTCGCCTGTCTGGATGACGATGACACATGGGCTGCAGATTTCATGTCGTCGCTTGCAGGCTTCTATCGGCAGACACAGGACCTGGTGTCAGACCTTGGCGGTGTGGCCGCGCAGGTCACGGCGCTGAAGGAAGAGTTCTGCGATATTGACGGCATCCGAGACATCCGCATTATCGGCGAGGACAGCCTGCCCCCCTCGTTCCAGCGCAACGAGTTTTTCGTCAACCCGCTGGCCTATGCCTGCTACCGTCAGGATCTGTATCCGGTACAGTGGATTTTGCGGCGCGAGGCGGTGCTGTCGGTCGGGGGCTTCCCAGAGCATTTCGATGTGATGGAAGATCGCGCCTTCATGAATGGTTTTCTGGCGCGCTACCGTGTGGCGGTGCTGGATCGCAAGCTGGCCTTTCATCATCGCCGGGTGGCCCGTTCGGATGACCGGGCGCGCAATGTGCTGATGAACACGCTTGACAATCCGTCCTATGACTGGCGGCTCTTTGCTGATCTGGCACGGCCCGGCTTCGATCTGGCAGGTCGCGCAGACACTGCCGGACCCATGCGCAGTTTCGCCGCTGATCTGCTGAGTGAGTTGAATTACGAGACCAGTGCCATCTGGCAAAAGGTCGATGGCGAAATGCGCAGTCTGAAAGAGCGTCTTGACCGTGACAAGGCCGAAACCCAGGCCGTGATCAGCGCCATCATGGCAGAACTTGCCAGCCCGCCACAGCCCGTCCCCGCGCAGTCCTTGCAGGATGTCGCCGTTCCTGTCCGCCCGCTGGTTGCAAATCCGCTGTTCGACATCTGGGCGGCCCTGCCGGAGACTGAGTTCTGCAGGCATTTGCAGCCGGGGCATCGCTTTGCCGACCGCCTTGAATTGTCCCGCGCCACGCCCGAGGACGGGTTGCTGATGCATGCCTCGCGGTCACTGGAGAAGTTCCAGATCCAGTTCCCGGATACGCGGGACTGGTCGGCGATCGAGGTGCATCTCGACGGGCTTGCGGCGCCCGGTCAGGGTCTGCGCGTGCATCTGCAGCTTGCATCCCCCGACGGGTATCTGTTCGAGACAGCACTGGTCTGTCAGGATAAGCAGGCCAGTGGCGCGCCGAAATTTCGCCTGAGCGACTTCGAGGTTCATGCCTGCGCGCGCAAGGAAGGGTGCCTTGTCACGCGCGAGGTCAGTGCGGCATGGCTGGCGCAGGCATCAACGCCGAAACTCTCGATCATCCTGCCGCGTCAGGCGCGTAATTTTCGCTTCATTTGCAACAATCTTCTGGTGGAACGGGCCTGAGAGGTTTGACAGCGGGCAAGCCCGGTCCTAGCTTGTTGGCAATCGGATCAGGAGCAGGCCATTGATCAGCGCGGTTGCGGAATTTGCGGTTGCGGGAGATATGGGGCTGGATGTGTTCCGCCGCGTCGATGACCGCAACCAGCGCCGCTATCGCTATGAATGTATTGCGACTGTATCGGGGCCGAGTGACAGTGTGATCGCCCATCAGGATCATGCCAACCGACACCCGGAGCGGGTTCTGGCCGCTGTAGCGCAGTATCGCGAGGCGCAGATCCTGACGCAGCGCTTTGCCTTGGGCGAGTCTGCGAGCTATCCGCGCGCAGGCCAGGGCGGGACAGCTTTCGCGGTGTTTCAGTATCTGGATTTCTTCCGCATGTGGCAGATTGCCGAGCAGGAGATCGCGCGGATAACGGCGCTGGTCGCGACGGGGGCGGCCTGTTCCGGGCCCGAAATATCGGCTGTTCTGAAATTGCTGCTGGATTTCAACCGCCTGCGCAGCGCAGAGCCGCTGATTTCCGCTTTCCTGCCGCAGTTGCTGGAGATTGCCGCGCGCGGCAAGGATGACAAATGGGAAAATGCGGCCTATGCGCTGCGCATGATCGGTGATCTGCAGATGCGCAGTGGTCAGCCTGCCGCTGCGCTCGTCTCTTATGAGGGGTCTTTGGCGCTGGGGGATAATCCGCATCGTCGGGGTCTGGCCATTCGTGCGGCCCATGGGGCAGGGGACAGGAATGCAACTTCGCGCCATCTGGAGGCGTATGCCCGTCAATGGCGTCTGCCCGAACCCTTGCAGGCGATCCGGGACGCATATGCCGCAAGGCAATCTGGAGAAATGACTTGACCATGACTGATCGTGAAAACTGTGCCGATATCCTGTGTATCGGTGCACAGAAGGCTTCGACAAGCTGGCTGCATCATGTGCTGAATGCACATCCGCAGACCTATGCCTTTCCCAATATGGACCCGGTCACGTCGACCAACAAGGAAGCCCATTACTGGGACTGGAATCGCAAGCGTGGGCCAGAGTGGTATCGCGGGCTGATGACCCCGCCTGACCCCACGCATCTGGCGATGGATTTCACCCCGGAATATTCGATGATGTCGGATGCAGATATCGCCGATTGCAAGGCGCTCAACCCGACCGCGCGGGTGATCTATGTGCTGCGTGATCCGCTGGCGCGCGCGGTCTCGGCGCTGCGCATGCATGTGCTGTGGCGCAATAATGGTGCCAACAAGGAAGATGTGCAGATCAATTTTGACGACAGTTTCCTCAAGCTGATCGACGAGGCACGCATCTTCGACATGAGTTCCTATGTCGCGAATTATCAGCGTTGGGCCAGGCAGTATGATGACATTCTTGTGCTGAATTACGAGGATATCGTGGGCGACCCGGAAGGCGTCATCGCCCGCGTCTACAGCCACGCCGGGCTGAGCATCGAAGACATGCCCAGCGACGCCCGCGCCGAGTTTGACAAGCGGATGCAGAAACGTGTCTGGGCCAGTGTTCCCTATCCTGTGCAATCGGATGTGCTGTATTTCCTGCATGGTCTGCTCTGGCCGAAGCGTCAGGCGGCCGAGCGGTTTTTCAAGACGCGTTTCGAGGAATATGCCGATGTGCTGCGCGCCGCGATCTGATCGCTGTGGGTTGTGATGCGCGGGGCAGGGGCGCTGCTACCGGATCTGGAAGCGCAGATATGGAAGGGTCCGCTGGCTGATCCGCAAGCGCCGGGGCGGCGCCTGTCCGCGGCTTTTGACGAAGGAGCACCCTACCGATCGATTGAGCTGGCCTTGCGCCTGCTCTGGCGTCTGGGTTTGCCTGCGGCCGATGTTACGATGCGCGCGCGCGAAAAATGGCCCAATTCGATTGATTTTGCCGTGCTCGCGCTGGATCTGCTGCCTGCTGAAGCGCGCGACGCGGGGCTTGCGCATCTGGAGGTCAGTGTCAGGCGCGCCAATCGACGTCGCGCAGCGCTTGCGAATGCCTTGCTGCGCCAGAACCGGATTGATCTGGCGCGCGAGGTGCTGGCGCAGATTGACCCGGCCTCGGAAACTGCGTCGGCGGATGTGCATCGCCGCGCCGAACTTGCGCTGGCTTGCGGGGATTTTGCCCAGGCAGCGGCGGATATTGATCATCTGTCCGGCACCGGGCATTGCGCGGCAGCGCAGGCGTTGCGCTTACGGCTGTTGCATCGCCGCGATGGTGCGCGTGGGTTCGCGGACGCGTTTGATGCGGCTAGGGAGTTGCTTGAGCCCGGATGCATCGAGGGTTTCGAGATTTTCCTTGGTGAAGGAGATTTCGCGCGCGCCCCCCGTGTTCTGGATATCTGGCGCGTCCTGCCAGAGCGCTCCGGGCCAGTCCTCGCGCGCGCCGAAAGCCGTCTTGCGCTGGAGCAGGGCGATGTCGAGGGGGCCTTGGCCTTGCTGGCGGCGCGGTTGGACCCCGAGCGGCCATGGGGCTGGCACCCGGTGGACCATATCCAGAGCCTGCGTGCGCGCATGGCTGCGCAGGACGACCCAAATGAGGTCCGGGCGCATGCCCTTGCGGCGCAGCGATTGCATCCGCGCCATGACTGGCTGGCGCATGTGGCCCGTCTGTCGTGCGAGGTGGTCGAGGACTGGCGCGGGCTGGAAGATCAGGCGGCCCCGGCCGGTCATGACCCGGAGCGCGCCCTGACTGCGGCGCGGGCAGCGTTGCGCATGGGGCGACCCGGACGCGCGGCGGTGTGCATGGCGCAGGCAAGGCGCAATGCGAGCCCAAAGGATGCGGTTCGCCTTCAGGTGTTGCGCGCCGAAGCCTTCTGGTCGGCGGGTCGGTCTGGCCCGGCGCGCAGGGCGCAGGCACAGGCGCGCGCGCTGGCCCCGGATCGCCCGCATGCGCTGGAAGCGGCCCTGATGGGTGCAGAGATTGACCTGATGCAGGGGATGCCAGCGCAGGCGGCAGTGGCACTTGCGCCACTGGAAGCGGAGTTCCCGCAGCGCATGGCGCTCTGGCTGACAAAAGCCCGGATTGCCTTTCAGCAGGGCGATTTTGCAGGTGCGCAGCAGGCACATGCAACATTCAACCAGCTAAAGGCGGCACAGATTGGCGCTTTCGATCCGGGCGATGTCCGCGACCGGATCACCCAGGACGCGCTGCAAGCGTCAGCCGGGATCGAACAGGCTTTTGCGCCGGGACATTCCGTGCAGGAAAGCATAGCCCGCGCAGGGCTTGCGCGCATCGCGGCCTCGCCGGGTCTGGCGGCATGCCTCATGCAGCGCGCGATAGCCGAGGGCGCGCTTGGCTTCACGGCAGAGCCAGAAGCCGCGATCCCCCGACACATAGCGCATTACTGGCAAGGCCCACCCGGGCCAGCCATTGCGCGCGCGCAGGCCCGATGGCGCAATCTGCATCCCGGTTTCAAGATCGACCTGTTCGATCAGGATCGCGCCGCAGACTGGATGCGGCAAAACGCCGATCCAGATCTGTGCGACCTGTTCGACACCCTGTCACAGCCCGCCCTGCGTGCGGATATTTTCCGGCTGTGCTGGATCGCCAGGATGGGCGGCGTGTTCGCCGATCTGGACGAATATCCGCGCCTGCCGGTGACGGACTGGCTTCTGGGCGCGCGGGCGGTGTTTTGTATTGAGCGCGGCTTTGGCACCATCGCCAACAATTTCCTTGCCGCCGAACCGGGCCATCCGGTCTGCCTGTTGGCGCGGGATATGGTACGGCAGGCACTGAGCAGCACGACGACGCCCTATGCCTGGTGGCACAGCGGGCCTGCGCAATGGACGCGCGCTGTATTTGCCTCGCAATTCGGGGCCGTTGTGAGGGGCGTGCGGTATCTTTCGCAACTCGACTATAATCGCCGGGTCGCGACAAACCTGCCCTATCCACACAAGCGAAGCCCGGATCACTGGCGGTGAGTGTGCAAGGAGTGAAAGTATCGGCAAGATCTGTCTTGACGCTCCATCGCGGCTCAACTAAACGGCCCTTGCTTGTGGCGGAGTAGCTCAGTTGGTTAGAGCAGCGGAATCATAATCCGCGTGTCGGGGGTTCGAGTCCCTCCTCCGCTACCATCACTCCCCCCACATGGCCCGGCACGACCCCGATCAGGGACTGTAGCCACCCTGTCACCTCGATGGTAACCCCTTGATCTGTAGCAGGAAAAACAGTGATCCTCGCGATGATCTTGTGAAGCGTTTCGACCAATTCCCGATCAAATTGGGGGTTCAAGTCGGTTAGCTTCCAAATAAGGGTGTCGATCGTCGCGAAATACCGCTCCAAAGTGGCGGGGTGAAGTTCGACCACTTCGGGCTCTTCCTGCTCTGCGAGTCGGGCTTCGAGAGCTTTTCTTTTGGCAGTTGCCTCCGCGATGTCCTTTTCGGCGGCAGGGCCGTCGATCACCCCACGTGTGTAAAGGTCAACAAGCCGTGCGAGGCGCCCCTGTGTCTCGGTCAACTCCTTCTCGATGCTGGATCGATTGCGCTCTGTTTCTCGGATCAGGGTGCGGCGCTCGTCATAATAGGCTTTGAGGTACTCCTTCACATAGATCGGGTCAGCCAGTTCCGCCTTCAGCTTTTCAAGGACGGCATGCTCGATTTTGTCCAACCGATACCGCTTGTCATTGTCGCATGACCCGCTTTCGCGGGCAGTGGAGCACCTGATCCGGATCGCGGACCCCGAACGGTCATGGATAGACATGCCGCCGCCACACTTGCCGCAACGAAGCAGACCGGAAAACGGGCGTTTTGGGGTACGGTCTCGCCTTCCGTGACTGTGTGCCTTGCTTCGTGACGTCTTTCGGGCTTGAGCTGCATCCCATGTGTCACGGTCGATGATGGCGAGATCAGGCACGTCTTTGCGCATCCACTCGCTTTCGGGGTTCACGCGGCTTACGCGACGCCCCGTTTCTGGATGCCTGATCATTGTAACGCGGTTCCAGACCAGATCGCCCGTGTACAGCGGGTTCAACAAGATGCCGTGGCCGCGTTCCTTGTTCCCGTTGATCGTTGAGGCGTTCCAAGAGCCACCGCGTGGCGCAATGACCCCGTCCTCGTTCAAGCCGTTGGCAATCTCGCGGGCGGTCCGCCCTGCGAGATATTCCTTGAAGATTCTACGGATGACATCCGCCTCGTGATCCAGTATCCGCATCTCACCCGGTTTGCCGGGGATCGGTTCATACCCATAGGCTTTGCCACCGGCATGACGACCGTCGCGGATCACACCCTGCATGCCACGACGCACCTTTTTCTTCAGATCCTTTAAATACAGTGATCCGACCAGCCCCCGGATGCCGATCTGAATTTCGTCGGCCAAGCCGTCATGGACCGCAAGAATATCTACATTCGCAAATGTCAGCCTCTTGTGGATACCTGCCAGATCCTCCTGGTCTCGACTGATCCGATCAAGGGCCTCTACGATCACAACATCGAATTTACCGGCACGAGAATCCTCGACCAAGCGTAGGATACCATCTCGCCCGATCAAACTGGCAGAAGTTTGGGCCTTGTCGGAATAGACCTCGCGGACGGTCAGCCCTTGTTTTTGTGCAAACTCACGACACAGCGCCACCTGATCGTCAATTGATCGCTCGCTCTGCAGGTCTGTTGAGTATCTTGCATAGATGACGGCACGCATTCTCTTTGGCATGATGTGTCACCTCCGGCCGATTTGAGTTGGTCTTTCCTTGCATCCGACCGAGCCAATGCCCGTACGAGTTCCAACAGCCTCGGATCGGGCGATTGACCGACCTGAGTATGTGAAACCCGCCGCCCCATCAGCGATAACCGTCGCCACGATTTGCCGGGCGTATAATCTACCGAGGCAAAGAATGTGTTTTGCCAAGTGCGTTTTCTTCAAGGGCAATCTGAAAACAATATCCTGACTGGGGGCTTTCAATGCCCCAGAGCATCTTCGCAGAAAAATTCTCTCCTTGCTGCATCGGCCATCTTTCAATCGAAGGGCTGCTACATTCTGACGAATGTACAGCATGCGAAACTCGGGCAGTCTTTGAGTAGAAAACTCCAGATCAAAACTGATTTCGCTGTCACTACCATATGATATTTGCAAGATCGCCCCCTTGATTGGAGTTGTCCACATATTTGAATTTATTGAATTTATTTTTGTAATGAATTTGATTAACTACGGAGAAATGAAAGTCCATATATCATAAATGCAGACCCTTTACTTGGCGGTTCTTTATTAGATATTCAATTGGAGAACCGCCCCGCGCCTTCGTCGGCGCGGGATCTCTTTTTACTTCTTCAACTCGGTTCGAGTTTTTCGTGGTCTGCGACCATTTTTTCCTGATCTTGGGCTTCGGCACCGCTGCTGTCGGGATCAAGCTCAATCTTTCCGGCATGCAGCCGGCTGAGGAATTCTTGCAGTGCGGTGCCCGTTAACGCCCCAGTTTCAAGCAAGCTTGTGGCCATTTCCAACAGCAGTTGCAGATGGGTTTGCAAGATCGAGATTGCGGCTTGTTCGGCCATCTCAAGATGGCTCTGCACCCGATCACGCAGGCCGCGATCAAAACTCATCCGCTCGACTGCTTTGTCGGGTGATCCAAGCCAGACAAGGCCGCTGCCCCCAAGACCAAAGCTGACTTCAAGGGCGGTCGCGATCCGGGTTGCCTGCGCCAGGTCAGACTCGGCGTCGCCACCTGCGCCGCCGGACGGGGCATTGAAGATCAGTTTTTCTGCCGCCCGTCCACCCATCAATAAAACGAGGTCCTTTTCGTAATCCGCCCGACGCAAGGCACTTGGAACCCGCGACATTGCGGCGGCACCACCATTGCCATGAATTGTCAGCAAATGCGGAATAGCCCGACCAACGAGATATCCGGCAATCGCATGCCCGCATTCATGAACGGCAATCTGCCAATGCAGTGATTTGTCGATGGACGGGCGGCGATTGTGGATTGCGGTCAGCAGATCATCAACCAGCAATTCTCGCTTGTGCCGCCGTGCGATCGCACGGGCGTCGCGGACAGTGGCGGCAACCTCGGCGCCAGTCATTCCCGTTGCGGCCAGAGCTGCCTCACCCAAATCTACCCCCTCAAGATTCTTGTGCAAATGCCAGCGAAATGCTTGCGGCATAAGCTCCGGAGTGGGGTGATCAATCGAGACCAACCGGTCGAACCGGCCCGGGCGGCGCAGAGCTGTGTCGATCTTGTACAGGTGATTTGTTGCAGCGATAACGACCACGCCTTCCAGCCCATTGTACCCATCCAGGCATTCGAGAAGGCCGCCGATGACCATATCAGTCCAACTGCTGTTTTGGTCCTGCGGCCTTGCACGGTCACCAAAACTGTCGAGTTCATCGATGAACAGCACGGCCGGCGCAGCCGCCTTTGCTTTATTGAAAAACAAACGCATTTCACGGCAGATGTCAGAGGCACGGGCGGTTTCAGACTGCCAAGTGGCCATTGATCCAGCGAACACCGGAATATTGACCGATTTTGCGATCAGCCGGGGGATTTCAGTTTTGCCGCATCCGGGGGGGCCATAAAGAAGGATACCACGCTGCACATCTTGCCAGCCAATCTTGCCAGACCGCCAATCTGCCAAATCTGCGATCAGCTGGTCAAGCGGCTCCCGCACAGTGGCGGGCAAGGGAAAATTGGCAAGACTGGGCCCATCATGAACCATCTGCACCTTGTCCTGCCGCAGCTTCGTCAGTGCCGCTGCGGGGCCATGGGCACGAGCGCAGAGCGTCAGAGCCTCAGCCGTTGCATTTGCGACGGCGGGATCGGAGTCAAGGATGGTGAGGGGCTTTGCCGCGGGGAAAAGTTGCTGGAAAATCGCACTCAGCATGTCCCCGTCAACGAACGGCAGGGTAAGCCTTTGCGTCAAGATGGGGCTGAGAGCGGCAGGAATATCCTCAGGTGCCTTTGACACCAGAATGATCTTCCGGTTCTCGATCAAACAAGTCTGAAAATCCTCGGTGAATTCGCTCAAAATGCCTGTGCGATGGGATGCTTGCGAGGCCATCACGTCGGTGACAGAGAAAATCTTCGGCTTATCATGTACATAGCACGGACCTTCGGGTTCGAACATCGATGACAGTATCTTGCAGATGATGCCGACCTGTTCTTGAGCACCCGCCGCGATATGCGTCACGGACAGGCTACCGCACAACGCGGTGCGCAAGTCATCGGCATTCCCAAACCGTTTTGCGATCCGAACAGCGGCCATGGCAGTCGTGGCCCGCGGCAACTGCGGGTCAGAGCCGAAAATCTCTTGCTCTGGACACGGCGGTAGGACGGGCCCGAAACCTTCCGCTTCCAACTCGTCAAGCATGCTGTCGATATCGTCATTCGCAAACCCTGAATGGTCCCAGCCCGTCAGCTTTTTCATTGGTTTCGGCTTGGTTGATTTGCGAGTGGTCACATCGCGGACGGTGCGATGTGACCAGCTGGCACAGCCATTTTCCAGCAACCCATTCAGGATATCGGCGGCGAAGGCTTTCCACTCCCGATCAGTATCTTGCGTGGCTTCTTTGGGTTTGGGCATTGGTGTCTCCAAGACAAAGTGGGGGCGGCCCGATCCAGCAAACTGGATCGGCGGTAGGGCGGTTGGAAAATCGTGAGCGGGAGTGGCTTCAGCCGCAGGCGGGGAGGTCGTCGGCGGTCAGTTCCTCAAATTGGCACTGGGAAATGATGCCAAGCGTCAGCAGGCAGTCATAAAAGCACTCCAATTCGGCATGTGCTATCAGGTTGGCCTCATCGGGGCTGAACTTGTGGCTGACTTTGCGTTCAGCGGTGAAGTAAACGACCCCGAGATCAAGAAAGACAAGAGCAGCAATGTCGAACGCATCCGCACCGTACCGGCATGTGCCATTCGGATCGCCGGAATTCCCGCGGGTCATCCGGAAGTGGTATTTGCCATCCCGCCCGGGGCCGACGGTGGTTTTTGTCTGCAGCCGGATCAGGTGCTGGCCGACCGTGAAGATATGGTCAAACTGCGCTCCCGCAGGTGCAGTGACGGGGTGCAAACCCCGCCGGGCCGCCCAGCTTGTCACCAAGGCCTCCCCTGCGTTGCCGATTTCGGGCGCATGGCGGCAGACATCGGCCGATGAGAGCCGAGGGAAGCGGTTGAGGGTCATGAAACTGTGCCCGAGGCAGATGGCAAGATCGGTGGGGGCAGCGGAGGGGTGGATCGGCTTGGGGGCATGAATGAGCGGGAGGGTGAGCTGGTGGGTGTTGTGCAGGGGCATATCTTTGTCCTTATGGACTAGCATGCTAGCAATATGGAGGCAAAGCTTTGCACTTCAATAGCATGCTAGCAACTTTTCCAAAAATAACGTATCTTTTCTTGAAGATTGAGGAATCATACCGATCTCTCAGGGCTGAAAGAGGGTGACCATGTCTCGTGAACACGATTTTCTGACCAGGGTCGTGCTGCCAGCGGCCCGCATTGCAACCCGTGAAATCGCGGCTGCCCTCGCTCCCTTGGGGCTCGCTCCAGCACAATTCGCAATGCTTGATCTGCTGGGCCGTGAAGGTGATATGCGCCCTGCTCAAATCGCCCGTCGTCTGGACATCGAAACCTCAACCACCACGAATACCCTCAGCCGAACCGAGCGGGATGGCTGGATAGAACGCAGGACTGACCCCAGTAACAGCCGGATGGTTACCATTTCCTTGTCGTCGAAGGGGCGTGCGATCCTGACAGACGCCCGCATGGCCGTACATATCGTGGAAGCAAAAGCCATCCACGGCGCTTATGAGGCGGACCTGAAGAAAACAAAGGCCGTCCTGAAAAACGTCATGGGGAACTTGAAATAGCTGGGAGACCACGAAGCAGTTGTCTGACGAAATCGCAGCGGTCGCACCAGGCATCCCAAGGTCGGGCTCTTCAAGTTACGTGTGCGCCCATTGCGGACGGTCGAGCCAATCGCAGCGACCGGAGGCCCGTGAGCCCAGCGATCAGTCGTAGCTGTGGTTCGCTTGTCTCCGACGTGGCACCCAGGCCATCATTGTCGCCGGTCACTGAACGCCTCAACCTCGTCCCAGATCGCGACATCGGAGTTCAAGAACAACTCCGCAACCCGATGTCCCGCCCCTTCCGCCAACGCCCTGGCCACTGGCGGCATGTCGACCAAAGCGCGTGCGACATCATCCATGCCTATGCGGCGGGCAACTTCAGGGGCATCGAGGCGAACCATGTTGGACCGACCGATCAGCAGGCCGGCCTGCCCCAAAGCGTTGTGCGACTGAGCCCGCATGGCAGATGAAACGAAGAGACCCGCCCAGACCAGTTTTCCTCCAATGCGGTGCCACCAGCGCATCCGATAGGTCTCCTGACCGCATCCCAGGCTCAGAAGCCTGATCTGGGTTCGGTCAATGTCATAGCAGGTCATCGCGTCTACTACGCCGATCATGGAGGGGTTGTTGGCCCAGATACCACCGTCGGCAAACACGTAGCCGTTCCTCTCCACCGCTGCGAAGATGGTGGGCGCTGCTGCCGTCGAGAGCCCCACATCCACGAGACGTTCGAACTGATCCTTCTTGTAATCCGGATGGTGGGGGGTCTTGAACACGTAGGGTTCGCCATACCGTCCCTCGAAGGAGGGGATGCAAGTTGGGATCGACGATGACCCAAACAGGCCATCACCGAATTCCCGGCGAAGTTCGCGTTCCAAGTTCCGCCGATCATATGGGGTGAAGGCCCAACCGGCCCAGCCACGGAGCAACCGCTTCCACCGCCCCCCGGGAAAGATGTACCGGCCACGTTCAGTATAGAGTTTCGAGATTTCTTGGGCTGACTTACCCTGACCGAGACCCAGCGCGATGATCCCACCGGTGGAGGTGCCCACGATCATGTCGAAATGCTGTCCGATTGGTTCGCCAATGAGGAAGCGTTTCTCGATCTCAGCGAGGATCATGCATGGAAGGATGCCCAGGATGCCGCCGCCATCGATGGAGAGTATCTTGAAAGGCTTTCCTGTCGGCCATGGCTGCATCTCACGCAGCGTCTGCCGGGTGCCATCTGAACGACG
This sequence comes from Natronohydrobacter sp., assembly GCA_020832585.1. Taxonomy (GTDB): domain Bacteria; phylum Pseudomonadota; class Alphaproteobacteria; order Rhodobacterales; family Rhodobacteraceae; genus Roseinatronobacter. The sequence goes on along the minus strand of JAFIEL010000057.1, from coordinate 3,062 downwards.
CGGTACGGTATGGTCGTAGTCACGGTCACGCGGCATTCTCCGACTCCTTCTCCAACCCGGCGTCTTCGTGCCGCCCCCCGCCGATCCAACGACCCGTCATCTCCCAGAACTCGTAGGCAGCGAGCCATCGAATCGTCCAACCGACTGTGGTCCGGCTGATCAGCATCGAGGCGTCCCACTCACCCGCCTTGGGATCGAAGAGACACAACGGCGACAACCTGATGTCCGGGGGGGTGAAGTAGACATGAGGGAGTGGCGCTTCCTCCTCGGCCTCCCAGTTTGGCGCAAGGCTGGGCCGGAGCACCCGCACGACCGGCATTACGCGGTAAAGGTCTTGCCGTCCCTTAACCGGTAGGCCGTACTCGATGCTGACGTGAAACGGTCGGCCGAGGCCCCTTAGGTCTCCAAACCAAATGACCGACCGTGGCCCCAGCCCTCGCAGGGGCTGAAGTTGCGGCCAGTCCCTGGTCATCGCCCGGACCTGGGCTTCCAGGGATTTCACCGACGCGGCCATGTCGAACCGCAAAAGGTTGACGGCTTCACCGCCGGTTTCGCTTTGGCGATAGCCGTGCTCATCGCGATACCACCAGTTGCACCGAAGGCGTGCTTACCCGTGCGGATGGCCTCGCCGTAGTCGCGTTCAAGCTCGTCCATCACTTCCTCGCCGATGCTCTCACCGAACATCGACTTCAGGACATCACGGCGTTCACGCAACGAACGTCGGTCGTCCTGGAGAATGTCGAGTTGGTTCAGAAACAGCCGCATATCTGCAACCAGGGTATCCTGTGCCGCGTGGTCCTCCGGCCAGCGATCCGTGAACACATCCCCTGGGCAACGCGGGTTCTCAACGTGGATCAACTGGCCGACGCTCTTGGCCTGCAAGAGCCGGTCCAGGATGTGCTGAGCGATGATCCTGAGGTTCTGGCCGATGGTCCGACCTGCCTCGGCCACTTCCAGAGTTAGACAGCTAAACATCACCGATGCGGGTATGCGTCTATTTTTGTGCCGGGTCGCCCAACGTATGTTCCGGTTCCTCTTGAGAAGCTGAAGCGCGACCGTAACGGCGGATTTGCCTCCCACGACGCTGGAGTGAGCGGGGACCGGAAGCGATTCGGCATCTTTCTGCATCGCGATGAGACCTTGGTCGGCCCGCAGCGCCCGCCGTGCGTATTCCTGCTGGAAGGACAGATCGACCGGGCAGTTCGCGTTGTATTGCTCGGCGAACCCGAAGCTGTTGGTCAGCACCTTACGGTCCCGGCTGCGGGGTTCTTCCGGCTTGGAGTGGTAGATGTAGCTGCGACGCGGATCGAATTCGTCGACCAGTTCCGCAGGCGAGAGGTCCAGGTGCATCCCGTCGGCATAGTGGATCGTGACACACCGCGTCTGGCGCTCTGTCATGTCGTAATACCGCGACCCCGGCTCACCGCGAATAGCCTCATACAGAAGCTCCAGCGCCTGCCACGGCGTCATGCCAAGCGTCGTGAGTTCGACGATGATGTCGATGTCGAACCCCTCAAACCGGAACTTGGCCCGGATGGTCGCACCAATTGCTACCGAACCTTGCTGGTAGAACAACCTGACCTTGCCCTTCAGTGGACTACCGTCACGGTCAAGGTGTTTCTCGATGGCCGCTTTCCGCTCGGCCAAGGACGCATGCATGCTCGGCGGAAGTTCGATCTTGATCGCGACAGCAGCCAGCATCTGCTCGGCTACACTGTCCCACGGCGACGTCGGATTTCCCAGAAATGTGTTCATGCTCGGCCTCGCTGTCCCGATTCGTCGCAGTTGACGAGCGTCCCGCGACGTGATTCAAGTGTTTCATAGGCTGGACATTAACTGGACGGACACCATCTGTCCAGCCTATGAAACACTAATATCAGTCGGTGGCACGCTAGGGAGAGAACATGGACATCGAAGACCTGGGCAACCTGGTCGCCCGACGCCGTGGAAACATGGGGGTAAGGGCTGCGGCGAAAGAAATTGGGATCAGCCCAACCACGTTGTCCCGGATTGAGAACGGGCACGTGCCGGATATCGGTACGCTAGACAAAGTTTGCTCGTGGCTTGGAGAAGACACGTCGAAGTTCACTGGAGTGGGCAATCTTCAGATCGCCTTCAAGAACCGGAAAGCCGTACCAAGGGCGACTGCAAGATCGCTGGCTAACCTCATCGAGAAGGCATCGAAGCAGTTCGCTGACGAGGTCGAGGCTAGGGGGCACTAGGTGGCGTTCAGGCGGGGCTTCAAATCGCAATGTGAACGGCGGTCTGTTGAATTCCGCCGCAACCTCGGGCTGCAACCCGCCGACCCTCTTTCGGCTGACAAGTTGGCTGAGCACCTTGGCGTTACGGTCTGGTCAGTAAGCGACGTGGCTGGCCTCGCACCCGAAGACCAACAGGTCCTGTCAGATCACGGTGATAATTCCTGGGCTGCAATGACGATGCGGATCGCAACCGATGATCTAGTGATCTACAAGCCGGTGCAGTCCCCCGGTCGTCGAAACAACGTAATCATGCACGAATTGGCCCATATCGTTTTGGGACACGAACTGGCCGAAGCCTGCATGTTGGAAGACGGGTCGTTGGTACCCGGTAACTTCAGTCAAGAACAGGAGGATGAAGCGGACTGGCTCGCTGGTACATTGCTCTTGCCGCGACCAGCACTGTTGGCCATCCGGGCACGACAGCTTTCTGATACAGATGCTTGCTCTGCCTACCTGGTGAGCCGCGATATGCTGAACTGGCGCATCAGGATGACCGGTGTGGACTACCAGCTTTCGCGACGGCATGCTTAGCAGGCCGCTGAAATAGTCGCCGAACCGGAACGGCTTCCTTGCCGTCGGGGTCGGGTCGGCTGATCGTCATGCCTATCGGCGCTTTTGATGCTTGCGCCGCATGCCTTTTTCGGGTTCACGCGGTCAGCAACCGGGGCAGTCTGGCAAGGTTGTTGGCGGCCATTGTCAGGATGAAGCGGGAGCGGACGCGCTCGACGCCCCGATACATGGTTTGCGCCATGCCACCGACTGTTTTGGCCCAGCCGAACGGTTCTTCGATCTTCTTTCGGT
>JAFIEL010000056.1 GCA_020832585.1 Natronohydrobacter sp. | reverse complement strand
AACCCTCGTATTCAGCTTGGGAAGCTGCTGCTCTACCATTGAGCTACACCCGCATGGCGCGACCTTTAGCGCGGTCGCGCCATGCCGTCAAGCGTCGCTCAGAACGGGATCTCGTCATCCATATCGGCGGGGCCAGCAGGCGCAGAGCTGCCATAGCTGGAGGCGTAGCCCTGATCGCGGTCATAGCCACCGCCACCGCCGCCACCTGTGCTGCCGCCACCTTCGCCACGCCCGTCGAGCATGGTCAGCGTGCCGCCCATACCCGCGACGACCACATCGGTCGAATAGCGTTCCTGCCCGCTCTGGTCCTGCCATTTGCGGGTCTGAAGCGTGCCCTCGACATAGATCTTGGAGCCTTTTTTCAGATATTGCTCGGCCACGCGCACCAGCCCGTCGCCCCGGATCACGACATTATGCCATTCGGTGCGTTCCTTGCGTTCGCCCGTGGCCTTGTCGCGCCATTGCTCGGATGTGGCGATGCGCAGATTGCATATCTTGCCGCCATCGGGAAATGTGCGCACTTCCGGGTCACGCCCCAGATTGCCGATGAGAATGACCTTGTTTACCGATCCTGCCATGGGGCCCCCTGTTCATCTTGTGGCGCATCCTGCGAATCCGCAGGCTGTCGCGCGCCCTTGCTGTCACATCACCATATCAGCGTAAAGAAGTCGTTGAGAAGGGCCAAGCGTGCCGCGCGCGCTTTCGCGGGTCTGGCCTGATGTGCAAGCCGCGCGCAGGGGCTGGAAAAAAATTCCGTCTGGGCGTATAAACAGACGGTCGAAAAGGGACAGGTCATTTCATCATGCATAAAGCTTGGGCCATTTGCTCTGTGCTCGCGATCTGTCTGCCCGCGCAGACCAGCTTTGCGCAGGGCCTGAGCCTGTCGAGCAGCGGCAGCACCTCGCGGCTGGACAGCATGCGCGCGGCCAGCCGGGTGATCGACGGGCGTCTGTCAGAGCAATATTCCGCCTCGGCGCGGCTGTTGCCCAATGCCGAGGCCAAGACCGCCGCTGCAACCGCGACAGCCATCCCGCGCTATTCGGGCAATTATCGCGGGGCCTATATCGAAGTGGCCCGTGCCGCCGCGCGCAAGCACAACATACCCGAAGACCTGTTCCTGCGTCTTGTGCATCAGGAAAGCCGCTGGAATCCGGGCGCTGTGTCGCACAAGGGCGCGATCGGGCTTGCACAGCTTATGCCCGGCACCGCGGAGTTGTTGCGCGTCGATCCCAATGACCCGCAGCAGAATCTGGAAGGCGGCGCGCGCTATCTGCGCATGATGTATGACAAGTTCGGCGACTGGAAGCTGGCGCTTGCGGCTTACAATGCCGGTCCCGGTGCGGTCGAGCGGCATAATGGCATCCCGCCCTTCCGCGAGACGCAGGATTACGTCCGCATCATTCTCGGCACAAGCTGACGATTGGGCCTTGCACCTTGGGGCGGGCTTTCGCACTCTGACGCGAAAACCGACCCTCGGAGGATCAATGACCAAGCTGGACCTCGACTTCGTCCGCAGCCAGTTTCCCGCCTTCACTGAGCCAAGCCTGCAAGGTCAGGCGTTTTTCGAGAATGCGGGCGGCTCTTACACCTGCAAGCCGGTGATCGACCGGCTGGTGCGCTATTACCACCAGCGCAAGGTCCAGCCCTATGCGCCCTATGCGGCCTCTCAACTGGCGGGCGCAGAGATGGATGAGGCGCGTTTGCGTCTGGCCGCGATGATGGGGGTTGAGACGGATGAACTGAGTTTCGGCCCTTCGACCACGGGCAATACCTATGTTCTGGCGCAGGCTTTCGGCGACTGGCTGAAACCGGGGGATGTGATCATCGTCACCGATCAGGACCACGAGGCCAATTCCGGCCCCTGGCGGCGGCTGGCAGCGCGCGGGATCGAGCTGCGCGAATGGACCATCGACCCGGTCACCGGGCATCTGGACCCGGAAAGCCTGTGGGCGCTGGTCGATGACAAGGTGCGGCTGGTGTGTTTTCCACATTGCTCGAATGTGGTGGGAGAGATCAACCCGGTGGCCGAGATCTGCACGCGGCTGCGTGCAGAGGGGGTTTATTCCTGTGTGGACGGGGTGTCCTATGCGCCGCATGGGTTGCCGGATGTGGGCGCGCTTGGGGCGGATATTTACCTGTTTTCTGCCTACAAGACCTATGGGCCGCATCAGGGTCTGATGGTGATCCGCCGTGCACTTGGCGAGGTGCTGCCCAATCAGGGGCATTATTTCAACGCTGATGTGCTCTACAAGCGCTTCACGCCTGCCGGGCCGGACCATGCGCAGATCGCGGCCTGTGCGGGGATGGCCGATTATATCGACATGCTGCATGCGCATCATTTTCAGGGCACCGAGGCCGATCCGAAAACCCGCGCCGCGCAAGTCCATGATTTGATGCGCGATCATGAAACGGCGCTGTTGCAACCGCTGCTGGATCATCTGGGCGGGCGCAATGATCTGCGGCTGCTGGGGCCATCGGACGCGGCAGGACGCGCGCCGACTGTGGCGCTCTCGCATGGGCGGACGGGGCATGATCTGGCGAGCGCGCTGGCCCCGCATGGGATCATGGCGGGTGGCGGCAGTTTCTACGCCAATCGCGCGCTGCAAGGGCAGGGGGTGGACCCCGCGCATGGGGTGTTGCGGCTGTCTTTTGTGCATTACACAAGCCCGTCAGAGCTTGACCAGCTGATATCAGTGCTAGATCGCGTGCTGTGACTGCAAGCAAGGCGCTGGAATTTGTCTGAAACTGCCCCGATTCTGCTCTGGCTGAGGCGCGATCTGCGCCTGAGCGATCATCCTGCGCTGAGCGCGGCTGCCGCCTCTGGCCGTCCGGTGATCCCGGTTTTTCTGTGCGATCCGCTGGTCGAGGGGCTGGGGGCGGCACCGAAATGGCGTTTGGGGCTGGGGGTCGAGAGCTTTGCGCGGCGGCTGGAAAGCATCGGGTCGCGGTTGATCCTGCGGCGGGGCGCGGCTTTGGACGCCCTGCAAGGGCTGATCCGCGAGACGGGCGCGAGCGCGGTCTGGTGGACACGGGCCTATGATCCTGACCAGATCGCGCGCGATACGGCGGTGAAAGCAGCGTTGAAGGATCAGGGCATCGAGGCGCGCAGTTTTCCCGGCCATCTGTTGTTCGAGCCTTGGGAAGTCGCAACCGGGCAGGGCAAGTTCTATCAGGTCTATACGCCGTTCTGGAAAGCGGTGCGCGGGCGCGATGTGGCTGCGCGCCGGGCAGCCCCCAAGGAATTGCGTGCGCCCGCTGACTGGCCAGCCAGCGAGCAACTGGCCGACTGGCATCTGGGGCGCGCGATGAACCGGGGTGCGGATGTGGTCGCGACCTACCTGCATGTTGGTGAAGAGGCCGCCCAAGCGCGGCTGGCGGGTTTCATGCGCCATCGGATCGAGACCTATGCGCAGGATCGCGACCGGCTGGACATTGACGCGACCTCTGGCCTGTCGGAGAACCTGACCTATGGCGAGATCAGCCCGCTGGCGCTGTGGGAGGCGGGCCAGAGGGCGCTGCAAGACGGCAAGGCGGGGGCCGAGACCTTTCTGAAAGAAGTGGTCTGGCGCGAATTCGCCTATCATCTGATCTATCACACGCCGCATATCACCACGCAAAGCTGGCGCGACGGGTGGGAGGGATTCCCCTGGCGCAAGGATCATCCGGGGCTGTTGCGCTGGAAACAGGGGCGCACCGGGATCGAGGTGGTCGATGCCGCCATGCGCGAGATGTATGTCACAGGCCGGATGCATAACCGCGCGCGGATGCTGGTGGGGTCGTATCTGACCAAGCACATGCTGACCGACTGGCGGGTGGGGCTGGACTGGTTTGCGGAATGTCTGGTGGACTGGGACCCGGCGGCCAATGCGATGGGCTGGCAATGGGTGGCAGGCTCTGGCCCGGATGCGGCCCCCTATTTCCGCATCTTCAACCCCGAGACACAGGCAGACAAATTCGATCCCAAGCGCCTGTATCGCAAGACCTGGGTTGCGGAACTGTCAGACACGCCGCCCGAGACGGCGTTGCAACTTTTCGACGCCTGCCCGCGTAGCTGGGATATCGATGCGACTATGGACTACCCCGCCCCGCTGGTCGATCTGGCTCTGGGGCGCAAACGGGCGCTTGACGCCTATCAAAACAGACAACAGGCTGAAAAAGCCTAAGCAGGGACGAGAGATTGATGACAGATATGGCGCAGCCTCCGCAGATGATGTCGGGGATTCTGACCTCGCTGAGCGGTCAACAGGCGCTGCCGCGCTATTTCGCGCAGGCTTTCGCGCGGGCGGAACGGCTGAACCGGGGGCGGCTGGATGTGGTGCTGCCGGACGGGCGGCGGTTCCGGGCGCAAGGGGCCGCGCCGGGGCATGAAGCCGAATTGCATGTCCATGACGCGGATCTGTTCGGGCGTCTGATCCGCGAGGGGGATGTCGGTTTCGCCGAATCCTACATGGAGGGCGGCTGGAGCACGCCGGATCTGCAAGCCTTCATGGACCTGATCAATGACGACAATCCCTCGGTCTATGACGAGGCGGTGGGCCTGCGGCTCTTGCGCGCGCTGGAACGTATCCGCCACGCGCTGCGGGCCAACTCAAAGGCGCAGGCGCGCAAGAATATCAGCTATCACTATGATCTGGGGAATGATTTCTACAGCCTGTGGCTGGATGCGAGCATGACCTATTCCTCGGGGATTTTCACCACCGGGACCGAGACGCTGGAAGCGGCGCAGGAAGCCAAATATGCCGCGATGGTGGACCGGATGGACGTGAAACCCGGTGATCATGTGCTGGAAATCGGCTGCGGCTGGGGGGGATTTGCCGAATATGCGGCCGCCAAACGCGGGCTGCGGGTGACGGGGCTGACAATCAGCCAGGCGCAGCATGATTACGCTGTTGCCCGCATGGCGCGGCTGGGGCTGTCGGAACAGGTCGAGATCCGCATGCAGGATTACCGCGACACGGGCGGGCAGTTCGACGGCATTGCCTCGATCGAGATGTTCGAGGCGGTGGGCGAGAAATACTGGCCGCGCTATTTCCGCGCGGTGCAGGAACGCTTGAGTCCCGGCGCGAAAGCGGTGATCCAGATCATCATGGTGCCGGATACGCGTTTCAACTTCTACCGCAATCATGTTGATTTCATTCAGAAATACATCTTTCCGGGCGGGATGCTGGGTGCGCCGGGTCCAGTGCGCCGCGTGGCCGAGGCGCAAGGGCTGCGCTATATCGATACGCATGATTTCGGCGCGAGCTACAGTGAAACCCTGCGCCGCTGGAACACCACATTTCAGGAGCGCTGGCCCGAAATCGCGGCGCTTGGCTATGACACGCGTTTCAAGCGGATGTGGGAGTTCTACCTGACCTCTTGCGCGGGGGCCTTTGCCAGCGGCACCTGTGATGTCACGCAACTGGTGTTGCAACATCCCGACACTGCCCGCGCTTGATACGGCTTGCGGCTTTGGCGAATTGCGAAAAAAGCCGCCCGAGGCTATTCTCGATGCCAGAGCAGATAAAAACAAAGGCCAGACATGCCGACCTTTACCCGCCTCGCCGCCATGGTGCTATTTGGCGCGCTGACCTATTTTCTGGGGATGCGCTATCAGCTTCTTTTTGAAGATCCTCCGAGATCGCTGATCACTGGCAGCCTGTTTCTGGCGGGCTGTGCGGCCTTCGTGGGCTGGTCCTTTGTCGGGCCTCGGATCGACAGATCCTATTTTCGCGCCTTCACCGTGGTCATTCAGGGGTATCTGGTCACGTTGTTTCTGGCGCTGTTCCTCTATGGCTTCTATGACGCCTTCACCCAGGGCTACGCGATGCGCTACAAGGATTTCGGGGATGCCTTTCAAGGGGTCATGCGGGCGGCCATCGATCATCTGACGCGGATGCTGGATCGCGATTTCCTGCTGCTGGTGGCGGGGATTGCCGTGATCATCACGCTGGTCGTGACCACGGTGTTTCGCGTGGCAGAGGCACGGCGGACCGAGTATTGAGCGATCATGTTTTCCTGCCCGGCCCATGGGCAGCGCTGCAGATGCGGGCGCTGTTCGGGGATGCAGATGCAACCGGGGATGCGGCAGACCTGCCAGATCACCAGCTTTGCGCGACCCCTGCGGGGCTGCCGGTGCTCGTGGCTGTGCCGGGAGCTTCGGTCACGGGAACAGTGCTCACGCTTGACCGGCGCGGCGCGGCGCGGCTGGATGCGTTGCAGGCGCTGTTCGGGGCGGTGCCTGTGCGCTCAGAGATCAGGATCGCTGGCGCAGGCATGACGGCGACCCTTTACCGTGCTGAACACAAGGGGCTTTCGGTCTGGCCTGACCCGGACTGGACAGAGCACCGCGCAGGGATCCTTTTCGCGGCATGTGCCGAAATGGCAGCGCTGTCCGAAACCCATGCACCACAGGTGTTGCGGGCGCGCTGGCCGATGGCACTGTCGCATGCGGCCTCGATCCTGCGCGGACAGGCAGAACCCGCACCTGCCACCTTGCGCCGGGACTGGAGACGCGAGGATGTATCGCTTGTTACCCCGCGCCAGCCCTATGCGTGGTATTTCGGCGTACGCGAGGATGATCTGCGCTTCCGGCGTTTCGATGACAGCCTGTCGGATGTGGTCAAACGTGCGGGTTTCGTGATGAGCGATGCTGTGACTGTGCTGCCCTATGATCCGAAACGCGACCGGGTGATGCTGGTCGAACAATTCCGCTATGGCCCCTGGCTGCGCGGGGTGCGCAACCCGTGGTCACTGGAACCGATTGCCGGGCGTGTCGATCCGTTCGAGATGCCGGAAGCAGCGGCCTTGCGCGAGGCGCAGGAGGAAACCGGGCTGACCCTGACCGCGGAGCAACTGTTGGCGGTGGGCAATGCCTATCCCTCGCCCGGCGCGATCACGGAATATCTGTATCACTATGTCGCGCTGTGCGATCTGCCCGACGGGTCCGAGGGCGTGTCGGGGCTGGAGACCGAGGCCGAGGATATCCGCAGCCATGTGATCAGTTTCGACCGGCTGATGGAATTGGTCAAAAGCGGCGAGGCGCAGAATGGTCCGCTGGTGCTGACCGCCTGGTGGCTGGCCGCGCATCGGGACGGGTTGCGCGCGGGGTGAGGGGCGGGACTTGTGGTGGCGGTCAGCCCAGCAGGCTCAGGAACCGGTCCACATCTTCCGCGCGCGTGTTCCAGCTTGTGACCAGCCGGACCGAGACCGTCTCTGGGTCATTCTGGTGATCAGGCCACAGGAAATACTGCGCACCTGCTGCTTGCAGCCGCGCATGAGCATCGCGCGGCAGGGTGGCGAAGAGCATATTGCCTGCGCGCGGGAACATGAGTTGCCCGGTCAGACCGGCCTCCAGCCGCGCGGCCATCGTGTTGGCGTGGCGCGCGAGGTCCAGCCACAAGTCATTTTCCAGCCATGCCAGCATCTGCGCCGACAGGAAGCGGTGTTTCGACCACAGATGCCCCGCGCGTTTGCGGCGGAGTTGCGCTTCCCAGGTGCGGGCGGGGTTGAAGAAGATCACGGCCTCGACCCCCATCAGGCCGTTCTTGGTACCCCCCAGCACCAGCACATCGACGCCTGCGCGCCATGACATATCGGCGGGTGTGCAGCCCTCTGCCACCAGCGCATTGACGAAGCGCGCGCCGTCCAGATGCACGGGCAGGTCGTGGTCATGGGCGATCCCGGCCAGTTCGGTGATCTCGGGCACCGAATAGCGCGTGCCACATTCGGTCAGGTTCGTCAGGCTGAGCGCGGCGGGTTGCACCGAATGGACCACCCCGCGCCCCGATTGTGCCAGCGTGTCGCGCAGCGCATCCGCGTTGATCTTGCCGTCAGCGCCTGCAACATGCACCAGCTTCGCGCCGCCAGTGTAGAACTCGGGCGCGCCGCATTCATCGACCTCGATATGGGCGAGGGTGTGGCAATAGATCGCCCCGAAGGGCGGGCAGAGCGTGGCAAGGGCCAGCGCATTGGCGGCAGTGCCGGTTGTGACCAGCATGACCTCTGCTTCCGGCGCGTCAAAGGTCTGTCGGATACGCGCGCGCAGGGCGTCCATCAGCGGGTCGGTGCCATAGCCTGCAGCATAGCCGTCATTGGCGCGGGTGATCGCGTCAAGGATGGGGCCGGGCAGACCAGAGGTGTTGTCAGAGGCGAAATACATAGCCGGCACGCTGTCGCGCGCGATGGGCGAAGTCAAGGGGCGGCGGCTTGACAGAGTGCCGGGCAGGGCGCATATCCCCTGTAATCACAGGAGATACGCCCATGTTCATCCAGACGGAATCGACCCCCAATCCCGCCACGTTGAAATTCCTGCCCGGTCAGGATGTGCTGGGGCTGGGCACGGCGGATTTCCCGAATGCGGATGCGGCAGCCTCTTCGCCACTGGCGCGGCGGCTGTTTCAGGTCGCAGGCGTGACGGGCGTGTTTCTGGGCAGCGATTTCATCACTGTCACCAAAACCGATGATGCGGAATGGCAGCATCTGAAACCCGAGATCCTTGGCGCGATCATGGAGCATTTCCAGTCCGGTGCGCGCGCGATCGAGGGCGAGGCCGAGGCAGGACATGCGGATCATCACGGGCCGGATGCCGAGATTGTGGGCCAGATCAAGGAATTGCTCGATAGCCGCGTACGCCCGGCTGTGGCGCAGGATGGCGGTGATATCACCTTCCACGGCTTCGACCGGGGCGTGGTCTATCTGCATATGAAAGGGGCCTGCGCGGGTTGCCCGTCTTCGACCATGACGCTGAAAATGGGGATCGAGAACCTGCTGCGCCATTATATCCCCGAAGTGACCGAGGTGCGGCCTGTTGCCGTCTGACGCGCTGATTCTGGGGTTCGACACATCGGCCGCGCATTGCGCGGCCGATGTGGTCTCTGGCGGTCAGTTGCTGGCAAGCGCGCATCAGGACATGGCGAAGGGGCAGGCCGAAGCGCTGGTGCCGATGCTGGAACAGGTCTTGCGCGCGGCGGGCGTGACATGGGGCGATCTGCAGGCGCTGGCCGTCGGTGTCGGGCCGGGTAACTTTACCGGCATTCGCATTTCGGTGGCGACCGCGCGCGGGCTGGCGCTGGCGCTGAAAATCCCGGCGATTGGCGTGTCGATCTTCGAGGGCCGCGCCGAAGGCTTGCCGCGCCCGCTGGTCGTGGCAGAGGATGCGCGGCGCGGCGAGGTCTATCTGCAGGGTTTCGGGGCAGGACCAGACGTACCTTGCCTGATGGCGCTGGATGAACTGCACTTGGCGCCGGGTGTTCCCCTGACGGGCACGGCGGCTGAAACGGTCGCGGCCAGAGGGGGCAACCCGGTGCTGGCGGCGCGCTATCCGCTGGCGGAAGCCATCGCGCGGGCAGGGGCTTGCAAGCTGGGGGCCACGCTTTCGCCACCGCGCCCGGCCCCGCTCTATATCCGCGCGGCAGATGCGGCCCCGCCTTCGGAGCTGCCGCCCGTCTTGCTGCCATGAGCGCAGCGCAACTGGCCGCGCTGCACAGGCGCTGCTTCACCATCCCCCCGCCCTGGTCCGAGGTGGATTTCGCGGGGTTTCTGGCCGATCCGCAATGCCGGTTGATCACGCGCTGCGACGGGGATCATCTGCAGGCTTTCGCGCTGTTTCGCGTGGTGCTGGACGAGGCCGAATTGCTGACCCTTGCCACAGAGCCGGATGCGCGCCGCAAGGGCCATGCGCGTGCCGTGATGCAAGAGGGGCTGGGCATTGCGCGAAGTGCGGGCGCGCGGGTCTGTCATCTGGAAGTGGCCATCGAGAATCAACCTGCGATTGCACTCTATCGCGGCATGGGTTTTGTGCAGGTGGGCCAGCGTCGCGGCTACTATCGCGCGCCGGGCCATCCGCCGATCGATGCGCTGGTTTTTCGGGCAGAGCTGGACAGGCCGGAATGAGCTTGCCCCGGAACCGACACAAGTCACATGATTTTGCTGTTGACCACTTGATCAAATGCAGGGTTAATCGGGACAATCGCGCGCTGTCAAACAGTGCCGAAACCCGCCTCTGGTCAGTTTGACGTGCCATGAGGCCCAACAGGAGTAAACCCGCATGACTTCTCTCAAGACGATGCTTGGCGCGGCGTCCAGCCTTGCGCTGATGGCGACCATGGCACAGGCCGATCCGGCGCTAATGTATGACCTTGGCGGCAAGTTCGACAAATCCTTCAACGAGGCTGCCCATAACGGTGCCGAACGCTGGAAAGCCGAAACCGGCGGCAATTACCGCGATATCGAAGTGACGGCAGAAGCGCAGCGCGTGCAATTCGCCCGCCGTCTGGCCGAAGCGGGTGCCGATCCCATTGTCGTGCTGGGCTTTGCCAATGCCCCCACGCTGGAAGAAGTCGCGCCGGAATTCCCCGAGACCTCTTTCGTGTTGATCGATATGGTGGTGGACCTGCCGAATGTGCGCTCGGTCGTGTTCTCGGAACATGAGGGCAGTTATCTGGTGGGAATGCTGGCCGCGATGGCGTCCGAGACTGGCACGATCAGCTTCGTCGGCGGCATGGAAATCCCGCTGATCACGAACTTTGCCTGTGGCTATGCACAGGGCGCGAAAGCGGTGAACCCCGATATCAACGTGATCGTGAACTACACTGGCTCGACACCTGCAGCCTGGAATGACCCGGTGCGCGGGGGTGAGATTGCACAGGCGCAGTTCAGCCAGGGGTCGGACATCGTGTTCGCCGCTGCGGGTGGCACGGGTCTGGGCGTGTTGCAGGCGGCGGCCGATGCCGGGCTGAAATCCATCGGGGTGGACAGCAACCAGAACTATCTGCATCCGGGTTCGGTGCTGACATCGATGCTGAAACTGGTCGATCAGGCGGTGTTTGATGCGTTCAGCGATGGTCCGGGGCTGGAAACCGGGATTGTGGTGATGGATCTGGCAGCGGGCGGCGTCGGTTATGCGCTGGACGAGCATAATGCCGACCTGATTTCCGACCAGATGCAGGAAGCGGTCGAGGCTGCGAAGGCTGCGATCATCGCGGGCGAAATCACTGTGCATGACTACCGCACGGACAGCACCTGCCCGGCCTTCTGATCGGATATGACCGAAACAGTGACAGACGCGATGCGGCAGACTCCTGCCGCATCCACCCCGCTGGCCATCGAGTTGCGCGGGATTTCCAAGGCATTCGGGCCGGTTCAGGCCAACAAGGATATTTCGATCCGCGTGAAGCGCGGCACGATTCACGGCATTGTCGGCGAGAATGGCGCGGGCAAATCGACGCTGATGTCGATCCTCTACGGGTTTTACCGCGCGGATTCGGGCGAGATTTTCATCAACGGCACCAAGACCGAGATCACCTCCAGCCCCGATGCGATCCGCGCGGGCATCGGCATGGTGTTCCAGCATTTCAAGCTGGTCGAGAATTTCACTGTGCTGGAAAACGTGATCCTGGGTGCGGAAGGATCGGCGCTGTTGCGGCCGTCGCTCGCGAAAGCACGCGGGCTGTTGAAGGATCTGGCGCGCGAGTTTGAATTGCATGTCGATCCCGATGCGCTGATCGAGGATCTGTCGGTGGGGCATCAGCAGCGGGTCGAGATCCTGAAGGCGCTTTACCGCGAAGCTGATATCCTGATCCTAGATGAACCGACCGGCGTGCTGACGCCGTCGGAAGCCGATCACCTGTTCCGCATCCTGCGGGGCTTGCGTGAACAGGGCAAGACGATCATCCTGATCACACATAAACTGCGTGAAATCATGGATGTAACGGACGAAGTTAGCGTAATGCGGCGCGGCGAGATGGTGGCGACACGCACCACGTCCGAGACCAGCCCGACGGAACTTGCAGAATTAATGGTGGGCCGCAAGGTCTTGTTGCGCGTGGAAAAAACGCCTGCGCAACCGAAAGATGAAGTGCTGCGCGTCGAAGGGCTGCGGCTGGTGGACAGCCAAGGCGTCGAACGGCTGCGGGGGCTGGATTTCAACATCCGCGCAGGAGAGATCCTTGGCATTGCCGGGGTTGCCGGAAACGGGCAGTCGGAACTGCTGGAGGCGCTGGCCGGTCTGCGCCCGACCGAGGGGCGCGCTTGGCTGCGCGGGCAGCCACTGCCGCTGTCGGGGCCGGGATGTGACGGGCAGACCCGGCGCGCGCAACGCATCGCCCATGTGCCCGAGGATCGCCACAGGCGCGGGCTGGTGCTGAATTTCCATGCCTGGGAAAACACCGCGCTCGGCTATCACAATGATGAGGTTTACAATCCAAGCCTCTGGAAAATGGACAATTCTGCGATTGTCCGCGACACCGAAGGCAAGATGGCAGCCTTCGATGTGCGCCCCCCGGATCCGAACCTGAAAGCCAGCGGGTTTTCCGGCGGCAACCAGCAGAAAATCGTCCTTGCCCGCGAAATCGAGCATGACCCCGACCTGATCCTGATCGGCCAGCCCACGCGCGGGGTGGATATTGGCGCGATCGAGTTCATCCACCAGCGGCTGATCCGGCTGCGCGATGCGGGCGCGGCGATCCTGCTCGTGTCGGTTGAACTCGATGAGATCATGGCGCTGTCAGACCGGATTCTGGTCATGTTTGACGGGCGGATCATGGGCGAGCGGATGCCCGATGCCACCAATGCGCAGGAACTGGGGCTGTTGATGGCGGGGATGGCATGAGCAAACCGGGAAAGCTGCCGCATTGGGCCGATGTGACACTGGTGCCGCTGGCCTCTGTCGCGCTGGCTTTCGTGATCTCGGCCATTCTGATCTGGGCGATTGGCGAAAACCCCTGGGCCGCTGTGAAGCTGATGGTCGATGGGGCGTTTGGCTCCAGCTATGGCTGGGGCTATACGCTCTATTACGCCACGAATTTCATCTTCACCGGGCTGGCCGTATCCGTTGCGTTTCAGGCACGGCTGTTCAATATCGGTGGTGAAGGGCAGGCGGCCATGGCAGGCTTGGGCGTGGCGCTGGTCTGCCTGTATATTCCGTGGCCGCATTGGTCGCTGGCGCTGGTCGGCGCGACCCTTGGTGCAGCGGTGTTCGGGGCCGCATGGGCGTTTATCCCGGCCTATTTGCAGGCGAAACGCGGCAGCCATATCGTGATCACCACGATCATGTTCAATTTCATCGCCGCTTCGGTGCTGGGGTATTTCCTTGTGAATGTCCTGCGTCCGCAAGGATCGATGGACCCGGCAACGGCGCGGTTTCCATCCGAAACCGTGCTGCCCAAACTGCATGAAATCCTGCGCCCGCTGGGCATTCCCTTCTCGACTGTGCCGCCGGTGAATATCTCGCTGTTTCTGGCGATTGGCATGTGTTTCGCGGTCTGGTTCATGCTGTGGCGCACGCGGCTGGGCTATCAGATCCGGGCCTTTGGCGAATCTGAGCCTGCGGCGGAATATGCCGGTATCAGCCCGGTGAAGATCACGATCTATGCCATGCTGATTTCTGGCGGGCTGGCGGGCATGATGGCGGTCAATTCGGTGATGGGCGAACAGCAGCGTCTGGTGCTGAACGCGGTCGAAGGGGCGGGCTTCATCGGGATCGCCGTTGCCCTGATGGGCCGCAACCATCCGTTCGGGGTGTTTCTGGCCGCGATCCTGTTCGGCTTTCTCTATCAGGGCGGCGCGGAGCTTGCTCTCTGGACCGGGATCCCGCGTGAATTGATCGTGGTCATTCAGGCGCTGGTGATCCTGTTCACGGGTGCGCTGGACAATATGGTGCGGATGCCGCTGACACGGCTCTTTGCAATGCGGAGGGCGCGCTGATGGATATTGCAGTCATCGTCCAGATCCTTGATTCGACCCTGCGACTGGCCACGCCCTTGCTGTTTGCCTGTCTGGCCGGGCTGATTTCCGAGCGCGCGGGCGTGTTCGATATCGGGCTGGAAGGCAAGATGCTGGTTGCGGCCTTTACGGCGGCGGCGATTGCCTTTGTCTCGGGCAATGTCTGGATCGGGGTGGCGGCGGCGATTCTGGCCTCGGTCGCGCTGTCGCTGGTGCATGGTCTGGCCTCGATCACGTTTCGGGGCAATCAGCTTATTTCCGGGGTGGCGATCAATTTTCTGGCCGCCGGGATCACCGTCGTCATTGCGCAGAACTGGTTTCGGCAAGGTGGGCGCACACCGTCTCTGTCAGGCGATGCGCGGATGCCGCGCCTGACCTTGCCCTTCGCGGATGCGTTGCGCGATGTGCCGCTGATCGGGCCGCTCTATTCGGGTATCCTGTCAGGCCATGCGCTGCTGGTCTATGTGGCTTTCCTGTGTGTGCCGCTGACATGGTATATGCTGTTTCGCACGCGCTTCGGACTGCGCCTGCGGGCGGTGGGTGAAAACCCGGCAGCGGTGGATACATCCGGCGTGTCCGTGACAGCCCTGCGCTACGGGGCGGTGGCAATCTGTGGTGTGCTGTGCGGATTGGCGGGGGCCTATCTGTCCACAGGCCTTTCGGCGGGATTCGTCAAGGACATGACAGCGGGGCGCGGGTTCATCGCGCTGGCGGCCATGATCTTCGCCAAGTGGCGACCCTGGCCTGCACTTTGGGCGGTTCTTCTGTTCGGGCTTTTGGAAGCTGTGGCAAACAGGTTTCAGAATATTGAGATTTTTGGTCTCACTTTACCTGTTCAGGCCATGCAGGCCTTGCCCTATATCCTGACCGTTGTCATTCTGGCAGGGTTCGTGGGCAAAGCCATTCCGCCGCGTGCGGGCGGGCAAGCCTATGTGAAGGAACACTAACCGGCCAAGCCTGGCCAAGAGCAGTCTATGCAGGTCTATCTGCCTATCGCCGAGACATCGGTCAACGCCTTCACGTTGCTGGGCGTTGGCGGCGGAGTCGGCATGCTTTCGGGCATGTTTGGCGTGGGGGGCGGTTTTCTGATCACACCGCTTCTGTTCTTCATCGGGGTGCCGCCCGCTGTTGCCGTGGCCACCGGAGTCAATCAGGTCGTGGCCTCGTCCATCTCGGGGGTATTGGCGCATCTCAAGCGCAAGACGGTCGATCTGCAGATGGGCACTGTGCTGCTGATCGGCGGTCTGATCGGGTCGTTGATCGGGATCTGGTTTTTCAACCTGATGAGCCGTCTGGGCCAGATCGACCTGATCGTGCAACTGTCCTATGTGATCTTTCTGGGCATCATCGGCGGGCTGATGCTGCAGGAAAGCCTGCGTGCGCTGATCCGCTCAAAGAACCCCTCGGCCCCCAAACGCAAGCTGCACAAGCATTACTGGCTGCATAATCTGCCCTTCAAGATGAAGTTCCGCACGTCGGGGCTGTATATCTCGGTCTTTCCGCCGCTTCTGGTGGGGATGGGCGTGGGCGTGCTGGCGGCGATCATGGGGGTTGGAGGGGGTTTCATCATGGTGCCGGCGATGATTTACCTCTTGGGCATGCCCACCAAGGTCGTGATCGGCACGTCGCTGTTCCAGATCACCTTTGTCGCGGCCTTCACCACGATGATGCATGCGGTGACAAACCAGAGTGTCGATGTGATGCTGGCGATTTTCCTGATCATCGGGGGCGTGGTCGGCGCGCAGATCGGCACGCGGGTCGGGTTGAAGCTGAAGGCAGAACAGTTGCGCATTGCGCTGGCGCTGCTGGTGCTGGCGGTCTGCGGCAAGATCGCTTTCGACCTGCTCTGGCCGCCTGTCGAGTTGTATTCGGTCACTGTGCCGGGGCGGTTCTGATGCGGGTGTTGCTGATCCTTGCGCTTTGCCTGCTCGCGCTGCCCTTGCGCGCGGAAGAGGTCATCGCGGGGCTGAGCCAGCGCAGCGTGTCGCTGACGGTGAATTTCGAAGGCTCGGAGATCCTGATCTACGGTGCGGTGCGGCGCGAGGCACCGCTGCCGGAGGAGTCGGATCTGAATGTCATCATCACCATCGAAGGGCCGCCGCAGACGACTGTGGTCTGGCGCAAGGCGCGCAGGGCGGGGATCTGGGTGAATACCGACCGGCAGGATATTCGCGCAGCCCCCAGTTTCTATGCCGTCGCCACGACCGGGCCCTTGCGCGAGATCCTGTCACAGGACGCGGATCTGACGCATCGTATTTCCACGCGGCTCGCGATTTTCGAGGCGCGGGGCGTCGCCGATCCGACGGAGCGCGCGACCTTCACCGAGGCGCTGATCCGGGTGCGCGAGGCAGAAGGGCTGTATCAGCAGCATGATGGCGGGGTGGATCTGGAACGCGAGACGCTGTTCAGCACCCGCCTGACCCTGCCGAAGACGATTGTCGAAGGGCGCTATGCGGCCCGGATCCTTCTGGTGCGCGATGGTGAGGTGATTGACGAAGTCGAGACCTTCATCGATGTCCAGAAGGCGGTTCTGGAGCGCTGGCTGACCAATCTCGCCTATGAACAGCCCTTCATTTACGGGCTTCTGGCGCTGTTTCTGGCCGTGTTCTTCGGCTGGGGGGCCTCTGCGCTGTTCCGGCTGATGCGCAACTGACGCGGCTCAGAAGGCGCGGAAGGTCATCGTGGTCAGCGTGCGGTTGATGCCCGGAATATCGAACAGCCGTTCGGTCAGGAAATGGCCGACATCTTCGCCTTCGGGAATGTAGAGCTTGGCGATGAGATCATATTCGCCCGAAGTGGAATAGAGTTCCGAGACCACTTCGCGGTCATATATCGCATCGGCGACCTCGTAGGTCTTGCCGGGCTGGCAACGGAACTGGACAAAGACACAGCGCATACGGGATCTCCTGTTGTCGGGCGGTGGGGGGGGGGGGGGGGGGGGGGGGGGGGGGGGGGGGGGGGGGGGGGG
>JAFIEL010000055.1 GCA_020832585.1 Natronohydrobacter sp. | reverse complement strand
CAGCACCGTAGCGGATCAGTTGAAGCGCCTGCCCCATCGCATGATTGGCAGAGGCGCAGGCGGTCGAGACTGTGAAACTCGGCCCCTTGAGCCCGAACTCCATGCCCAGATGCGAGGTCGCGGCATTGTGCATCAACCGCGGCACCACGAAGGGATGGACGCGGTTTTTCCCGTCTTCATAGACGGCGCGGTAATTGTCATCGACCGTGGTATTGCCGCCCCCTGCCGTACCCAGCACGACGCCTGCGCGCAGGGCAGCCGCTTCCGACAGATCAAGCCCCGCCTGCCCCATCGCCTGACGCGCAGAGACCAGGGCGAACTGGCTGAACCGATCCAGAAGTGCCAGAGAGTTGCGGGCGAAATGCGCCTCGGGGTCGAAACCGCGCACCTCGGCCCCGATCTGGATCGACAGGCGATCGACATCGCGGCATGTCAGCGGTCCGATGGCACAGCGCCCGGCCTGCATGGCCGCGAAAGTCGCGGGCACATCCTTGCCAAGCGGGTTGACCGTGCCCGCCCCCGTGATGACAACACGCCTCATGCAGCCTGGCGCGCCACCAGTTTTTCCACTTCGGCAATGATCGCGCCGACAGACGAGATGTCAAAACCCGGCTGGTCCGGTGTGTTGGCGTTGAACGGGACCGTGATGCCGAAGCTTTCTTCGATCCCGAAAATGCACTCGACCAGGCCAAGGCTGTCAATGCCCAGATCGCCCAACTTCGAGTCCCGCGAGATGTCACCCGGCTCCAGCATTGCCTGTTCCGCTATAATCGCGATCACGCGTTCGGCAATCATGTCGATTTCTTGCATGATATCGAGTCCCATGAGAGGCGCTCCTGTCTGTTGACCCCGCCTCTTTGTCCGCCTGAACTGTAACAGTTTCGTAACAGCGGGCAACTCAAAATCTCGCGCGTGCGGCAAAAGAGGGCACCATGCCTGTGGTGCCCTCACTTTATCGGATCAGATTTGCAACGCGTCCTGCACGGCCCCTGCCCGGCGCAGGGCGTCAAAGATCTTCGCGTCGCGGCCATACATGTCATTGCGGAAGTTCAACTCGCCCCTGACATTGGTAAAGGCCGTCCGGTAGACCAGATGCACGGGCACGGGCTCATCGAGATAGACACGGGTCTGCTGCCCGGTATTGAGAACCCGGTGATACAGCCCCTGCGGATCGTCGGTCTGGCGCGACAGCAATTCATAGGCAAAATCGCGCGGGTCATTCAGCCGGATACAGCCAGAGGAATGTGTGCGTACCGTGGTGCGGAACAGATGCCGCTCGGGCGTGTCATGCAGGTAGATCGCGTAAGGGTTGGGAAACATGAATTTCACCTCGCCCAGCGCATTGCTGGGTCCGGGGGGCTGGCGCACATTGAAGGGGAAATTCGCGGGCGTGTAGCGCGCAAAATTGATCGATTCGCGGGGCACGACCCGGCCGCGTGCATCAGTGATCTGCAAATGCCGCGCGCCCCCTGACGCCAGCGCGCCCCAATAGGATCGCGCAAGAATCGACCGCGGCAAGGTCCAGTCCGGGTTGATTTCAAGATAGGTCATCCGGTCCGAAAATTCCGGGGTCTGGCGATCATCCGCCTGTGCGCCGACCACGGAGACTGTCTCGAATGTCAC
This sequence comes from Natronohydrobacter sp., assembly GCA_020832585.1. Lineage (GTDB taxonomy): Bacteria > Pseudomonadota > Alphaproteobacteria > Rhodobacterales > Rhodobacteraceae > Roseinatronobacter. Next base: position 15,051 of record JAFIEL010000055.1, on the reverse strand, counting down.
CTGGTCATGATCAACGATCTGCGAGGTGAAATCCGTCAGATTGACCCAGATATGGCGATCACCGCGCGGAATGTTCAGCCAGCGTTCGCGCTCCATCGCGACGATCACGGATTTCATCCGCTCTTCCGGGGGGACATTCATCGCGCGGATGGTGGCCGGTCCGGCGATGCCATCGGCCTCTATCCCGTGATTGATCTGGAAATTCATCACCGCCATCTGCAACGCCGAATCGTAGCTGGCGGCGGCGGAGCGCTCCAGATAGCCCATCGCGATCAGGCGGTTGCGCAGCGCGATCACCTCTGCGCCCGAGGTGCCGGGCGCGAAACGGGCTTCGGGAACGCGCGCGCCCCATCCGCCCTGTGCGATCACCTGTTCCAGTTCCATGCGCGCGCGCAGCAACCGCCCATATTCGGGCGCAACCGGGATCAGGTTGCGCAGAACCGCCGTGGCGGGCGACTGGCGCAGTGCGTGCAGCAGCTCTTCCGGGTCGGGGCGCGGCAGAACCCGCACGATGCTGCGATCAATCGTGCGCGGGTCCAGCACGCCGCTGGTGATGTCGCGCGCATATTGCAGGAAAACGCTTGTGACCTTGGCCTCCAGCAGCCCGCGATCACGTTCGCTTTCGACCTGTTCGAACGCGGCAAGCAAGCCCGGCAGATCATAGCGCGCCACCGGCAGGCCGTGATCCTGCGCGCGCGACAGCGCGTTGAGCAGCGCTTCGCGCCGCGCGGCGCTGTCCTCGCCGGTCCAGAGCGGGGCATATTCCGTGTCGCGGTAGAAGGCGGACACCTTGCTGTTTTCGGAAACCTGCTCGGCCAGCGCTTGCCTGAAGGCGGGAAATTGCTGCGCCTCGACAGGCACGGCGACGCCCATGGCCAGCACAAGTGCAAGTGCAGGAACCAGCCGCGCGCCGACCTTTCTACGCTGAAATCCAAAAATATCGAGCATTTCACATCCCTTAATCCACAGACCGCAATCTAGGCAGATTATCGCTCAAGGCGTCCATTCACAAGCGCGCGAGGCGAAACATCAAGGATCGGGCCGTGACTTTCAGGTTTCGTGAAGGAATCTGCCTTATCCATGACGGCATGACACAGCGACACAGCCTTCAACCCTCCGCCCGGCACCCGGCCTCTGCAACCGAAGACCGGCGAAATTCCGCTCAAGTCAGCGGGTCAATCTGGCCAGCGGCAGGAAACCCCTTGGGCAAGCTTGGTTTTTGTGGCACGAAATCTGTGCGAGGCAGCGACTGCCAGAGAACAGAAAACGTGCCGAAGATCCGCAAAGACGGCTATGCCGCAAGGACGGGCACGACACAGGGACAAAGGACAAGCCGTTTCATGCTCGACGCATCAACGACCTCCGTGACCCGCCGCGCGATCCTTGGGGCGTTTGCGGCGACTGCCATCAGCGCAGCACCATTTTTCCCCGGCGTGACAGCCTATGCACGCGGCGCAGGCGACATTCGGCGCATTCGGTTCTATTCCGGCCGCACCGGCGAGAACATGAACATCATCTACTGGATCGATGGCAAGTATGTTCCGGAATCCATTGGAGAAATCAATCACTTCTTCCGGGATTGGCGCAACAATCAGGTCCATAACATCGACACCCGCACGATCGATTTTCTGGCAGCGACTCACAATATCCTGCGGGTCAGCGAGCCCTATATGCTTCTGTCCGGCTACCGCTCTCCAGCGACCAATGCCATGCTGCGCGCGCGGTCGCGCAATGTGGCGCAGGACTCGCTGCATCTGCGCGGGCAGGCGGCGGATGTGCGTCTGAATTCGCGTTCGGTCAGCCAGATCGCGCAGGCGGCAATCTCGTGCAATGCCGGGGGTGTCGGGCGCTATTCGGGGTCGAATTTCGTGCATTTCGATTGCGGCGCCAAGCGGTCCTGGGGACGCTGAGCCAACCAACAGACAGGACTGGTGCGCCCCGTTCCGGGCGGCAGACGCCCAAAGGGCGCCTGACCGCGTAAAAATTCCCTCATTCTGCTTCACACCCCCTTTACCTGCGCAATGCTAGGATTGCCCGACGCCCCAATCGATGCGTATAGTCCGGGGTGAAGGGGTCTGTGCACTGGACCAGTGATCTGGCACAGGGCTCTCAGGCAATGATCGGTATTGTGCCATTTGCTGACGCAAACTGGCGGGCAAAGCGTGCAGGCATGTTGGAATTCGAAAATGTCAGCAAGTCCTTCTGGACGGGAACACAGCGCAAGATCATCCTTGATGACGCCAGTTTCACCGTCAGGCGCGGCATGAATCTGGGGATTCTCGCGAAGAATGGTACAGGCAAGACCACCGTCATCAACATGATGGCCGGTCTGGAAAAACCCGACGAAGGCCGGATACATCGCCGCTGCAGCGTCTCATTCCCGCTGGGGTTCATGGGCGGGCTGGACACCAAGCAATCGGGAACTGAGAATGTGCGCTACATAGCCGCGCTCTACAGTCTGGACCCGGACGAGGTCGAGGCGTTCTGCCGCTGGCTGTGTGATATTGGCGAATATTTCAGCATGCCGATCGGCACCTACAGCCAGGGCATGCGGGCACGTTTGTCACTGTCGCTGATGCTGGCGATGAATTTCGAGCTATATCTTGTCGATGAAGGCATGCCTTCAACCACCGATGTTGCCTTCAATCGACGGGCTGGCGCAGTGATGCGCGAGAGATTTGAATACTCGACGCTGGTGATCGTGTCGCATCAGATGGAAATTCTGCAGAAATTCTGCAATTCTGCAGCAGTCCTGAGTGACGGGAAGCTGTTTTTCTTCGACACACTCGAAGAAGCCAAGGAACTTTATGACTACACAGGTTAAATCCAAGCGCTTCCGGTTGCGCCGCACGTCCTCTGGGCAGGGCACAGACGCGCCCCCGCCGACGGGGGACGCGCAGGTTTTGCCGCCACGCACCCCGCCCTTCGTGACCCCCGCTCATGTTTACGACGCGGAACTGGCCGATGAAGACAGTGCCGATGCGCCTGATTTGCCAGAGCAGGCGCACCCTGAACCGCAGCAAGCTGCCCCCGCGCGCGCCCGTGTCGCGCCCGTGCAGATCCGCAAGGAACCGCGCACAGCGTCAGCGAACCGCCCCACTTCGTCCCCCCCTTCGAAAGCGCTGACACTCGGCGCGGCCCCCAAGGTCGCGCAACCCGACGCACAGTCCGGGCAGGTCGGACCGCTCGATGCTGACGCGCCCGAAGCCGCCCGCGCCACAAGGTCCGGGGAAGACGCCGACACGCCTGCCGCACCAGTGGCACAGGAACAGGCCGGAAGTGCCGATCTTGAAGGCAGGCCCAAGGCGCTCGACTCGATCGAGGCGATCCGGGCCGAAGGGTTGACTGCCCGCCAGTTGCGCATGGCGATGCGGGTTGCACAGAAACACGGGTTGCGACCGACCTCTGCCCATGACGCGGTGCTGATGTTGCGCAAGCAGGGAATTGATCCTTTTGCGCGCGGCAAGGTGCTCGATCTGGTCGCGACCGATGACCCAGAGCCAAGCCGCGCCCTGACGACCCGACCAGAGACACCCCCGGCAACGCGCGAGGACAGTGCTGATCCGGTCTCGGTCGCCAAGGAACGCATGGCGCGCCTGGCCGCAGATCGTGAAAAGGAGTTGCGCAAGGTCCAGCGCGACATCGCCCGGCGGCGGCGCAAGCGGCTGTTGCATCTTGGCGCGCGGCTGCTGGTCTTTGTGACCCTGCCCACTTTCATTGCGACATGGTATTTCTACGTCATCGCCACACCGATGTATGCCACCGAAAGCCAGTTCGTCATTCAACAGGCGGATGGCGGGGCGCCGGGCGATCTGGCCAGCATGCTGCCCTCTGCTGCGGGCATGGGTATGGGTGGGCAGAATGAAGCGGCCTCGGTGCAAAGCTATCTGCAATCACGGTCGGCCATGCAGCGATTGAATCTGGAAGAAGGGTTCAAGGATCATTTCATTGATGAACGTATCGACCTGTTGCGCAGGCTACCCGCCGATGCAACCGACGAAGCCGCTTTCCGGCTGTTCAAACGCCATGTGCTGATCGGATATGACCCGACCGAAGGTGTGGTCCGGCTGGAGGCGATCGCAGCCAGCCCTGAAGACAGCGAGCGTTTTTCACGCGCGCTGATCCGCTTTGCCGAAGAGCATGTCGACATGATGACCCAGCGCCTGCGCGACAGCCAGATGACCGAGGCCCGTCAAAGTCTGGAGGATGCGCAGCAAAAGCTGATCGAGGCGCGGCTTGCCGTGGTCGATCTGCAAGAGCGCTCTGCGGTCATGTCGGGCGAGGTCGAATTGTCGCTTCTGTCGCAACAGATCGGCACGCTTGAAGCGGAATTGACGCAGACCCGCTTGAGCCTGCAGGAAATCCGTTCGAACCCGCGCCCGAACCCGGCACGGCTGCAACCGTTGGAGCGGCGCGAGGAAGCACTGCGCGCGCAGATCGAGGCCTTGCGCGGCTCGATGACCCGCGATTCGAACGATGGTGTATCGCTGGCACGGACGCAAAGCCAGTTGATCATGGCAGAAGCGGAAGTGCAGACGCGCGAAATGATGCGCGCGCAGGCCATGCAGCAGCTGGAATCCGCACGGATCGAGGTCAGCCGACAAGTGCGCTATCTGGCCCTCTCGGTCGAACCTGTCGCCCCGGATGAGCCGACCTATCCGCGCAGGCTGGAGAATTCCGCGCTGGCCTTTCTGATCTTCTTCGGGATCTATTTGTTTGTATCGATGACCGGGTCGGTCCTGCGCGAGCAAATTTCGGGCTGAGGGCCGTCAGAATCCCCCGGAGCACAGCGGCGCGCTTTTGCAAGGGGGAGCGCGTCTGCGACATAAATGCAAAGAATGACAAACCCCCGCGTATTTTTGTTGCTTGGGGCAATCCGGGGCCCTATGTAATGCTGCAATTGCAAAATACCCGGATGACAATGATCGGAGTGACCCATGCCGCATGATGGACAAGCCCTGCCCTCGCCTGTGATGGCCGACCTGCTGAACGTGACCCGCGCAGCCCTGCCCCCGGTCGAGGCCGTGCTGGAACAGGCGCTTGCCGCGATGCGCGCCCGCGTGGCCCCCGGCGGAAAGGTCGATACGACGCTGCTTGAGATCGATCAATACGCCACGCATGGGCTGGCCTGGCTGGCCACTTATGTCGAAAGCCTGCGCCAGATGCAGGGTTGGGCCGAGCGGCTGCAGGATGAAGGTCGCTTTGGCGAGATGGAGCAGTTGATCCTGCAGATCGGATTTGGCGAGTATCTCAACCAGCTCGCGGGTGGGATCGCGATGAATCAGGGCGAGATCGCGCGCCTGTCGGATCTGGGCGTGACAGCCGATCTGGACAGCGGGGCCTGCGGGCAGTTGAGGCGCGAGGGCAACACGGATGCGGCGCGCATGGCGCTGGTGGCACAGATGCGCTCGAACCATGGCCGGGCAACCTTTGGCGCCACGGGGCTGGATGAAGAACTGGAAATGATCCGCGACCAGTTTCGGCGCTATGCAGATGAACAGGTCGCGCCGCACGCGCATGAGTGGCACCTGAAGGACGAGTTGATCCCGATGGAGGTGATCGACCAGCTTTCCGAAATGGGCGTCTTTGGCCTGACGATCCCGGAAGAATTCGGCGGGTTGGGCATGCCCAAGGCCGCAATGGTGGTGGTGTCCGAAGAACTGTCGCGCGGCTATATCGGGGTGGGCAGCCTTGGCACGCGCACCGAAATCGCGGCAGAACTGATCATCTGCGGTGGCACGCAAGAGCAGAAGGAACAGTGGTTGCCGAAGCTCTCGTCCGGGGAAATCCTGCCGACGGCCGTGTTCACCGAACCCAATACCGGGTCTGATCTGGGTAGCCTGCGCACCCGCGCGGTCAAACAGGGGGATGACTGGGTCATCAACGGCAACAAGACCTGGATCACCCATGCCGCGCGCACCCATGTCATGACAGTTCTGGCACGCACCATTCCCGATACGAAAGATTATCGCGGGCTGTCCATGTTTCTGGCCGAAAAGACGCCCGGCACGGATGAGACACCTTTCGTCGATCCGGGTCTCTCGGGCGGCGAAATCGAAGTGCTGGGCTACCGGGGCATGAAGGAATACACGGTCAATTTCGACGATTTCAAGGTCAAGGGCGAGAACCTGCTGGGCGGGGTCGAAGGTCAGGGCTTCAAGCAGTTGATGCAGACGTTCGAATCGGCACGCATCCAGACGGCGGCGCGTGCCATCGGCGTTGCGCAGAACGCGCTGGAAGTGGGCATGCAATATGCCGAGGATCGCAAGCAATTCGGCAAATCCCTGATCGAATTCCCGCGCGTGGCCGCAAAACTGGCGATGATGGCGGTCGAGATCATGATTGCGCGGCAACTGACCTATTTCAGCGCGCGCGAGAAAGACGCGGATCGACGCTGCGACCTGGAAGCGGGAATGGCAAAACTTCTGGGCGCGCGTGTGGCCTGGGCCTGCGCCGATAATGCGCTGCAGATCCACGGCGGCAACGGGTTCGCGCTGGAATATCAGATCAGCCGCATCCTCTGCGATGCCCGCATCCTCAATATTTTCGAGGGCGCTGGCGAAATTCAGGCGCAGGTCATCGCGCGGCGCCTGCTGTAACAGCCCCGCCTGTGCCGGAACGGCACAGGCAGCGCCCATGAGGTGCATGGGCGGGCGGGTGGGCGCCGAATGGGCGCTTACCCCCTCACAGCATCGGGCGCTGCGTCAGAATCGCTGGCATCGCCTTCTTCACCTTGAAAAACCCGGCCGTCGCATGGGGCCAGACCGCCTGATCCCAGCCACGGCGCCATTCGCATAATGCAATCCCTTCCGCCGCAAGTGCTGGGCTGGCTGCATCAAGCCAGTCGCGCAAGGGTCCGCAGGGCACATACCCCGTCACGATCTGCCGCGCCCCCACACGCGCAGCCCATGCGGCCAGATCCCCCGCGCCCCCCGCTTCGCTGATCTCGCAAGTGATCCCCAGCCGCGCCGCACCATCACGCAGCGCCTCTGCCTCAAAGCCAGCCACCTTGCCAGAGACCACCCCCGGCGAGCGCAGATGCGACGCGGCAAGGGCGACCGCGCCGCGCAGATCCAGCCGTTCCGGTTTGAACTCTTCCAGACTGCAGTCTTCCTCGGTCAGCAGAAGCAGGCTTGGGGCGGACATATCCGGGGCCACAGGCAGGCGCAGGGGTGTCACAGGGGGCAAGCCGTCCGGCTCGCTTGCCTCCATCCCTTCGGTCACGACCGCCAGATCGCTGTCGCGCGGCGCGAAGCGCTGGCCAGTGAACTTGGCAATATTCCAGGCCTGCGCTTCATAGAATTTGCCGCGCGTATGCAGACCCGCGACCCAGCGCCACCCCAGCGTGTTCGAGGCCGGATCACCGTCCAGCAAATACCGGTAGAAGAAATCCGCGCCCAGCCGCCAGGGCAGGCGCAAGGTGAATATCCAGATCGAGGCGAACCACATCCGCGCATGGTTGTGCAGATACCCGGTCTCGACCAATTCACGCGCCCATGCGTCGAAACAGGCGATCCCGGTTTGCCCGGCCTCTGCCAGACCGACCGCGCGGCGCAGGCTGCGGTCGCGTTCCAGCGATTGCAGATCTCGCAACAGCCCGTCGCGGTAGCTGGTCCAGATACCCGGGCGATGCTCCAGCCAGCCCTTGAAATATCCACGCCACAGCACTTCCTGCAGGAATTTTTCCGCCCCGTTGATCCCGTGCGCGGCCAATGCAGCCTCGGCCACTTCTTCTTCCAGCACCAGCCGTCTGCGCAGATAGGGCGACAGGCCCGAGACATCCTTGTGCCGCTCTGGCCCCAGATCGAAATTGCGCCCGGTGGCATAGTGTTTCCCCATGCGGGGCGCAAATGCCGCAAGCCGCGCCAGCCCTGCTGCCCGTGTTGCTTCGCAGATTTGCATACTGTCGCCCTGATGTTCCCTGACAGCGCAGATAGCGCTGTCAGGCGGGGCTTCAATTCCGCGTGACTATCTTCGGCCAAACAGTTTCTCGATCTCCGCCAGAGACAGCGTGACCGAAGTGGGCCGACCATGATTGCACTGCCCCGAAAGCGGCGTGGCCTCCATCTCGCGCAGAAGTGCATTCATTTCCTCGACCCGCATCTGGCGACCCGAGCGTACCGATCCGTGACAGGCCATGCGCGACAGGACCGCGTCGATCCGCGCCTCCAATCCGCGGCTTTCCCCCAGATCGGCCAGTTCGTCCAGAATATCGCGGATCAGCCCGCGCGCGTCGATCTGGCCCAGAATGGCCGGGGTTTCACGCACCATGATACTGGAGCCACCGAACCCTTCGAGCACCAGCCCGAGTTGCGCCAGATCCGGGGCGAGGGCCAGGATCTGCGCGGCTTCCAGACTGGACAATTCCACGATTTCGGGGATCAGCAGGGCTTGCGCCGCGACCCCGTTTTCGGCGCGCTGGCGTTTCAGCCGTTCATAGACCAGCCGTTCATGCGCTGCATGGGCATCGACGATCACCATTCCGTCTCGGGTTTGGGCGATGATGTAAGTCTCATGGATCTGCGCGCGTGCCGCCCCAAGCGGGGCCTCGACTGTCTCTGGCGCGACAGGCTCGTGGCGGGCTGACAGGGTTTCGGGCGCAGACCACAGTGCCGGGGCCTCGTCAAACGTCTGTGGGGCCTGAAGCTGGTATGCGCTGCGCAGGGCATGGCCTGACGGGCGGTCCATCTGGTAGCTGCGTTGGGGATTCGGCTGCATCGCGCCCAGCATCGCGCCTGCGACCGTGCTCGATGCCCTGTGCCCGGCACCCGCCAGTGCATGCCGCAACCCGCTGACGATCAGCCCGCGCGCAAGGCCGGGATCGCGGAACCGCACTTCGGATTTCGCCGGGTGCACATTCACATCGACCAGTTCGGGCGCGCAGGTCAGGAACAGCGCCACGACCGGGTGGCGGTCGCGCGAGAGCACATCTGCATAGGCCGCACGCAAGGCACCCAGCAGCATCCTGTCGCGAACGGGTCGGCCATTCACGAAGAGATATTGCGCCACAGCCGCGCCGCGCGAATAGGTGGGCAGGGCCGCGAAACCTGTCAGGTGCAGCCCTTCGCGTTCCGCGTCGATGCGCAGCGCATTATCGGTGAAGTCGCGCCCGATCACGCCCGCCATGCGCTCTTCCAGCGCGTCGAACAGCGCGCCTTGCGCGGCATCGGCGCGGAAGATGTCGCGCGGGTGATCGCTTGAGACATCGGCCAGCGTGAAGCTGACATAGGGTTCCGCCAGCGCAAGTCGCTTGACCACATCGGCAATTGCCTGCGCTTCGGCCCGGTCAGAGCGCATGAATTTCAGCCGCGCGGGCGTGGCGTAGAACAGATCGCGCAGGCTGACGGTCGTGCCAATGCGCGCGGCCTCTGGCCTCACGGCCCCCATGCGACCGCCTTCGACGGTGATGCTGGCCCCCTCTTCGCCCGCCGCGCGGGTGGTGATCGACAGCCGCCCCACAGCGCCCAGCGAGGGCAGCGCTTCGCCCCGGAACCCGAAGGAATGGATGTTCAGCAGGTCCGACCCGTCGATTTTCGATGTGGCATGGCGTGACAGCGCCAGCGGCAGGTCCGCGCCGCGCATGCCGTGACCATCATCCGTGACGCGGATCAGCGTCTTGCCGCCATCGGCATAAGCGATGTCAATGCGGGTCGCCCCTGCATCAAGTGCATTCTCGACCAGTTCCTTGACCGCAGAGGCCGGGCGCTCGACCACTTCGCCCGCCGCAATGCGGTTGACAGCCGCTTCGTCAAGCTGGCGGATTTCCGGGCGTATGTTGCGGTCAGGTGCGTTCATGCCACATGATGTAGCATGAACGCCCTTGCCCTGCCAAGCTAGTTCAGGCCGACGGGCTGCCCTACCACGACGAAAAACAGCGCTTCCGGGTCATAGAGGCGCGCGGCCATCGCGTTGACATCTTCGAGTGTCAGCGCGCGTATCAGGTCGTTGCGGATATTGACGTAATCCTGATCAAAGCCCTGATACTGCATCGAGGCCATGATCGAGGCGATGGAGGAATTGCCATCGAAACGCAGCGGATAGGCCCCGGTCAGATAGGTCTGGATGCGGTCCAGTTCCTCTGCCGTGATCCCGTCACGGGCAATGCGTGCCCATTCTTCGCGCAGCAGTTCTATCACTATTTCAACATTGGCATTATCCGTGGACAGCCGCCCCTGATAGCTTTCGCCCAAAGCGCCAGAGGAAAGAAATGCGCCAATCCCGTAAGTAAGCCCACGTTCTTCGCGCAAGGACCGCATCAGCCGCGTGCCGAAACGCCCGCCCCCGAATACCTCATTTACAACAAAGGCCGTCAGGAAATCGGGATCGTCGCGCGCAATCCCGTCATGGCCGAAAGCAACTACCGATTGCGGCCCGTCAAACGGGATGATGTCCAGCCCCGGCCCGGCAAGAAATTCCGCATGGTCCGGGATGGGCGCACCTGTTTCCGGAATCCCCTCGAACAACCGGTCCAGAAGCGCTGACAGTTCCTCGGGCGCGATATCCCCGGCGGCACCGATGAACACCCGGTCGCGCGCAATCGCACCCTGATGCGCGTCCAGCAATGCGGCACGATCCAGTGCGGCCACAGTTTCCGGCGTCCCGTTGGTTTCACGCCCATACGGATGCGCCCCGAAAGCGGCGCGCGCGAAAGCACGCGAGGCCAGCGTGTTCGGGTCAAGGTTTTCGCGGCGCAGACTGGCCAGAACCTGCCCGCGCACGCGCTCGATGGCGCTTTCGTCAAAGCGCGGTTCGGTCAGGGCAAGGCGCAGATGGTCGATCACGGCCTCTGCATCCTCGGTCAGGAAACGCACTGACACCGATACCGAATCGCGCCCCGAGCTGAAGCTGATCCGGGCGGCGAGTTCTTCGGTGCGCGCCGCGAATGCTTGTGCGTCCAGATCGCCTGCGCCTTCTTCCAGAAGGGCCGTCATCAGGATCACGGCCCCGGCCTGGGCGTCGCTTTCAATCGTGGCCCCGCCAGCAAAGATCAACTCAAGTGCTACGAAAGGGATCGAGCGTTCTTCGACCAGCCAGGCGGTCAGGCCGCTTTCAGAGGTGACAGGCGTGATGTCCACTTCCGCGCGCAGCGGAAAGGCGACAAGCAGGAAAAGCGCAATCAGGCGTTTCATCAGTTCACCTCGGTTGTCTGGGGGCGGGTCAGATGGCCGGTGACAGAGGCGCGGCGGTCCAGCAGATCGCGCCCGGCGGCGATCACATCTTCCGGGGTCACGGCTTCCAGCGCATCGATCCAGCCATCAACATCCTCGACGGACAGCCCGATGCTCAGGCCGGTGCCGTATTGGCGCGCGCGCGACTGGGTGTCATCCAGCGCGTAAATCTCGGACGCGCGGATCTGGCGGCGGACGCGTTCGAACTGTTCCAGATCGACACCGTTTTCCAGAAACTCGGCGAAAACACGGTCCATTGCGGCCTCTGCCTCATCGAGCGACACGCCCTCGACGGGGGTGATGCCCATCATGAACATGCCATAATCGCGCATCATGCCCATGTAGCTGGCCCAGGCGGACAGCGCGATGCCCTCATCGAAATTCAACTGCCGTTCCAGCACAGAGGTCGTGGCCGATCCGCCCAGAAGGGCCGCGAGCATCTGCAGCGCGGCGGCTTGTGCCTGATCCCCGCTGCGGCGGGGCGGCACCAGATAGACGCGGTTTACATAAGGGTTGCCGACGCGTGCATCTTCCATCACCAGCCGACGCTCGGCCAGATGGGGCGGCTCTGACGGGCGGATCACAGGCGTAATTGCCGGGTTGGCAGGGATCGGACCATAATGCGTTTCGGCCAGGGCCAATGCTTCTGCCGTGTCCACATCCCCTGCGATCACCAGAATGGCATTGTTCGGCCCGTAATGGGCGGCGTAGAAATCCATCGCCATTTCATCGGTCAGGGTTTCCATCTCATGACGCCAGCCAATGATCGGCACACCGTAAGGGTGGGATTTGAACAGTGCCGCCAGCAGCGCCTCGTTGAACTGCGCGCCAACGCGGCTTTCAAGCACCTGCCCGCGCTCTTCGAGGATCACATCGCGTTCAGGCAGCCATTCGGCGTCGGTGAAGGACAGGTTCTGCATCCTGTCGGCTTCCATTTCCATCATCAGCGCCAACCGGTCAGAGGCGACGCGCTGGAAATAGCCGGTGTAATCCCACGAGGTGAACGCATTGTCGCGCCCGCCATTGGCTTCGACCACCGCCGAAAATTCACCGGGGGCCTGCGTGTCGGTGCCCTTGAACATCAGATGCTCGAGGAAATGCGCGATCCCCGATTGCAAGGGCGGTTCGTCTGCGGCCCCCACAGGATACCAGACCATATGCACGACCACAGGGGCGCGGCGATCTTCGATCACCACGATTTCCAGCCCGTTATCGAGTGTGGCATGGGTGACAGGGCTGGCCTTGGCGGCAGCAAAACTGCTGACAACCATCAGGGCCGCAACGAACAGGCTGCGCGCGAACATCTTCATCCTCCAAAAGAGTTTCCCGGCAAGCTACTGTCTTCGCGGGGGGAATCAACCCCGCCCACGCAAGCGTGAGCGGGGTCGGGGGTCACTCGACCGTGATGGTGATCACCTCGGACATGATCGGCGGGTCATGCGGGACATGGTTGTGATCGCCCATCAGCAGAAACATCGTATGGGTGCCGGTGGGCAGTTCGAGCGTCACCTCGGTCTGACCACCACCGAAATGGCGGTGCTGGTCATCGGCGGGCAGGCCGAATTCCATCTCGACCTCTGCCGGGTCGAGATTGATCAGCAGATGGTGATGGCCGGTATTGGGCCATTCGACATTGGCCGGCGCAATCCCGATGCCGCGCGCGCCGAAATGCAAGGTGACGGGGTTCGACACGGTCGCGCCATCCTCAAGCCCGATGAAATAGACCATGGCCCCTTCTGGCGCGGGGGTTCTGGCCATGTCATCATGGCTGTGGCCGTGATTGTCCGCGAAAGCTGCAGCAGATGCGAAGATCAGGCCCGTAGAAAGTGCAAGCAATCTGTTCATCTCTTTCCTCCCGTATGCAGCGACATGCCGCAACCGGAAAGATAGCGCAGATTCCCTGCCAATAAAGCCTTGCGGGATCACATCACTCTGGCCGAGGCGGTGCGGTCGGCGTGCGGACCCCGGCCCGGCGCCAACGTTCCAGTTCGGAATATTTGTCCAGCCACATGAACTGATAGGCATTGTGATAGACATTGACCGAGAAGATCCGCTCAAGAAGCCGCCCCTGATTGCGCTGCCGATGCGCCAGATCTTCGGCGGCCAGCTGGTCGCGAATCCCGGCATCGCGCCCGAAGCGGCTGGCGTGGTTGACGATCCCGCCATCCACTGCCCCCGGCGCCATCGCTGCTGCCGGATTGCCGCCCAGCGCACGGGCAATATCTGCCATGGGCTGCGGGTCCACCCTGTTCACCCCACCGGGATTGGGTGTCGGCAAGGCACTCAGGTTGGGCGGCATTTCCAGCGGGCGTGTGGGCAAGATCGAGAACTCATCGGGTCCGCGTTCCTGCGTGGCGGCATGCATCAGGATCGGGTTCTCCGGGTCCGAACAGGCCCCGAGCGTCAGGGTTGCAACGCCCAATGCGGCGATGATCACCTGTCTGACTGCCATCTGGACCCCCTTTGTCAACTCGTCCGGCGTTTTGGTCTTAGCCTATTCCGCAGGCCACGTCACGCCCTGCAGTCATCTTTTCAGCCTGCCATGTTCCCGGCGTCGCTAGGTGTTCGGACGGTCGCTCTTGCGCCCTGAAAACAGGATGAGCGCGAAGGCCCCGGCAAAGATGGCGGCATCTGCAATGTTGAAAGAATACGGATTTCTGAACCCGCAACAAGACATGTTGATGAAATCAGCAACCGCCCCCCAGCGGATGCGGTCGATCACATTGCCCAGCGCGCCCCCGATCAGAAGTCCCGCGCCGATCTGCATCATGCGCGTAGCACCTTCGCGTCGGACCCAGATCCAGACCACAACGCAGATCACCAGCGCCAGCGCGATCAGGAACCAGCGCATGACATCACTGTCGGAGCCGAAAAGGCCGAAATTGATGCCGCGATTCCACGCCATCGCGAAAACCAGATACGGGTCGAGCACCGGGATATAAAGGCGCTGGTCAAGCGCCATGCGCTCGATCACCCACCATTTGCTGGCCTGATCAGCGACCAGTGTCAGCAACAATGTTCCGACCGCGATCCGCATCGCGTCAATGCCTGAAATGGCGCTGGCCGGTGAAGACCATCGCAAGCCCTGCCGCATCGGCGGCGGCGATCACCTCGTCGTCGCGCATCGAACCGCCCGGCTGGATGATCGCGGTCGCGCCCGCCTCTGCTGCGGCCAGCAGCCCGTCGGCGAAGGGGAAGAACGCATCAGAGGCCACGACCGAGCCCTGCGTCAGCGGCGCGGGCAGGCCCAGCACTTCGGCCATGTCGCGCGCTTTCTGCGCGGCGATCCGGGTCGAATCGATCCGGCTCATCTGGCCCGCGCCGACACCCACGGTCGCGCCGTCCTTCACATAGACGATGGCGTTGGATTTCACATGCTTGGCGACCTTCCACGCAAACAGCAGGTCCGCGAGTTCGGCATCGTTCGGCGCGCGTTTCGTGACCACGCGCAGATCATCCGCCGTGATCATGCCATTGTCGCGATCCTGCACCAGAAACCCGCCTGCGACCTGTTTGAAGGCCAGCCCGCCACTGGCCGGATTGGCCAGACCCGGCGTCGTCAGCAGGCGCAGGTTTTTCTTCGACGCGAAATGCGCGATGGCGTCATGGTTCGCACCGGGGGCAATCACGACTTCGGTGAAAATCTCGGTAATCGCCTGGGCGGTGGCCAGATCCAGCGGGCCATTCACGGCGATGATGCCCCCGAAAGCCGATGTGCGGTCACAGTCATAGGCGCGCAGGTAAGCGTCCAGCAGCGTTGCGCCGCGCGCCACCCCGCAAGGGTTGGCGTGCTTGATGATCGCACAGGCCGGACCATCCGCAGGCAGGAACTCGGACACCAGTTCAAAGGCCGCATCGGTGTCGTTGATGTTGTTGTAGCTGA
>JAFIEL010000054.1 GCA_020832585.1 Natronohydrobacter sp. | reverse complement strand
GTCTGTAAGCCGGGTTCTGTCCCAGAGTTGCCTCTGGGGATGACCATTCATCTGCCCCTGCCCTTGCGGACAGGATCTAGCTGCCAACCCGGACTTCGGGCTGAGGCGGCCCTGCGGGGATATCCGGGCGAACCCGGATCACGCCCGCGCGAAGTCCCTATTCGGCATTGCTCCGGGTGGGGCTTGCCGTGCCGGTCCGGTTGCCCGTCCCGCGGTGGGCTCTTACCCCACCGTTTCACCCTTACCCAGCCAAGCTGGGCGGTCTGTTTTCTGTGGCGCTTTCCCTTGGGTTGCCCCAGCCGGGCGTTACCCGGCACCCTTGCCTCATGGAGCCCGGACTTTCCTCGCGCAACCTGGATCGCACGCGGTCATCCGACCTTCCGCATCGCGGCTTTCACATAGGCGGGTTGCACAGGTGACGCAAGCTTTGATCCGGGCTATGCTGCTGGCAGTTCCGCAGTCCATGGGGGCCGGGCATGACGAAAACGATCATCCTGCTGTTTGATGGCACAGCAAATACCGTCCGCTCCAACCGCAGCAATATCCTGCGGCTCTATGGCTGTCTGGAAAAATCCGAACGCCAACTGGTCTGGTACAGCCCAGGCGTCGGCACATTCGGCGGCGAAAACTCGTTGTTCTACTGGCGCGCGCGCCTGCGCGAGGCGTTTGACCGCGCAACCGGCTGGGGGCTGGATGCCAATGTCAAGGAAGCCTATCGCTTTCTGGTGCAGAATTACGACAATGGCAAACGGAATGGTCGCAGGGTGCAACCGCGTGACCGCGCGGTGTTGTTCGGTTTTTCGCGCGGGGCCTATACGGCGCGGGTGCTGGCGGGGTTTCTGAATGCGTTCGGGCTGATGGAGCCGCGCCATCTGAACCTGCTGGATCAGGCGTATCGTGCCTATAAGGGCGTGGCAGAACACCCTGATGCAAAGGGCGACTGGGAGGAGATGAACCTGTGGTATCGGGTCTTGCGGCCCGATCTGGTGCCGATTGCCTGTCTGGGGCTGTTCGATACGGTCAGTTCGATCTTTGAATGGGTCCGCGACGGACCACGGCTTCGCGCTCATGCCAATACCAGCGAGAATCCGTCAGTCGCCGCCGTCCGCCACGCGCTTGCACTGGATGAGCGGCGCGCGCCCTATCAGCCGTTGCGCTGGCCCGAGGGGCAGTTCTGTTACGGCAACCGCTTCCGGCGCTGCCATGGTCAACCGCAGAACCTGCGTGAAATGTGGTTCGCGGGGGTTCATGCCGATGTCGGCGGGGGCTATCCCGAGCGCCACTCCGGACTTGGCAAGGTTGCGCTGGACTGGATGATCCGCGAAACACAGGCGCTGGGCGTGCAGTATCGCCAAGCCACGGTTGACCGCATCGTTCTGGGCCAGCAGGGCGATGGCCGTTCCAGTCGCTATGTCGAACCGGCCCCGATGGCGCGGGCGCAGACCTCGCTCAATCCCTTCTGGATGCTGGCGGGCCTTCTGCCGCGACGTATGCCATATGGCAGCCTGCCTTTCGGTTTTGCTTTGCCACTCTGGCGGCGTCGTCGGGTCGAACCGGAGGATCTGGTGCATGACAGCGTCAAGGCGCGGCAGGAAAAATTCAGCCTTGCCTCGCCCAATCTGCCACCATCGCCGAACTATCAGCCCTGAGGGCCTTGCCCGTCACCGGGGGCTCCTCTAAAGCAGATTGACAGGCAATCGGGGGTGACATGCGTATTCTTCTGACCAATGACGACGGGATCAACGCTCCG
Organism: Natronohydrobacter sp.; assembly: GCA_020832585.1. GTDB lineage: Bacteria > Pseudomonadota > Alphaproteobacteria > Rhodobacterales > Rhodobacteraceae > Roseinatronobacter. The sequence goes on along the minus strand of JAFIEL010000054.1, from coordinate 15,033 downwards.
GGTCTGGCGGTGCTGGAAGAGATCGCGCTGAATGTGGCTGGCCCCGATGGCGAGGTCTGGGTCGTGGCGCCCGCTTTCGAGCAATCTGGCGTCGCGCATTGCATCAGCTACACCCATCCGATGATGATCGCGAAACTGGGCAAGCGGCGCTATGCCGCCGAAGGCTCGCCCGCCGATTGCGTATTGGCGGGGCTTTACGATGTGTTGCAGGGGGCAAAGCCTGATCTGGTGCTCTCGGGCGTGAACCGGGGCAATAATTCCGCAGAGAATGTGCTTTATTCCGGCACAGTGGGCGGGGCGATGGAAGCCGCCCTTCAGGGGCTGCCTGCGATTGCGCTCTCGCAATATATGGGGCCGCTGACCGAAGATCTGCCAAGCGCTTTCGATGCGGCTGTCGGGCATGGCGAAGCGATCATTCGCCGCCTGCTGGAGCGCGGGATCTGGGATCAGGGCGATTACCGGCTGTTTTACAACGTGAATTTCCCGCCGGTCGGACGTGAGGCCGTGAAAGGGATGAAGGTCGCCCCGCAAGGCTATAGAAAAGATACGTTTTTCGGGGTCGAGGCACAGATCTCCCCGACCGGGCGCAAATTCCTGTGGATCAAGGGCGGTCCGCAGCATCTGCCCACCGCTCCGGGCACGGATGCGGCGGTCAATCTGGACGGCTATATCTCTGTCACGCCGATGCGCGCTGATCTGAGTGCGCATGATGCGATGGACGATGTGCGAAAGGCGCTGGAATGAATGAGCCTGACGCGCTGATTGAAGCGCGGATGCGCTTCATCTTCACGATCCGCTCGCGCGGCGTGACGGATACGCGCGTGCTGCAGGCCATGGAGAAGATCGACCGCCGCGCCTTTGTCACCGGGATTTTCGCGGATCGCGCCTATGAGGACATGCCGCTGCCGATTGCCTGCGGGCAGACGATCAGCCAGCCTTCGGTCGTGGCGCTGATGACCGAAGCCTTGCAGGTCGGACCGCGCGACAAGGTGCTGGAGATCGGCACCGGGTCGGGCTATCAGGCCGCGATCCTGAGCCAGCTTGCCCGCCGCGTCTATACGCTGGAGCGTCACCGCCAGTTGGCACAGGCCGCACAGAAGGTCTTTGACCAGATGGGGCTGAACAATGTGACGGCAATGGTCACGGATGGCAGTCATGGTTTACCCGATATTGCGCCCTTTGATCGCATCATCGTGACCGCAGCCGCCGAAGACCCGCCCGGCCCCCTCTTGGCGCAGTTGCGGATTGGGGGTATCATGGTCGTCCCGGTGGGTCAGTCTGATACGGTTCAGACCTTGATCCGGGTGATCCGGCGTGACGACGGGTATGAGTACGAGGAATTGCGCGCAGTCCGCTTTGTGCCATTGGTCGAGGGCCTTGGTCAGTAAGCTGCGAAACGCAACGACGGGCGGATCAACCGCCGGAAGGGCGCGCAAGAGAGCATGAGGGCAGAGCAGATGTCGAGAACTCCGAAAACAGTGCTGCTGTGCAGCGCAGCCATGCTTGCACTCAGTGCCTGCAGCGATTTCGACATGGACATGCGTCGCAGCGAGAACGGCTTTTCCACGACCGAGGCCGCCCGTCAGGCGACTGCCGCCCGCCCGCGCCCGGATGCGCGCGGCATCATCACCTATCCCGATTATCAGGTCGTTGTCGCGCGCCCCGGCGATACGGTCGCCGCTGTTGCGCAGCGGATCGGCATGTCCGAGGGCGAGCTGGCGCGGTTCAATGCCCTTGACGCCACGACGGCCCTGCGCGGTGGCGAAGTGCTTGCCCTGCCGCGCGTGGTCGATGCGCCTTCTGCCGCAACCGGTGGCGCGCAGAGCGGCGGAGCCATCGAGATTTCAACCCTTGCCGATGCCGCGATTTCGCGGGCCGAAGGCAACGCCCCGGCCCCTGCCCCTGTCCCAGAGGCGCCGCGTCCTGTGGTGCAACCCGCCGCCGAACAGCCGCGCCAGCATCGGGTGCAACGTGGCGAAACCGCGTTCCAGATCGCGCGGCTATACAATGTCGCGCCGCGTGCGCTGGCCGACTGGAACGGGCTGGACCCGGAAATGCGTGTGCGCGAAGGGCAAGTGCTGATGATCCCGGTGCCGGATCAGCCTGCGCCCGTGCGCGCGGCCCCTGCCCCTGCGCCAGCCCCGGAACCCGTGGTTGCCCCTCCCGGTGCAGGCAGTTCCACGCCGCTGCCGCCAAGCGCGTCCCAACCCTTGCCCCCGCCAGAGCCACCCGCGCGCGAACAGGCCGCTGCAGCTCAGGAAGCGCGCCCGCCCTCGCCTGCCCTGTCCGAGTCCCGGACCGAGGCCACCCGCCCGCGTTTCGTCATGCCGGTGGACGGGCGGATCATCCGCGCCTATGCGCCGGGGCGCAATGAAGGGATCGGAATTGCCGCGAGTGCGGGAACGCCTGTAAAGGCCACTGCGGCAGGACGAGTCGCGGCGATCACCGAGGATACCAACAAGGTTCCGGTCGTGGTGATCCAGCATGACAATGGCCTGTTGTCCGTCTATGCCCAGCTTGACGGCTTGACTGTCGCGCGCGGGGCAACTGTGACGCAGGGCCAGACCATCGGGCGCGTGCGCGCAGGCGATCCGAGTTTCCTGCATTTCGAAGTGCGTCAGGGCATGAACAGCGTCGATCCAATGCGCTATCTGCAATAGGCGCGCGCCTCAAGGCTTGCCAAAGCGGTGCTTTCCCCGTATCCGTTAGCGCAAACATCGCAAGCGGAGTGATCCCATGACCCCTGCCGAGCAAAGCCAGCACGCAATTGCCCTGTGCCAGATGGCCCCTGTCATCCCGGTTCTGGTGATCGAGGATATCGCCCATGCCCTGCCGCTTGCGCAGGCGCTGGTGGCGGGCGGATTGCCGGTGCTGGAAATCACCCTGCGCACGGAATGCGCACTGGATGCCATCGCCGCCATGGCCGGGGTCGAGGGCGCTGTCGTGGGCGCGGGCACTGTTCTGAGCGCGGCGCAGATGGAAGCCGCGAAAGCCGCAGGCGCGCGATTTGCCGTATCACCGGGGGCCACGCCTGCGCTGATCGACGCGGCGCGCGTCAATGACATGCCACTGCTGCCCGGTGCGCAGACCTGTTCGGAAGTCATGGTGCTGCTGGAACAGGGCTATACAGTGCAAAAATTCTTTCCGGCAGAATCCATCGGTGGGGCGGGTGCGCTGAAATCCATCGGTGGGCCGTTGCCGCAAGTCACCTTCTGCCCCACAGGCGGGATCAGCGTGTCGCGCGCGCCCGATTATCTGGCGTTGCCGAATGTCGCTTGCGTCGGCGGATCATGGGTCGCGCCCAAGGATGCGATGATCAAGGGCGACTGGCAGGCGATCACCGATCTGGCGCGCGCGGCGAGCCAGTTGCCGCGCTGAAACGCGCGCGGGTGGCGCAATGGCCACAGCTTGCGCGCGACAAGAGCCGCGATGCTGGTCATGCGCGATCCGTTCGCCTAGCGTAAACCCGAGGCAGGAAAACAGGCAACCACAACAGGTTGCACCATGATGACATTTTCCAGACGCGGGTTTCTCGCAGCGGGCACTGCAGCCAGTGCCCTTGCCTTGGCAGGGTGTGAAACGACACCCGCTGCAGCCCCCGAACCTGACGCGCCGCGCTTTACCGAAGATGGTCGCCCGATTGCGACCACGCGCGCCGAGCCGCTGTCGGATCTGGCCGCGCGTTTCGATATAACACCGATTTCCTATGAGGAACGGCCCGACGGCAACCGCACCCTGCCCGCGACAGGCATGAGCCTGATCCCGCCGCAATTTCACCGGCAGGTGGTCGAATATCCCTCATCGCATCGGCCCGGCACGATTCTGGTGCAAAACAGCACGCGCCATCTGTTCCTGATCCTCGATGAGGGCCATGCGCTGCGCTATGGCATCTCGGTCGGGCGCGAGGGGCTGACATGGCGCGGACGCGGACGGATCTATCGCCGCGCGGAATGGCCGACATGGACCCCCACCGCACGGATGATGCGCGAAGACCCAAGCCTGACGCGCTTTGCGGGCGGCATGCCGGGCGGGCCGCGCAATCCGCTTGGCGCGCGCGCGCTCTATCTGATGTCGGGCGGGCGCGATCAGGGCTATCGCATCCATGGCACGCCGGAATACTGGCGGATCGGGGAATATGTGTCTTCGGGCTGTATCCGCATGGTCAATCAGGATGCGATTGACCTCTATGACCGGGTGCCTGTCGGCACGCAGGTCATAACGATATGACGACAGGGCTTGCAAATGCCTTGGTGTTTGCGATCATGATGTTGTGAGTTCAGGAAAGCCAATTATGACCGCATTGTTGATGACCCGTCGCCGCCTGCTTGCCCTTTCGGGCAGTGCCTTGGCGCTTGGGGCCTGTGTCCCGGCGCTGGTGCCACCGCCCCCGCCACCGGAATTCGAGCCGATTGACTATGCCACCCGCCGCGACGGCGCGCATCGTCTTCGCGCGATTGATCTGCAGGAGATCCCGGAATTCCTGCATCGGCAGGTCGTGCCCTATCAGACCGATGAAGCCCCCGGCACCATCGTCATCGAGAATCAGAACCGCCTGCTCTACCTGATCCTCGAACATGGCTATGCGTTGCGCTACGGCATATCGGTCGGGCGCGAGGGGTTTGACTGGACCGGCGAATCGACGGTGTATCGCCGCGCACATTGGCCGACCTGGACCCCGCCGCCCGAGATGATCCAGCGTGACCCCAAGCTGGAACGCTGGAAGGACGGCCAGCCCGGCGGGCCGGAAAATCCGCTTGGCGCGCGCGCGCTCTATCTGATGACCGACGGGCGCGATCAGGGCTACCGCATCCACGGCACGCCGGAATGGCGCTCGATCGGGCGTTTCGCCTCTTCGGGCTGTTTCCGCATGTTGCAGCAGGATGTGATCGACCTGTATGAACGGGTGCCCGTGGGCACGCGGGTGGTCGTGATCTGACGCGACTACATTTTCTTGCCAGAAATACGCAATTATCCGCAGGCTGTCAGCTTGTGCGGGCGAAGGTCATGCGCTCAGGGCCCAAGGTGCGCGCCCGTTCGCCCAAGCGTGGACGGCTTCGCCAAAAGCCTCGAATAGCGGGCGCGACACAGGGTCTTGCCCTGCCTGCCATTCCGGGTGCCATTGCACCGACAGGGTGAAGCCCGGCGCGTCTTCGACATAAAGTGCCTCGGGCGTGCCATCAGGGGCGTGGCCGTCAATCGCGATGCGGGTTCCCGGTGTCTTGACCCCCTGCCCGTGCAGCGTGTTGGTCATCACCTCGGACGCGCCCATAAGGCGGTGAAACACCCCACCCTCGCGGAAGCTGACCTTGTGGCGCAGGGCAAATTTTTCCTCCAGCGTACCATCAGGCGGCATGCGGTGGTTTATCCGTCCCGGCAGGTCGCGGATCTCCGGGTAAAGCGTTCCACCCATGGCGACATTCACTTCCTGAAATCCGCGGCAGACCCCCAGAAAAGGCTGACCACGCGCCACGCAGGCACGCACCAGTGGCAAGGTAATCGCATCACGCGCCCGGTCGAACGCCCCATGCGCGGGGGTCTCATGCTCGCCATATTCCTCCGGGTGGACATTGGGTCGGCCGCCCGTCAGCAGGAACCCGTCGCAGACTTCGAGCAACTCCCTGACCGAGACCAGACGCGGGTCCGAGGGCACAAGCAAGGGCATGCAGCCTGAGACTTCCGCTACGGCTTCGGAATTCATCGTGCCGCCCGCATGGGCGGGGTATTCATCATTGATCAGATAGGAATTGCCGATGATTCCGACGACCGGTCTGCGCATGCTACATCCTGCCACATCTCGCCATCAGCATATCAATTTGATCACAAAGGTCGAGAGGGCAAGCCCGCCAATCAGGCAGGCTGCGCTAAATTTGATCACATTCGCCGGATATAGGTCCAGGTCGGCACTGTGGCGCGGCGGGCGATGGAATAGGCTTCGGCATCGCCCAGATAGTCAAAGCCTGCATTGGTCAGCACATGCGCCGACGCGGCATTGTCCTGAAACACTTCGGCAAAGAGCGTGCGCGCGTTATGCGGGTTGGCCTTGATCACGGCGCGGACCGCTTCAGAGGCGAATCCGGCATTCCAGAAGGCAGGCGCGACCCAGAACCCGATCTGGCTTTGCTGACGGTCCAGCGGTTTCAACGACAGCAGCCCCATCACCTGCGACGCGCCAGAGACCGACCCATCCAGCACCCAGACATCTTCGTCCCGGTCCGGGGCGGTCGAGCGGTCAATGAACTGTTCCGTGGCACCGGGGGGCAGCGGATGGGGGATCGAGCGTGTGCCTTCGGCCACGCGACGGTCGCCGGTATAAAGCGCAAGAAGTCCGGCATCGGCCTGCACGAGCGGGCGCAGGACAAGGCGCGCTGTCGTCAGGATCGGCTGATCCGCGCGGATGGTGCTGTCGATATTCATGCTCATTCTCTCCTGTCAGGCCGCAGCCTGCCCTCCTCAATCCTTGAGCATGCGGCCTGTTCCCTGAATATAGGAACGGATCGCACAAAAAAGAACAGGGTCGGCGCTGCCGCCGACCCTGCTTACATCCGAAATGTAAAAGTTCGGCTTATTCGGCAGCAGTCTCCATCGGCACGACGGATACGAAGCTGCGCCCCTTGAGACCTTTGGTAAAGACGATACGGCCTTCGGTCAGAGCAAAGAGGGTATGGTCGCGGCCCATGCCCACGCCTGCCCCGGCCCAATGCTTGGTGCCGCGCTGACGCACGATGATATTGCCGGGAATGACGTGCTGGCCGCCATAGAGTTTCACGCCCAGGCGACGACCGGCTGAGTCGCGCCCGTTACGGGATGAACCGCCTGCTTTCTTGTGTGCCATGAGGGATTACTCCTCTGTCTTGGCTGCGGGCTTTTTCGCAGCGCGTTTCGGTTTGGCGGGCGCTTCTGCGGTATCCGCAGCAGGCTCTGCCTTGGCTTTCTTGGCCTTTTTCGCGGGCGCGTCAGCATCTGCTGCGACTTCCGCCTTGGCTTTCTTGGCCTTGGTGGGCTTGGGCGCTTCTGCCGGGGCCTCACTGGTCCAGCCCTTGACAGACCCGGTGCCGATCGCGGCTTTCACGCCGGACGCGTCTGCGCCAGAAGCCAGAATATCGGTGATCTTGATCAGCGTCAGCTTCTGGCGATGACCCTTGGTGCGCTGCGAGCTGTGCTTGCGGCGACGCTTGACATAGTGGATGACCTTGTCGGCCTTGATCTGGTCGATCACTTCGGCCTGAACGCCAGCGCCTTCGATCATCGGCGCACCAACGACGGGGGACTCGCCACCAAGCATCAGGATGTCATTGAACTGGACGGTTTCGCCAGCATGGGCCGCAATTCGCTCGACGCGCAGCAGATCGCCTGCCTGCACGCGGTATTGCTTGCCACCGGTTTTGAGGACCGCAAACATCGGGTCTTTCCTTCTTTACTCTGCCGCGCCCTGTGGCCCCTGCTGATCATGTGCAGGCGTTTGGTGCTCTCGGGCAGCGTGTCCGGATGACCCGGACAATAGGTGAATGCCGCGCGGGCCGGATGCCCGAACGGAAGCAGGCATATGCGGCAAAGCCTGTCGGGTGTCAAGCCGCGATACGCAACTTGAGCACACGCGCGCAGTTGCTATGCAGCTGGTCCTTGCCTCGGGCAGACCCGCGTCAGGCCGCCATTATGATGGTGCTGCGACAGAGCGCTGCGGGTCATAGTTAACCACGCGGAAACAAAGCCTCAAAAACGCCCAGATTCTGCCCAATCGCGGCACGAAAGAGCGTGTCTAACGAGAGAATGTCGCGCATGGGCCCTCGTCCTGATGCGCCCCGCAACAAAGGATCTGCGCATGACAGACATGGCCCCCTCTGGCTTCGGTGCCGCAACCCCGGTCACACCACTGATCGCCGGAAAACGACTGCGCCACGTCTGTTTCACGGCAATAGCGGCATTTATCCTGCTGGGCCCTGCACCTGGACAGCTTTTCGGGCAAAGCTCGCCATGGCTGCGCGAATGGGTGATGTTTTCGGGTGTGGGTGTGGGTATTCCCAAGGGTCAGTTCACCGTGAATGACGCGAACGGGTCTGATCAGGGAAGCTATACGCCGCTTGCGGCCGCCGGGCTGGACCGTTACCCGCGCATGTCCCATTATCGCTTCGAGAACCGGGTTTTCGCGTCCGGGGACATGGCCGGATTTGCGGCACCGCTCTGCGCAAGCCTCGCGCCGGGACAACATGTGTCCTTCGAAGGCTGGGTTGGCACCCGGCAGGGATGGGCGGAGATGTCCATCGAAACTGTCTGCGCCATGCAAGGAGATACGCAATGACGCTGCCTCAGCGCCTGTCCGACACGATTGCCGCCTGGGGACCGGATGCCGAAGGGTCCACCCGTCCTGCCGGTTTGATGCGCATGGCGCTTGGCTGTATCGCCTTTGTCCGTTTCGGCAGCGATCTGGCGCCCTGGGCCACGAATGGCCCCATTGGTCTGATCCTGGGTGTCCTGTTGTTCTATTTCGCCTTCTGCACCGTGATCGGCAGCAGGTCGCGCCAGTCCATCGCGGGCCTCGGGATCATGATCATGGTGCTCTATGCGCTTGGGGTCACGCGGATTGGTCTGGAGGAATGGTCGCACCACCATGTCTATGTGCTGGGCATTGCCTGCATCCTGTTGTCGATGACGGATTGCGGGCGTTCCTTCTCATATGACCGCTACCGCGCTGTGACAGACACTCCCCCCGGCGGCGTCATCCCTGCGGAACATGGGATGCTCTGGGGGCAGCGCCTGATCGCGCTGCAGCTTGCGGCGCTGTATTTCTGGACTGCCGTGGACAAGACCGACTGGGCGTTCGTCTCTGGCCAGCGACTGGAGCAGACCTTTGTCTGGATCCATTCCGGCCGCCCGCTGGAAGTCCTGCTTGACTGGCCGGTGATGATGGCTTTGGCGTCCATCGCCGTCCTGGTGGTCGAATACTGGCTGGCCGTCGCGATCCTGCTGCCGAAATGGCGCAAGGCCGCGATCTTCATTGGCTTGACGATGCATGCCTCGTTCTATGTCTTGTTGCCAGTCAACACCTATTCGATCACGGTCATGGTTCTCTATCTTGCCCTGCTGGATCCGCGCGCGGTTCATGGCTTTGTCGACCGCATGCTTGGCCAGCGCCCTGCAGAGGTCACGCAATGACACCCTTGCGCATTGTCTATGACGGCGAATGTCCGTTTTGTGCCAGCTATGTCGCGCTGTTGCGCCTGCGCGAACGCTATGCCGTGCAGTTGATCGATGCCCGCGCAGAGCCGGCACCCGCGCGCGCCTATGGGCTGGATCTGAATGACGGCATGATCGTGGATCTGGATGGCAAGGTCTATCACGGCGCAAAGGCGGTTGCGCTGCTGTCGCGGCTGTCGCGGGGGCCGGGCATATTGTCATCGGACCGTCTGGCCGAAGCAGTCTATCCGTGGATGCGGCGGGGCCGCGCGCTGACATTGCGGCTGCTTGGGCGCCAGCCGCTCTAGCCCATTTCAGACAGCAGATCGCGCCCGCGCGCATCCTCGACCTCGATCACCCAGAGGTCGCGGTCAAATCCGCGCTGGCGGGCGATGGCGGCGTCAACATCGCGCTCAGCACCCTCGAGCAGAACGCGCCAGACCCGTGTATCCTGCGCCATGTCATATTCGCGCATAAAGGCACGCGCGGTCCCGTCCATCAGCGCGAGTTTGACCAGAACGGCACCTGCGGTGTCATCCCCGCGCGCGATCACATAGGCGGGGATACCCTCGATCTGAAGGCGCTTCAGATAGGCCGCAACCCAGATGCCGGACGCAAGCCGCGCGCTCATGTGTTGCCGTCGCGGAACTCCAGCCCCATCTCGGAATAGCGTTCGGCGTCTTCCATCCAGTTCTCGCGCACTTTCACTTGCAGGAACAGATGCACCGGACGGCCCAGAAATTCGGCGATCTCGGCACGCGCGGCCTGAGAAATGGCCTTGATCGTCTCGCCCTTGTTGCCGAGCACGATCCCCTTGTGGCCGTCGCGTATGACATAGATCATCTGGTCGATCCGCACCGACCCGTCCTTGCGTTCCTGCCAGTGTTCGGTTTCGACCGTCAGCTGATAGGGCAATTCCTCATGCAAGCGCAGCGTCAGTTTCTCGCGCGTCATCTCTGCCGCGATCATGCGCATGGGCAGGTCCGCGATCTGGTCCTCTGGATAAAGCCACGGGCTTTCAGGCAGGGTCTCGGCCAGCCAGCGTTTCAGATCATCGACACCGTGGCCTTTCTCGGCAGAGATCATGAAACTGCGGGCGAATGGATAGGCGTCATTGAGTTTTGCAGACAGCGCCAGCAGCACTTCGGCCTTCACCCGGTCGATCTTGTTGATCGCCAGCGCCACGGTCTGATTGGGGCTGATCCGGTCTTTCAGCGCGTCGATGATGGCCTGTGTGCCCTCGGTCAGACCGCGATGGGCCTCAATCAGCAGCACGACGATATCGGCATCCGCCGCCCCGCCCCAGGCGGCAGCGACCATCGCGCGGTCAAGCCTGCGGCGCGGGCGAAACAGGCCCGGCGTATCGACAAACACGATCTGCGCATCCCCTTCGATGGCCACGCCCCGGATACGCGCGCGGGTGGTCTGCACCTTATGCGTGACGATCGAGACCTTGGCCCCCACCATGCGATTGGTCAGGGTCGATTTCCCGGCATTGGGTTCCCCGATCAGGGCGACGAAACCTGCGCGTGTTGTCATCTTGTGCCTCTGCCTTCGCTTGCGTTGCCTTGCGCCTTAGCCGGTTTCGCCCTTTCCCGCCAGAGCGTATAAAGCCCCGCCCCCACGATCAGCGCCGCCCCTGCCCATGTCACCGCGTCAGGGCGCTCGCCAAAGACAAGGATGGCGATGACAAGCGCCGCGACCAGACGGCTGTAGCGGAAAGGGGCGACCGCCGAGACCTCGCCTGTGCGCATGGCGCGTGTGAGTGCGGTATAGGCGATGACCCCCGCGATGGCGGTCAGCGCCATGAACCCCAGCCCGTGCGGCGTTGGCAGGACGGGTCTGCCCGGCTCCACCATCAGCAAGACGACGCCTGCAAGCGTGACCACCGCAAAGCCCAGCAGCGACAGTTGCGCGGGGCGCACTTCGGGCGGGCTGGTGCGGGTCGCCAGATCACGCAGCGCGAAACCAAGCATGCCGAGCACCGCGAAAATCGCCGTGGGCTCGAATTGGTCCGGTGTCGGGCGCAGCACCAGTGCCACGCCTGCCAGCCCCACACCCATCGCAATCCAGCGGCGCGGGCCTGCGCGCTCGCCGAGCAGGAACACCGCGCCCAGTGTCACGATGATCGGGGTGGCCTGCAGGATCGTCGTGGTCACGGTCAGGCTGTTATAGAACAGGCTGAGCGCGAAAAACAGCCGCCCCATCACTTCGGCCGCTGTGCGCGCGAGCAGGCGCGGTTTCAGATAGGCCGGATGCCAGAGCGGGCAGCCCTGCACCCGCGCCGACACAGCGGAAATCGCGAGTGCAATCAGGCCGAACAGGAGCGTGCCCATGCCCGGTGTCAGCCAGCCCGCCCCGGTTGCCGCCTTGAACAGCGCATCTTCAACCGCGAACCCCATCATGGCCGCGATCATCCAGAGCGCACCGCGCAGGTTGTCACTCATCTGGACGGATCAAGCCGCGCAAGCAGGGCACTGGCCGCCTGCTGCTCTGCTGCGCGTTTGCTACCTGCCGTGGCAGAGGCGCTCTCGCCCGTGGACAGCCGGACCTCGATCGTGAAGCTTGGTGCGTGATCGGGGCCGGTGCGGGCGGTTTCGACATAATGCGGCAGGGCCAGACCCCGCCCCTGCGCCCATTCCTGCAACATGGTCTTGGCGTCGCGGGAATCGGCCTCGACCCGCGTGACCCGGTTACCCCAGTGGCGCAGGATCAGGGCGCGGGCTGTATCGAACCCGGCATCGAGATAGACTGCCGCGATCACCGCCTCCATCGCATCGCCAAGGATCGCTTCCTTGCGCCGCCCGCCCGAGAGCATTTCCGACCGCCCCAGCTTCAGCGCCGCCCCCAGATCCAGCGCGCGCGCCACTTCGGCGCAGGTTTCCTTGCGCACCAGCGCATTGAAGCGCGGCGCAAGCTGGCCTTCGGATGCGGATTTGTCGGCTTGCAGAAGCGCTTCGGCCATGACCAGCCCCAGCACGCGGTCGCCCAGAAATTCCAGCCGCTGGTTGTCGGGGCGCGAGGGTGACGACATCGAGGGATGCGTCAACGCCCGGTGCAACAGCTCCGGGCGTTTGAATTCATGGCCCAGCCGCGCGGAAAATGCGATCAGTTCGGCTGACAGCTTCACTGCAGCCTCTGGAAGAAGCGATCACCCCGCCATGTCCAGAAGAAGAAGAGCGAGCTGCCTTCTGCCGAGAACACGACATGGCGCGCGCGACCGATCAGATGGTCGAATGGCACCATGCCCACGCCGCCGACCTGACGCGGCATGCGACTGTCGAGCGAGTTGTCACGGTTATCACCCATGAAGAAGAAATGTCCCTCGGGCACAGTGAACACCGGCGTATTGTCGCCCGGCCCGTTATCCACGATGTTCAGGACCGGGTAGCTTGCGCCATTGGGCAAGGTCTCGATCATGCGCGATTTGCGGCACTCGCCGCCCTGCCCCACGGGCGCATTCTCGCAGCGCGGAAATTGCCCGGCGCTGCCCTGACGCTCAAACACCTCGATGAAATCGCCTGCAGGTTCGCGCGGCACGGCTTCGTCATTCAGATACAGCACGCCCTCGCGCATTTGCACCCGGTCGCCGGGCAGACCGATCAGGCGCTTGATGTAATCCGCGCCTGTGCCGGGGTGACGGAACACGACGATATCGCCGCGCTCCGGATCAGAGGCGAAGACGCGGCCATTGATCGGGCAGATGGCGAAGGGGCAGGAATAGCGCGAATAGCCATAGGCCATCTTGTTCACGAACAGGAAATCCCCGATCAGCAGCGTTTCCTTCATCGAACCTGACGGAATCCAGAAGGGCTGGAAGAACAGCGTGCGGAACAGACCCGCAATGAGAAGTGCATAGACAATCGTCTTGATATTGTCCCAAAGCCCGTCTTTCTTGCCGTCAATCGCGCTCATCTGTGCTTTTCCCTGCCCGAAACTGTCGCGCGCTACATGCGGGCGGGCGCGTTCGGAGTCAAGGCGCACGCGCCGGGACGCGAAGATGTGAGCCGCAAGATAGGGGGTTTTCAAGGCGGCAACGGCTGATTATACCGTCCCGCATGACGCTTCATGCATGCCCTTTCTGCCTGCCCGGACTGCTGCTTCTTAGCGGCCTCTGAGCGTGTCCCTCGACGGGCGCGCCGCTCAGAGGTGACATGCGCCCGGACCGATCAGAACCCGCAGACAGCATTGACAGGAACATCCCATGACCGACGCACCCGCACAACAGGACCGCGTCCTGATATTTGACACCACCTTGCGCGATGGCGAACAAAGCCCCGGCGCCACGATGAGCCATTCCGAGAAGCTGGAAATCGCAGCGCTGCTCGATGAGATGGGCGTGGATATCATCGAAGCCGGGTTTCCGATTGCCTCCGAGGGCGATTTTCAGGCGGTCAGCGAGATCGCGAAGAATGCCCGCAATTCGGTGATCTGTGGGCTGGCACGCGCCAATTTCATCGACATAGACCGCTGCTGGGACGCCGTGAAACACGCGCCGCGCGCGCGCATCCATACCTTCATCGGCACCTCGCCCCTGCATCGCGAAATCACGGCGCTGGATCAGGACGGGATGGTTGCGCGCATCCATGACACTGTGACCCATGCGCGCAATCTGTGCGACAATGTGCAATGGTCGCCGATGGATGCGACCCGCACCGAGCATGACTATCTGTGCCGTGTGGTCGAGACGGCAATCAAGGCAGGTGCCACGACGATCAACATTCCCGACACAGTGGGCTATACCTATCCGCGCGAAAGCGCCGATCTGATCGCCATGCTGCTGGAACGTGTGCCGGGCGCGGATACGATCACCTTTGCCACGCATTGCCACAATGATCTGGGCATGGCCACGGCCAATGCCTTGGCGGCTGTGGAAGCGGGCGCGCGCCAGATCGAATGCACGATCAACGGTCTGGGCGAGCGTGCAGGCAATACCGCACTGGAAGAGGTCGTCATGGCCTTGAGGGTGCGCAATGACATCCTGCCCTATCGCACCGGGATTGATACCACGAAGATCATGGGCATTTCGCGCATGGTCGCCGCTGTTTCCGGCTTTCCTGTCCAGTATAACAAGGCGGTCGTGGGCAAGAACGCTTTTGCGCATGAATCAGGCATCCATCAGGACGGGATGCTGAAGAACAAGGAAACCTTCGAGATCATGCGCCCCGAGGATATCGGGCTGGCGGCCACCAACTTGGTGATGGGCAAGCATTCGGGCCGGGCGGCCCTGCGCGCGAAACTGTCGGAACTGGGTTATGAGCTGGGCGACAATCAGTTGAAAGACGTGTTTGTGCGCTTCAAGGCTTTGGCGGATCGCAAGAAAGAGGTCTATGACGATGACCTGATCGCGCTGATGAATGAGGCCAGCACAGCCGATGAGGAGTCTTTCCTGCAAATCCGCAAATTGCGGGTGATCTGTGGCACTGAGGGGCCGCAAGAGGCGGAACTGACGATGCTGGTGGGGGGCGAAGAGAAATTCGTTGATGCCACTGGCGACGGGCCCGTAGATGCGACCTTCAATGCCGTGAAGATGCTCTATCCGCATGAGGCACGGCTGGAACTCTATCAGGTTCATGCCGTGACCGAGGGGACAGATGCGCAGGCGACTGTCAGTGTGCGGCTGAAACTCGATGGCGTGGTCTATTCTGGCCAGTCGTCAGATACGGACACGGTGGTTGCCTCTGCGAAGGCCTATGTCAACGCGCTGAACCGGCTGGTGCTGCACCGCCATCGCGGCAGCCTGTCGGCGCTGATGAGTTCGGCAAGCTGAACCGAAACCCGCGCCACAGGTGATTGCTGTGGGGCGGTTCGGCCTATCCCGTGGGCAGTTCCGTGGGCCCGTCATATTTCGGCGCAAACCCC
>JAFIEL010000053.1 GCA_020832585.1 Natronohydrobacter sp. | reverse complement strand
TCGACGCCATGGGCCTGACCGGGGCCAAGCCCAAGGTCGATTGGAAGAAGATGCTCGGCTACAAGGCGGATGTGATCGGCCAGAACACCAAGGGCATCGAGTTCCTGTTCAAGAAGAACAAGGTGGACTGGATCAAGGGCTGGGCCTCGATCCCCGCACCGGGCAAGGTTCAGGTGGGTCAACAGACCTATGAGACAAAGAAGATCGTCATTGCGTCAGGGTCCGAATCCAGCCCCCTGAACGGGGTCGAGGTGGATGAGACCACCATTGTTACCTCGACCGGCGCGCTGGAACTGGGCAAGATCCCGAAAAAACTGGTGGTGATTGGCGCGGGCGTAATCGGGCTCGAAATGGGCTCGGTCTATGCCCGTCTGGGCGCTGAAGTGACGGTCGTCGAATATCTCGACCGCATCATCCCCGGCAATGACGGCGAAGTGGCCAAGACTTTCCAGCGCATGCTGACGAAGCAGGGCATGACATTCATCCTTGGCGCGGCGGTGCAATCCGCGACGGCCACGAAGGGCAAGGCGAAAGTCACCTACCGCTTGCGCAAGGATGACAGCGAACACACGCTGGACGCAGACACCGTGCTGCTGGCGACAGGTCGTCGTCCTTTCACCGCCGGTCTGGGGATTGATGTGCTTGGCGTCGAAATGACCCAGCGCGGCCAGATCGCCACCGACAAGCATTACAAGACCAGCGTGGATGGCATCTACGCCATCGGCGACGCCATCGAAGGCCCGATGCTCGCGCATAAGGCCGAGGATGAAGGCATGGCCGTGGCCGAAATCCTCGCTGGTCAGGCTGGCCATGTGAATTACGGCGTGATCCCAGGCGTGATCTATACCTGGCCCGAGGTCGCCTCTGTGGGCGAAACCGAAGAAAGCCTGAAGGACGCAGGCCGCGCCTATAAGGTCGGCAAGTTCAGCTTCATGGGCAATGGCCGCGCGAAAGCCAATTTCGCAGGTGATGGTTTCGTGAAAATCCTTGCCGACAAGGCCACCGACCGCATCCTTGGCGCACATATCATCGGCCCCTATGCGGGCGACCTGATCCACGAGATTTGCGTTGCGATGGAATTCGGGGCGGCAGCCGAGGATCTGGCGCGCACCTGTCACGCCCACCCGACCTATTCCGAAGCCGTGCGCGAGGCTGCCCTGGCTTGCGGCGATGGGGCCATTCACGCCTGATTGGGAAACGCGGCGCGCTGCACTTGCGCGTCGCAAAACTGTTTAAAATTAGATGTTTCGCGCGCGAAACATCGTAAACCGGAGCTTTGCAATGACGCTTTCCCTCGACCATGCCCGCACCATCATCGCAGCCACCCGCGCCAAGGGGCGCGAGATGGGCTTGAAGCCGCTCTCGGTCGTGGTGCTCGATGCTGGCGGGCATGTGCTGGCTTTCGAGCGCGAGGACGGGGCCGCACCGGGGCGTTTTGCGATTGCGCATGGCAAGGCATATGGCGCGGTGATGCTGGGCATGGCGGGACGCGCGCAGATGGCGCGTGCCGAAGCGCAGGGCTATTTCATGGCGGCGGTGAATGGCGTCTATGGCGGGCAGGTCATCCCGGTGCCGGGCGGGGTGCTGCTGCGCGAGGACGGCCATGTGATCGGCGCTGTCGGCGTCACGGGTGACACGTCCGACAATGACGCGGAAGCCGCCCTTGCGGGCATTGCTGCAGCCGGGTTGACAGGCGAGGCGTAAGCACCCCGCCCATACCGCTGATCAGCGTTGCGGGGCCTCATGCGGGTCGAAACCGGCCATCACCACTTCGCGCGTCCGGCAGTCGTCGCACATGGTCAGAAGCGCGCGCCGCTGCGCGCCCGCCTCGCCGCTGAACATCCAGTGCCCGTCCAGCTTCGCCATCACCCGCTCGATGCTCGAGCGCGTGCCGAACAGCTTGCCGCAGGACGTGCAAGCGAACGGCTCTTCTTCCTTTAGCACGCGTTTCGGCGTAGCCCAGGCCGCAAGGTCGATCTGCGGTGCGATGGTGATCGCCTGTTCCGGGCAGGTTGACGCGCAAATCCCGCATTGCACGCAGGCGCTTTCCGTGAAGCGCAACATGGGCTTGTCGGGATTGTCCGACAGTGCGCCAGCCGGGCAGGCCCCGACACAGGACAGACAGAGCGTGCAGGCGTCGAGGTCAAGATTGACAGTGCCGAAAGGTGCGCCTTTGGGCAAGGGCAGAGTCTCGACCGGGGCGGGGGCAGTGCGCATCATCTCTTCGACCGCCAGCAACAGAAGCCCGCGCTTGTCCTCGGGCGGCAGGAAACTCGCGCGCTTTGCGCGGGGCTTCACCGCAGGGTGCCAGAGGGCTTTCTCCAATGCCTCGGGGTCGTCGGTCTGGATCAGGGCGCAAGCCTCGCCGTACCCCGTCGCCATGCTGATCGCGCGCATCAGATCAAGGCTGGCTTCCAGCCCGTCCAGATCATGCGCAGGGCGCGCTTTCGCCAGCACCTGCACGGCACTTGCACCATAGGCCAGCGCCGTGGCGATGATCTCTGGCCCGATCTGGCTCGGTTCATTGACCTGCACGGGCACCACATGCGCGGGCAGGCCCCGCCCGAAGCGCGCGCTTGCGTCGATCAGCGCCGCGCCATGATCGCCGTCATGGAACAGGATCACCGGGGCGTCCTTCGCGCCCGTGTCAGACCACGCGCGCAGGCCCGCGCGCAGCCGCGCGGCGATGTTTTCGACCACGGGCAGGGCATAGGACGCCGCCCCTGTCGGACAGGCCGCCGCGCATTGCCCGCAGCCTGCGCAGATATGGGGATCAATCGCGACCGTATCGCCTGCCGAGGTGATCGCCCCTGTCGGGCACAGGTTCAGGCAGCGCGTGCAGCCCGTCAGCGTGTTGCGCGAATGGGCGCAAAGCTCGGGCGCGAAATTGATGAATTTCGGTTTGTCGAAGGTGCCGGTCATCTGGCTTGCGTCCCGCACCAGCTTCGCCACCGCGACCGGATCGCGCGGATCGGCGCGGAAATAGCCGGGTCGGGTTTCATGGAACAAGGGCCGCCCGCCCGTCAGGTCGATCACCAGATCGCAGCGCGACACGGCCCCGTCGCGGCCTGCGTCGAACTCAAGCGACGCGCGCGAGGACGGGGCAGGGGCAGCATAGGCATCGACCACCATCTCGAACGCGCCCAGATGCCCGCTGCCCTTGCGGATGCGCCCTTGCAGCACCGGCCATGTGGTCTGGCGCGGCGGCTGGACATCCGCGCCGGGCAGAAGCAGCACGGTAATGTCGAGGCTTTCAGACAGTTGCGCCGCCACATCCAGCGCGACCTGATCGCGGCCAAGCACCAGCGCGACCCCGTTACTCTCCATGCTGATGATCTCGAACTCCGACCCGGCACTTTCCGCCATCGCCAGAAGTGCGGCCATCTTGGGGGCCGCGCACTTGCCATCCTCGGACCAGCCGGCGGTTTCGCGGATATTGGCGAAATGCAACTGGCCTGTGTAACCAGCATCCTCTGCCACTTCCGCAAAAAGCGGCGCTTCCTGCGTACAGGCCACAGTAATTTCGGTAAATTCGCCAAGCGCTGCGCGGAAATGGTCAAGCTGGGCGCGGCAAAGCTGGCTTGCAGGGCGCGCATCGCCACCCAGTCGGGGGGCGTCCAGCGTCATCGTGGCTTCGCAGGTGCAGATCAGGCGGGTCTTGGTGTCTTGCATGGGGCTTTTCTCTGGCCTCTGGCGGGACTAGTTTAGACGCATATAAACCGACAGGGGCGCAAAGGGTAGCGCTTGCGGGTCAGGAAATACCGGAGGGAGTCATGGACAGCATCACCGAGGCCGCGCCGCCGATCCATCTGCCGCCGCCCTATACGCTGCATCGGCTGGGCAGCGGCGATGCGCTGGCAGAGGCGGTGCGCCTTGCGCCGCGTGAGGGGGCAGGCAGCTTGGTCGTTAATCAGGCTCCGGGCCTTCTGTCCTTTGCAGTGGTGCTGGAACCCGAACAGCCCCTGCGCGAGGCGCAGATGGCGTTCACCCTGGGCATGGTGGCGCTGGGCGATGCGCTGGCCGCCCATTGCCCGCCCGAACGCGCGGTGCGGCTGGTCTGGCCGGATGAAATCCGTTTCGACAAGGCGCGGCTGGGCGGTGGGCGCTTTGTCGTGGCCCCGGATACCGCGCCTGACGACGTGCCCGAATGGCTGGTCTTTGGTGCGGAACTGATCGCGGATCGCGATCACCTGACCGAACCGGGGCGGTTTCCCGACACGTCCTCGCTGAAAGAGGAAGGGTTTGACCCGCCCGAGGACATCCTCTCGACCTTTGCCAGCTACATGATGCTGTATTTCGACCGCTGGGCGCATGACGGGATCGACGCCGTGACCAATCGCTACCTGATGCGCATCGACCCGCCGCTTCTGCGCGGGGTGCGTCGGATCGAGGGGGATCGGCTGGTGGAAATCACGCCCTCGGGCGGTGGCAAACGCTCGGCCCCGCTTCTGGAGTGCTTGGGCAGCACCGGCTGGCGCGACGCAAAAGGGCCGCTTCTGTGACCCGCCTGCCGCGCACGATCCGGCTGGACCCGTCCGACAAGGTGGTGTTCGCGCAGGCCGCCGAACCCGGTGAATGGGCGGTGGTCGGCACCTTCCTGTTCTGGGGGCGCAGCCCGGACAGCCTGTCGCGCAAGGACCAGATCGCCTTTCGCTCGGGGTTTCTGGGGGTAGAAAGTTTCGGCTTTTCGACGCTGGTCACGGTGCAGGAGGCCCGCGCGGATGAACGGGCCGCACTGGTAGAGAGCCTCGCGCAGCAACTGGTCAGGCATCTGGGTGCCCCGTCGCTGGATGCCGCCCGCCCTGCGGCGGAAGAAGAGGTCGCGCTGGCCGAAAGCCTGTGTGCGGGGCAGGCGCTCAACACGCTGATTGCGCTGCACCGCCGCCATGAGGAGGGCGCGATCCGTGAACAGTTCCGCACGCTCAAGCCGCGCGATGAGACCGCGTTTTCGGGCAGCCATCTGCAAGGCCATGACCGCGCCTTTCATTTCATCGAGGAAGAGGTCGAGGATCATGTGGATATCTTCAGTCTGAGGGGGAACGACTGATGCCGGAATTCTGGGTGGCCTCTGGCCATCACCTGACGCGCCTGAACGCGCAAGGCCGGATGCTGGTCACGGATGAGTTGATCCTTGCCTGGCTCGCGCGGCCCGAAGTGCTGCCGCCTGCCGAGGCCTGCGCAGCGGAACGCAGCCTGCACAAGCGGCTGATGCAAACCCCCCGCGCCAAGGTGTCCGAGATGGAACTGACCGCGCTGAAAGACGCTGACGCGCAGGAAAACTGGCGCTTCCTGCTGGGCTTGCGCGACCGGCTGATCGCGGCAGGCACGGTCGAGGACGGGTATGCCCGGATCGTGGCCGAGGGCGTGAGCCTGCCGCAGGTCTTCATGTCGCAACTCGTGCAACTGATCCTGCGCAATGCGCTTGATGGGTGCGACAGCCCCCAGACCCTGCGCGCGGCCGAATGTTTCTTCCGCCCGCAGCGCAGCCATATCAAGGATGACAAGCTGCTTCTGGCCGATGAGGAACTGGTCACGCTTCATGAGCAGGAAATGCACGCCTCGCCCCTGACGGCGATGTTCTCTGGCGGCGTGAACAGTCTCGATGTGCTGGGCGGCGGCAATGACTGGACCTATTGGAGCCGCTCTGACGCACATACGATGGTGCTGAATTTCGGCGGCGACCCGGAAGCGCGGCGCGGCATGGCCGACGCCGTGGCCGCTTTCCTGCGGCATATGCTGGGGCTGGACTGCACGGCGACGCCCGAAACCCGCGCCGATGACATTGATCTGCGCTGGTTCATCGGGCTGGACCCTGCTGGCACGGCGATCGGCAATGCGCTCTGGCATGGCAAGCCCATGCCTGCGACACTGGTGGGGCTGTTCAAGTTGGAAAGCGACGATGCCCGCATCCGCCCCGACCTGCGCGGCCAGCCCATCTGGCTGATCCTCGGGCTGGGCGCAGATGGCGCGGTCCGCATGAAGCCGCAAAACCTGCTGACGGGTCTGCCGCTGGCGGAACCTGTGCTGAACTGAGGGGGGAAGAGCCATGCCCGAGAAAACTCTGCGCGTCGGTGTTCTGGCGATCCGCCGTCCCCCGGTCACGAAATGGGGGGCAGGGGAATTGCGCGCCTCTGGTATCCTGCCGCAAGAACCCGACGCCGCGCCGAATACGCTTCTGGCGACGGATAGCGGCGTCGAGACCTGGTATCTGGGCGCGCGCGATCTGGTGCTGTATTCGGGCGATACCAGCCATCACCGTGACAACCTGACCTCTGGCCGCCCGTCGATCTGGGTGGCGCTGCGCGGCGATGATCCGGCGAAAGCGCAGATCATCAATGTGACTGCGGACCCCTATGAGGGCGAAGGCTATGCTTCGGACCTGGATCTGAAGGTCGAAGCCGTGCCGATGCCAGATGTGATCCGCGAGACTGTGGCGGCGTTCATTGAGGCCCATCATGTCGAGATGCCGTTCAAGAAACGCAAGCGCTTGCCGGTCGATCCGAATGCGATGGTTGCGCGCGCCCCGCGTGTGCTGACAGAGGCCGACAAATGGGTGAACAGCCCGCGCAAGAGGTAAGCCATGGCCCAGCCCCCTGATGACGAATCCTTCCTTGCGCGCTGGTCGAAACGCAAGCGGGCCGAGGCGGCGGAACCTGCGCCCGAACCCGTCCCAGAGCCGCCCGCGCCGCCGGAAGTGGATGATTCGATCTCCGAGGAAGAGCTGGCCGCGCTGCCTGCACCCGAGGACTTCACCCCGCAAACCGATATCCGCCCGTTCCTGCGCAAGGGCGTTCCGAATACGCTGCGAAACGCGGCCCTGCGCAAGATCTGGCTTCTGACCCCGGCGATCCGCGACCACAAGGATCCTGCGGTCGATTACGCTTGGGACTGGAATACGCCCGGCGGTGTGCCCGGTGACGGGGCAGCCCCCACGCCCGAACGCGCGGCGCAGATGCTACGGGATCTGATCACGCCTCGCCGCAGTGCAGAAGATGAAATGACGCTGGAAACAAGCGAGAATATGCCGCCGGAACAGGCCGCAGAGGCAGAGCGTGCCGCAGTGCAAAATCCGCCATCTGACGCCACTGATCAGACCGCCGCGCCCCTTTCCGACGAGTCTGCAACTGTCAAAGCTGTGACCAGTAAAACCAAAGAAAATCAGTCAACTAATGAACCAGACGCGCCGCGCAGGCGACATGGCGGCGCGCTGCCGTCTTAGACTTTGGTCGTAGAACCCTGGTCGGAAAATTCGTCACTGATTGACTGGACAGATCGAAATCACGGGATTACATTTTGCATACTGTCGCATATCTTTGCAGACAGCGCGAACAGGACACTGACAGCGATGACAGGTAGCCAGCCCCGAACCGGGCCAGCAATCGATCCAATCGATGCCGCACGAAGCGAGCAGTATCGCTTCGTTGCGCGCATGTTGGCGGCCCCGCCCGATGCTGAATTGCTTGGCCAGGTCGCAGCGCTTGGCGGCGATGACAGCGCGATGGGGCAGGCCTTCGGTGCCTTGGCCATGGCCGCATCGCGAGCCGATGCCGAGAGAGTCTCGCGCGAGTATTTCGAGCTTTTCGTGGGTGTCGGGCGTGGCGAATTGCTGCCCTATGCCAGTTTCTACCTGACCGGGTTTCTGAATGAGCGCCCGCTGGCCGATCTGCGCGGCGATCTGGCGCGGTTGGGTGTGGCGCGGGCCGCAGGGCGGCACGAGCCCGAAGATCATATCGCGCTGCTGTTCGAAGTGATGGCCGACATGGCCGCAGGCGAGATTGCCGCCGATACGCAGGCGCAGGCCGCATTTTTCGCGCGCCATATCGCGCCCTGGGCGGCACAGTTTTTCGATGATCTGGCGATTGCGCCAAGTGCGAATTTCTACAGACCACTGGCCGAAATTGGTCGGCTTCTGACTGATATCGAGTCGCGGGCCTTTTCGCTCGCGGCTTGACGCAACATTGACGAAACCCGGATGTCGCAGAGGGGGGCTGCCGCATCCATCAACACGGGAGGGCTAGCATGGCTCAGGACAAACACAACCCGATCAGCCGCCGCGCATTCTTTGGCGTGGCCGCAACGGGCGCAGCTTCGACAGTCGCGATCACGACGGGTGGCGCGCGACCCGGTTTTGCGCAGCAGACCGGCGATGAGCGCACCCGCGCTCGGTATCAGAAAACCGAGCATGTCGAGACCTTTTACCGGACCAACCGCTACTATCCACGGGGGGACAACTGATGCTTGTCAAACGCAGACATCGTGACGCGGCCACCACCGGCCGCCTGAGCCAGATGGCCGCCGGCATGGCCGCAAAGCCGCTCGATCGCCGCAGCTTCCTGCGCGCCTCTGGTCTGACAGTGGGCGGTCTGGCCGCCATCTCGACACTGGGCGCTGGCATGACCCGCCGGGTCGAGGCCGCGGGCTTCACCGACATGAGCCAGCCCATCGAGGTCAAGACCAATATTTGCACCCATTGCTCAGTCGGCTGCACGGTCAAGGCCGAAGTGCAGAATGGCGTCTGGGTGGGGCAGGAACCGGCCTATGGCAGCCCGATCAACCGTGGCACGCATTGCGCCAAGGGCGCGTCGGTGCGCGAGCTGGTGCATGGCGACCGGCGCATCAAATACCCGATGAAGAAGGTGGGCGGTGAATGGCAACGCATCACCTGGGATCAGGCGCTGGACGAAATCGCTGAGAAAATGGGCGAGATCCGCAGCAATTCGGGCGCGGATTCGGTCTATCTGTTGGGTTCGGCCAAATTCTCGAATGAAGGCGCGTATCTGTTCCGCAAATTCGCGGCCTTCTGGGGCACGAACAACGTGGACCATCAGGCGCGTATCTGCCACTCGACCACTGTGGCCGGTGTGGCGAATACCTGGGGCTACGGTGCACAGACCAACAGCTATAATGACATCCGCAACGCCAAGACCGTGATCTTCATGGGCTCGAACGCGGCAGAGGCGCATCCCGTGTCCTTGCAGCACATCCTGGAAGGCAAGGAAACGCAGCGCGCGAATGTCATCGTGCTGGACCCACGCTTCACGCGCACGGCAGCCCATGCCACCGAATATGTCCGCTTCCGTCCGGGCACCGATATCGCGGTCATTCACGGGATGCTTTACCACATCTTCGAGAATGGCTGGGAAGACAAGGAATACATCGCTCAGCGCGTCTGGGGGATGGATCAGGTCCGCGAGGTGGTGAAGGATTACACGCCCGACGTGGTCGAGAATATCTCGGGCATCGATGGCGAGACCCTCAAGCGCGTGGCACAGCAATTCGCGCAGGAACGCCCCTCAACCTTCATCTGGTGCATGGGCGGCACGCAGCACACGGTCGGCACGGCCAATGTGCGTGCCTATAACCTGCTGCTGCTGGCCACCGGCAATGTGGGTTATGAAGGCACCGGCGCCAACATCTTCCGCGGTCATTGCAACGTGCAGGGGGCGACGGATTTCGGCCTCGATGTGGGCAACCTGCCTTGCTATTATGGGCTGGGTGCGGGCGCATGGCGGCACTGGTCGCGTGTATGGGACGTGTCGTATGAGTATTTCGTGTCCCGCTTTGACGCGGTTCCAGCGAAAGGTGGGCGCGACGCGCGCACGCCCGAGCAGAATATGGAAATCCCCGGCATCACCTCGACCCGCTGGTTTGATGCTGTCACCATCGACAGCGAGGAAATCGACCAGCAGGACAATATCAAGGCGATGATCGTCTTCGGCCACGGTGGCAACACGGTACCCCGGATGCAGGACGCGCAGCGCGGAATGGATGCGCTCGATCTGCTGGTGGTGGCTGACCCGCATCCGACGACCTTTGCCGCGCTGCACTCGCGGACGGATAACACCTATCTGCTGCCGATCTGCACGCAGTTCGAGTGCTCGGGCTCGCGCACCGCGTCCAACCGCTCGATCCAGTGGGGTGAGAAGGTGGTCGATCCGATCTTCGAGTCGGACAATGACTATGCCGTGATCTACGCCCTGTCGGAGCGTCTGGGCTTTGCCGATCAGATGTTCAAGAATTACGAGATGGTGCAGGGCAAATTCGGGATGGAACCGACCCCGGAATCCATCTTGCGCGAGATCAATCGCGGGGGCTGGTCGACGGGCTATACGGGTCAGTCGCCGGAACGCCTGAAGGCCCATATGGCCAATCAGGAGCATTTCGACCTGATCACCCTGCGCGCCAAGCCGGATGCACCGGCGGAAATTCAGGGCGATTACTACGGTCTGCCCTGGCCCTGCTGGGGGACACCGGAACTGCGCCATCCGGGGACGCATATCCTGTATAACACCAACCTGCACCCGATGGAGGGCGGCGGCGCCTTCCGTCCGCGCTTCGGGCTGGAGCGCGATGGCGAGACGCTGCTGGCCGAAGGAAGCTGGCCGCGCGGGTCTGAAATTCAGGACGGTTATCCTGAATTCACCTATGCGCTTTTGGAACAGCTTGGCTGGGAAGGTGATCTGACGCCGCAGGAAATGGCAGTGATCGAGCGTATCGGCGGCGAGAATATTGGCGGCGTAAGCTGGTCCACCGACCTGTCGGGCGGTATCCAGCGTGTCGCGCTGGAACATGGTTGTGTGCCCTTCGGCAATGGCAAGGCCCGCGCTGTGGCGTGGAACCTGCCCGACCCGATCCCGGTGCACCGCGAACCGATCTATTCGTCGCGTCCTGATCTGGTGGCGGAATATCCGACAAATGCGGATCGCCGTCAGCAGCGCATGCCCAATATCGGGGCTGTGGTGCAGGCTGACGTGGTGGAACGTGGTGTCGCGCGCGACTTCCCGATCATCCTCACCTCTGGCCGTCTGGTCGAATATGAGGGCGGCGGCGAGGAAACCCGCTCGAACCCGTGGCTGGCCGAACTCAAGCAGGACATGTTCGTGGAAATCAACCCCGAGGATGCGTCCGCACGCGGCATCGTCGATGGCGGTTGGGTCTGGGTGACAGGGCCAGAGGGCGGATCACGCGCCCGCGTCAAGGCGCTGGTCACAGAGCGGGTGAACAAGGGTCTGGCCTTCATGCCCTTCCACTTCGCGGGCTGGTTCCAGGGCGAAGATCAGCGGGGCAATTACCCGGCTGGCACGGACCCGATCGTTCTGGGCGAATCCGTCAATGTCATCACGACATATGGCTATGACCCGGTGACTGGCATGCATGAAGGCAAGGTCACGCTTTGCCAGATCGCAGCCGCATAAGGGAGGAAAACAAAATGGCACGGATGAAATTCCTCTGTGATGCGGATCGCTGCATCGAATGTCAGGCCTGTGTGACGGCCTGCAAGAACGAGCATGAAGTCCCTTGGGGCATCAACCGCCGCCGGGTCGTGACCATCAATGATGGTCTGCCCGGTGAGCGGTCGGTCTCGATGGCCTGTATGCATTGCACCGATGCGCCCTGTGCGGCGGTCTGTCCGGTGGCGTGTTTCTACACCACCGATGACGGGGTTGTGCTGCACAACAAGGACACCTGCATCGGCTGCGGCTATTGCAGCTACGCCTGTCCGTTTGGTGCGCCACAATACCCGCAAACCGCCAATTTCGGCACGCGCGGCAAAATGGACAAATGCACCTATTGCTCGGGCGGCCCGGAACCGGACATGTCTCAGGCCGAATATGTCAAATACGGCTCCAACCGTCTGGCCGAGGGCAAGCTGCCGCTCTGCGCTGAAATGTGCTCGACCAAGGCGCTGCTGGCGGGGGATGGCGATATCATCGCCGATATCTACCGCGAGCGGGTCGTGACGCGCGGCTATGGCTCTGGTGCCTGGGGCTGGCGCACGGCTTACGGCGAAACCGTGACAGTGTAAGGGGACAGGCATATGACCATCTTTTCAAGACTGCTCACGGCCCTGTCGCTTGTGCTGGCTCTGTCGCTGATCGCGCCAGCGGCATCCGCACAGGTCAACCCGACCGAAAGCTCGGTGAATGAGGACGCGCTGTTTCAGGCTCTTGGCACATCGCCCGTCGCTGGGCGCGTGACGATCCCGGATGCCAATGCAGGCTATCTGATCAAGCCCGAGAACAAAAGCTGGGCCGCGCTTCAGGGCCAGACATTGCACACGCTTTCCATCGTGGCTGTCGTGGGCATGATCGCCATTCTGGCGCTGTTCTACCTGATCCGGGGCAAGATCCGCATCGATTCCGGCTGGTCCGGGCGCAAGATCCTGCGCTTCAATGCCATCGAACGCTTCGCGCATTGGACGCTGGCCACGACCTTCATCATCCTTGCGCTGACCGGGCTGAACCTGATCATCGGCAAATCGGTGATCCTGCCCTTGTTCGGCGAAGCGGCCTTTGGCACGCTGTCGACCTGGGGCAAGATCGCGCATAACTATCTGGCCTGGCCCTTCATGGCTGCGCTGGTGATGATCGTGCTGCTGTGGATCATCCATAACGTCCCGAACAAGGTCGATCTGGAATGGATCAAGCAGGGCGGTGGCTTGCTGAAAAAGGGCGTTCACCCGCCCGCGCGCAAGTTCAATGCCGGTCAGAAGCTGATCTTCTGGTCAGTGGTGCTGGGCGGCGCGGCGCTGTCCTATACGGGCATCATGCTGCTCTTCCCGGCAGAGGCTGGCACGGCGGCTGACTGGCAGTTCTACCAGACCATCCATGCGCTTGTTGCGGCGGCACTTTCCGCCATCGTGATTGCGCATATCTATATCGGCTCGGTCGGGATGGAAGGCGCGTTTGATGCGATGGGTTCGGGCGAGGTGGATGAGAACTGGGCCAAGGAGCATCACGCGCTCTGGGTCGAGGAAGTGAAGGCCACGCAGGACCGCAACACCAAGCAAGTGGCGACACCGGCAGAGTGATCGCGCGGCACTGAGCAAGCGTGTCAGACCCGGTGCCAGCAATGGGCCGGGTCTGTCTGACTGAAAGACAGGTCACGGATGAACGGATCAGACAGCCTTGGGGATCGAGAGTTGCGCGCAGTGCTTGACGCTGTTGCATTGCCGGGCGGCGGTTCGCTGGCCGCATCCGGGCGCGTTACGGGCTTGAGTGTCGCCGGTGGCCGCGTCAGCCTGTCGATCCAGATCGCGGCGGATGAAGCACAGGTTTTCGCCCCGGTCCGTGATCAGGCCGAAGCCGCCTTGCGGGCATTGCCGGGGGTAACATCGGTCTTCGCGGTGCTGACCTCGGAACGGCCCGCCCCGCCGAAACTGAACGCCGCAACACCGGCCAAGGCCGATCCGCTGGCCGGGATTGGTCATGTGATCGCGGTCGCCTCTGGCAAGGGCGGGGTCGGAAAATCGACCACCACTGTCAATCTTGCACTTGCCCTGCGAGCACAGGGGTTGCGTGTGGGCATATTGGACGCCGATATCTACGGCCCCTCGCTGCCCACGCTGCTGGGCCTGCATGGCAAGCCGGGCATGGGGCAGGGGCGCAAGCTGAAACCGATGCAGGCTTACGGGTTGCAGGCCATGTCGATGGGCCTGCTGGTCGAGCCGGAAACCGCGATGGTCTGGCGCGGCCCGATGGTGATGTCGGCGATCACGCAGATGATGGCGGATGTCGAATGGGGCGCGCTGGATGTGCTGCTGGTGGATATGCCGCCGGGCACGGGCGATGCGCAGCTTGCGCTGGCGCAGGGCACGCAGCTTGCAGGCGCGGTGATCGTCTCGACCCCGCAGGATCTGTCGCTGATCGACGCGCGGCGCGGCATCGCGATGTTTCGCAAGGTCGATGTGCCGATTTTGGGCATCATCGAGAACATGGCGCATTTCATCTGCCCTGATTGCGGCAGCAGTCACGCGATCTTCGGGCAGGGCGGCGCAGAGGCCGAGGCCGCGCGCCTGTCCGTGCCGTTCCTTGGGGCGGTGCCGCTGACGATGGAGCTGCGCGCCGCATCCGATGCAGGCCAGCCTGTGACCGCGCGCGACCCCGATGGCCCGCTGGGCCGGATTTACCAACAGATCGCCCGGACCATGATGGCCGGGCTGACCACAATACCGCGGGCGAAAAGCCCCGGCCAACCCTGAGAAACAGGAGAACCCACCATGAAAGCCTTTGCTGCTGCTGTCATCTTCGCCGGGATCGTCGCCTTTGGCGCGGCAACCGTTCTGGACGGCAATTTCCAGCAACCGTCCTATTCGGCCTTCACGACCGAGGGCGCGCGCGTTGACAATCCGGGCAACAACCTGATCGGCAACTGATCCGCATGCGGGCGATCGGCCTGATCGCCGGGCTGGTCGCGGCCAGCCCGGTATTTTCGCAAGACCTGACGGGCCATGGTGGACCTGTAGGCGCGATCGATGTGGCAGGGGATGTGCTGCTTTCGGGCAGTTTCGACACGCGCGCGATCCTGTGGGATCTGGACCGCGCCAGTGCGCGCAACGTCACGCGCTTCCATGATGGCAATGTCACCGCCGTTGCACTGTTGCCCGACGGCGGGTTCGTCACGGCAGGGCAGGACGGGCGCATCGCGCTATGGCAGGCGGATGGGCGCGCGCCTGATTTCGCCACGGAACCCGGTGTGTCCGCCATTGCATCCCTGGCACTCTCGGATGACGGGATGCGTGTCGCGGCGGGGTTCTGGGACGGGCAGGTGCAGGTTCTGGATCGCGCCACAGGGCGCGTGCAAAGCCATCAGGCCCATAGCGACCGCGTGACGGGGCTTGGCTACCTGCCCTCGGGCGATCTGGTGTCGGTGGGGGGCGATTTGCGGCTGGTGCGCTGGGACGCGGCCTTCACGCCGCTTGCGCGCGCGGATCTTCCCGATCTGCCCAATGGTCTGGCGATCAGTCAGGGCCGGGTGGCCGTGATCTTCGCCGAAGGGGCGTTGCGGCTCTTCTCGCAATCGGGCGAGGTCTTGCCCGAACGGTTCCTGACTGATCGCCCGCTGGTGGCACTGGCCGCACGGGGGGACGATATCGCTGCCGGGGCGATTGATGGCACGGTCTGGTATCTGACCGCCGATGCCCTTGCGCAGCGCGTGATGTTTCGCGCGGCCACTGGTCCGGTCTGGGCGCTGGCGCTCGATGCGCGGCAGGTGTTCACGGCCGGGGCGGATGGGGTGATCCGGCGCTGGTCGCTGGACGATGGCGCGGCACTCGGGCGCGATGCCGCAGTCGAGCAGACGGAATACACCGATGACAGCCGAGGCGCAGAGATCTGGCGGGCCTGCGCGGTCTGCCATTCGCTGATCCCCGATGACCACAGCCGCGCAGGCCCCAGCCTGCATGGCATCTTCGGCCAGCGGATCGCCACGCAGCCCGGCTACGACTACTCGCCCGCGCTCGAAGCGCTCGATATTGTCTGGACGCCGCGCACAGTGGCCGAGCTTTTCGAGCATGGCCCCGAAGCCTACACGCCGGGATCGCGCATGCCAGAGCAGCGAATCGCCTCGGCGGAGGACCGCGTGGCGCTGGTCGAGTTTCTGGCCCGTGCCGCCGCAGACGCGGACCAATAGCGCGCCGCCTGCCCAAAGCGGTTGTTTTTCCGTATTTCTTCGCGCGCCGTTTGCGCCTATACTTAGCGCACAAAAGCAAGGGACATCCATGCAAGGTGTCTTATGATCACGCGGGGAGTGACACATGATCCGATCTGAGCTCATTCAGATAATCGCGGATGAAAATCCGCATCTCTTTCAACGGGACGTAGAGCGGATCGTGAATACGGTCTTTGGCGAGATCACGGAAGCCCTTGCGCGCGGTGAGCGTGTCGAGTTGCGCGGCTTCGGCGCGTTCTCGGTCAAGAAGCGCGACTCGCGGCTTGGGCGCAATCCGCGCACGGGCGAGAGCGTCGAGGTCGAGGCCAAGGCCGTGCCCTTTTTCAAGACCGGCAAGCTGTTGCGCGAGCGGTTGAACGGAGTGGAAGGATAAAGGCCCCATGATGGCGTATCTGCGCTATGGTTTCGCTGCCCTTGTGGCGGCAGTTTTCATCACGATTGCGCTGGCCAATCGTGCGATGGTCGAAGTCAAGTTGCTGCCCGATGCACTGGCGGCCCTGTTCGGCTTCAATCTGGATATCCGGTTGCCCCTGTTCCTGATCCTCGGGATTGCGGTGGCGATCGGGTTGCTTCTTGGTTTCATCTGGGAATGGGTGCGCGAACATGGCTACCGCGCAGAAGCGGCCCGGTTGCGCCGTGAACAGGAAGCGATGCGCACTGAGTTGAAGCGCGTCGAAAAGATCGCGCCGCAGACACGCAAGGATGATGTCCTTGCGCTGGTCGAAGGGAATTGAGCCGCTCTGATGGCTGACCCTGTTGCTGTCAAGATTTGCGGGCTGACCAGCCCGCAGGCCGTGTCCGATGCGGTAGAGTCTGGTGCGCGCTATCTGGGCTTCGTGTTCTTTCCGCGCTCGCCGCGTCATCTTGACCTGCCAGCAGCCGCAGATCTCGCCCGCACTGTGCCTGTCGGGATTGCCAAGGTCGCGCTGACGGTGGATGCCGATGATGCGATGCTGGACGCGCTTCTGGCCGCTGTGCCGATCGACATGCTGCAGCTTCATGGCCATGAAACCCCCGCGCGCGTGGCCGAGGTGAAGGCACGTTTCGGCCTGCCCGTGATGAAAGCGGTGGGCGTGTCAGAGCGCGCTGACCTTGCGGCACTGGACAGCTATTTACCTGTGGCTGACCAGATCCTGCTGGATGCCAAGCCGCCCAAAGGGGCTGACCTGCCGGGCGGCAACGGATTGGCCTTTGACTGGCGGCTGATCGAGGGGCGGGACTGGCCGAAACCCTGGATGCTGGCGGGCGGGTTGACCCCCGAGAATGTTGCACAGGCCGTGCGCCTGACAGGGGCGCGGCAAGTCGATGTGTCATCCGGTGTGGAAAGCGCGCCCGGGGGGGAAAAACCC
>JAFIEL010000052.1 GCA_020832585.1 Natronohydrobacter sp. | reverse complement strand
GGGTTATCCCCACGGGGATTTTTGGCCCCCCCCCGCCCGGGGGGAAAAACACAAAAAAACCCGCGACGCAGGGCATGTGCCTGCGTCGCGCCGGATTTTTTGGGACGCATCCGCGCCCGGAGGGGCGGCAGATCAGTTGCGCGCCTTGTCCACCATCTTGCCCTTGGAAATCCAGGGCATCATCTCGCGCAGTTTCGCGCCGACCTGTTCGATCTGGTGCTCGTCATTGATCCGGCGCGTGGCCTTGAAGAAGGGCTGGCCAACGGCGTTTTCCTGCATGAAATCACGCACGAATTTGCCGGTCTGGATGTCGCGCAACACTTCTTTCATGCGAGCCTTGGTTTCATCATAAGGAAGGATGCGCGGACCAGAGACATATTCGCCATATTCGGCAGTGTTCGAGATCGAGTAGTTCATGTTCGCGATGCCGCCCTCGTAGATCAGGTCGACGATCAGCTTCACTTCATGCAGGCACTCGAAATAGGCCATTTCCGGCTCGTAGCCTGCCTCGACCAGCGTCTCGAACCCCATGCGGATCAGTTCGACCAGACCACCACACAGCACGGCCTGTTCCCCGAAGAGGTCGGTTTCACATTCCTGACGGAAATTCGTTTCGATGATCCCGGAACGCCCGCCACCGATGGCCGAGCAATAGCTGAGGCCGATTTCCATGGCCTTGCCGGTCGCATCCTGATGGACCGCCACCAGACAGGGCACGCCGCCGCCTTTGGTATATTCGCCGCGCACGGTGTGGCCGGGGCCCTTGGGGGCCATCATGATGACATCGACGCCGGCTTTCGGCTCGATCAGACCGAAATGGACGTTCAGACCATGAGCAAATGCGATGGCCGAGCCTTCGCGCAGGTTGTCATGGACGTATTTCTTGTAAGTCTCGGCCTGCAGCTCGTCGGGCATGGTGAACATGATCACGTCGCACCATGCAGCCGCTTCCGCGATGCCCATGACCGCCAGGCCTTCGGCTTCGCATTTCTTGGCGCTTGCCGAACCTTCGCGCAGGGCGACGACAACATTCTTCGCGCCCGAGTCGCGCAGGTTCAGCGCATGGGCATGGCCCTGGCTGCCATAGCCCAGGATCGCCACTTTCTTGTCCTTGATCAGGTTCACATCGCAATCGCGATCATAATAGACGCGCATCTGCCGCCCTCCTTGGTTGAGTTCATGGGGCGCAGTATAGGGATTTGACGCGGGTTTTCGTTTCAATTCTCTCATATCTGTGCCAAATAACGAAAAGATCATTCGTAATGACAAAAAATTCGGAAAAATCATGCGCCTTGATGACAGCGACCGCCGCCTGCTGCGCCAACTTATCGCGGCTCCGGATGCCAGCACTGCCGATCTGGCGGAGCGCGCGGGCCTGACGGAACCCACCTGCTGGCGGCGGCTGGAACGGCTGCGCAGCGCGGGCATCCTGCGCGGGCAACGCGCCGTGATCAACTGGCGCGCCTTGGGCTATCAGGTCGAAGTCAGCCTGCGCATCACGCTCGACAAGACCGCGCCGCGCGCCTTTGATGACTTTATCGCGCAGGCCCGCCTTGTGCCGGAAGTGCTGGAAATCCAGACCTTTCTGGGCCGTGTCGATCTGCGCCTGAATGTCATCGCCCGCGACATGGCGCATTACCAGCAGATCTATCGTGACCGCATCCTGACGCTGCCGCATATCGCCGATCTGGAAGCCTTGATGCATCTGTCGGATATCAAGGCGGAGGAAAGCCTGCCGCTATGAGCTTCATCTTGCTCCAAATACTCAAAAGGACAGTGCAACCATGATCGACCTCGATGCCACTGACCGCGCGCTGCTGCGGGCCTTGTCAGAAGATGCCACGCAAAGCGCCGGTGCGCTTGGCCGCAAACTCGGTCTCAGCCAGCCTGCTGCATGGCGACGCTTGAAGCGCCTGCGCGAGGGGGGCGCGATTGCCCGCCACCGCGTTGATCTGGACCTTGCCGCACTGGGCTTTGGGGTCACGGTGTTTCTCGGCGTCAGTCTGGCCGCCAAGGGCCGGGTCAGTCTGGCCGATTTCGAACGCGCTGTTTCTGCCATTCCCGAAGTGCAGACCGTGCAGCATGTGCTGGGGCTCTATGATTACCGCCTGCGGGTTGTTGCGCGCGACCTGAGCGATTTCGAACGCATCCTGCGCCGACGCATCCTGACCCTGCCGGGCGTGGGCGCGGTGGACGCCAATGTGCTCCTGAGCGAGGAACGCCTGCCCGGCCCGCTCTGAGTGATTGACGCGGGCCCGCGCTTTGGGCAGAAGCGTGCCATGCTGATTTACAAGATTTTCCGTCGCGCCGAATGGGATGATCTGGTCGCCAGGGGGGAAACCCTCGGCGCTCCGGTTGATCTGACCGACGGCTATATCCATTTCTCGACCGCCGCGCAGGTGATGGAGACGGCCGCGAAACATTTCGCACAGGAAAGCAATCTGGTGCTGGTCGCTGTTGCCACGGGCCCGCTCGGCACGGATTTGAAATGGGAGCCCTCGCGCGGCGGCGCGCTCTTTCCCCATCTCTACCGCCCGCTGCGTCTGTCGGATGTCACCTGGGACAAGGCGCTGCCGCTGGGTGCGACGGGCCATATCTTCCCCGAGGGTCTGATATGAGCGTGATCGAGCGCGCGGGTCTCGCGCTTTTGCACCAAATCGACCCAGAGCGCGCGCATGGTCTGGCGCTCAAGGCGCTGCAATCGGGGCTGGTTCCGATGCCCGCGCCGGTCACGTCTGAACGCTTGCGCATGCAGGTCGCGGGACTGAACTTGCCCAATCCGGTGGGTCTGGCGGCAGGCTTTGACAAGAACGCAACGGCGCTGGGTGGGCTTGCGCGCGCCGGTTTCGGCTTTGTCGAGGTTGGCGCGGCCACCCCCCGACCGCAGGAAGGCAACCCGCGCCCCCGCCTTTACCGGTTGCGCGAAGACGCGGCGGTAATCAACCGCTTCGGCTTCAACAATGAGGGCGCAGAAGTGATTGCCGCCCGCCTTGCAAAACGCCCCGAAGGCATGGTGCTGGGGCTCAATCTGGGGGCCAACAAGGACAGTGCCGACCGCGCCGCCGATTTCGCCACCGTGCTCACGCGCTGCGGTGCAGATCTGGATTTCGCCACGGTCAATGTCTCTTCGCCCAACACCGAATCGCTGCGCGATCTGCAAGGGGCGGCGGCGCTGGCCGCGCTGCTCGCGGGTGTCATGGCGGCATGCAATGCGCTTCCACACAAGATCCCGGTTTTTCTGAAGATCGCCCCGGATCTGAGCGATCAGGATCTGGCCGATATCGCGCGGGTGGCGCTGGAGGCGAAGCTTGATGCGATCATCGCCACCAATACGACGATCACGCGCGACGGACTTTCGAGCCCCAATGCGGTCCAGACCGGCGGGCTGTCCGGTGCGCCGCTTTTCGAACGCTCGACCCGCGTGCTGGCGCGTCTGTCCGAACTGACCCAAGGCGCGCTGCCCTTGATCGGGGTGGGCGGCATTGCCTCGGCGGAAGATGCCTATGCCAAGATCCGCGCCGGGGCCTCGGCGGTGCAGCTGTATTCCGCGCTTACCTATCAGGGCCTGTCGCTGGTGGGCGAGATCAATCGCGGTCTGCTCAAACTGCTCGACCGTGATGGCTTTGCGACCCTGCAAGACGCGGTCGGCACAGATCAGGACAGATGGCTCTGATCCTTTCATTCTTGTAAAAATATCCTGGGGTGAATGGGGCCGCAGGCCCCAGAGGGGCAACGCCCCTCAAACCCCGCCTGCGACGCGGCGCTCCAATCGCGGGTAAAGCACCCCCAGAAACACGCCCCGCAGCACATTCAGCAACATCAGCCCCGACCAGAGCGCCGCATTGCCCCAGACAGGCACGGCCAGCCATAGAAATACGCCATAGATCGCCACGGCGAGAGCAACTGTATTCCTCATCTCGCGCGTGCCGGTCGCGCCGATGAAGATACCGTCCAGCATATAGGCCCCCACGCCCAGCACGCAGAGCACGACCACGAAGGGCAGGAAATCCCGCGCCGCTAGGCGCACCTCGGGCGAAGTGGTCATCACATCAATCACCAGCGGCCCCAATGCCCAGAAGCCCAGAGCCATCAGCAGCGATCCTCCCACGGCCCAGAGCGACGCCCGCAGGCTGGCTGCGCGCATCCCCGCGACGGATCGCGCGCCGACATATTGTCCGACCAGCGCTTCGGCAGCGAAGGCGAAACCGTCCAGCGCATAGGCCGTGATCGCCAGAAACTGCCACAGGATCTGATTGGCGGCGAGTTCGACATCGCCAAAGCCCGCCGAGACGAACAGAAACCCGGTCATGGCGGCCTGCAGGGCAATGGTGCGCAGCATGATGTCGGAATTGACGACCCACATGCGCTTCAGCCGCATCCGGTCGAACACGCGCCCCCAGTCGCGCCATTGCGCGCCCGAAAATGCCGCGCGGCACAGCCACAGGCCCAGCCCCAGCGCGGTGACTTCCGCAATCAGCGTGGCAATCGCCACACCCTGCACGCCCCACCCCAAACCCAGCACGAACCACAGATCCAGCGCGATATTCAGCCCGTTCATCCATAGTTGCAGGACCAGCACCCCGCGCGTGCGCTCGGTGGCGATCAGCCAGCCATTGACGGCATAAAGCGCAATCGTGGCCGGTGCGCCCCAGATGCGGATGGCCAGATAGTCGCGGGCCAGCGCCTCGACCTCAGCGCTGGCGGGCGCGATGCGGAAGGCGGCCCATGTGATCGCGGCCTGTCCCAGCACCATCACCGCCCCGGCGGCCAGCCCGATCATCACGCCGCGCGTCAGGATCGCGCCGCTTTCCGCCAGATCGCCCGCCCCGGTGGCCTGTGCCACCAGCCCCGTCGTGCCCATGCGCAGAAAGCCGAAAATCCAGTAGATCGACGCAAGGATGATCGCGCCCAAGCCCACGGCACCAATGGGCGCGGCCAGCCCCATCTGACCCACGACGCCCGTATCCACCGCCCCCAGAAGCGGGACCGAGATATTCGCCAGCACAATCGGCACCGCGATTTTCAGGATGCGCCGATGGCTCGGGCGGTCGTCAGACATTCTTGCGTTGTGGCATCAGGAAATGGCCCGTGGCCTGCGCGAAAAGCCGCGCACGATTGTCCTGCCAGGCCTCGACATGCACGCTCGCATAGCGCCGCCCAGAGCGGTTGACGCGGGCGCGGGCATAGGCGTCGCGGGGCAGGCCAGTGCGCAGGTAATCGACCGTGAAATCAATGGTTTTCGGCAGGCGGGGCAGGTTGTCGGCCATCGCCTCTGGCGTCAGGCGGCCCGATTCCAGCTCGTCCCAGAGCATGGCCCAGCTGAGTTCAATGATCGCAGTCACTTCGAGAAAGGACGCGATCACGCCGCCATGGATCGCAGGCAGGATCGGGTTGCCGATCAGCTTCTCGGAATAGGGCAGGACAGCGGTCAATTCATCGCCGTGGCGTTCGAACTGGATACCGAGGAAACCTGCATAGGGCACAGCGCCGACAAGCGTGGCCAGCGCCGAATCGCGTCGGTGTTTTACCTGCTGGACAGGCTCTGGCGCTTTCATGGCTGCTCCTTGCGGTCAAAGGTGAAAGCCCCGCTGGCCGTGGCAACGGGGTTGGCGCTGTCCTCGTCATGGGCTGTGGCGCGCACGAAAGCCACGCGGCGGGTGACATGGTAGCATTCCGCCCGCGCCGTGATCCGCTGGCCGGGTGTGGCTGCGCGCATATAGTCGATGCGCAGATCGATGGTCGCCGTGCCTAGCGCGCCGGGATAGGACAGCACCGCCGCCCCGCCGCATGTATCCATCAGCGCCGAGACCGCGCCGCCATGAATCACCCCGGTCGCCGGATCGCCGACGAACCGCGCGTCCCAATCCATCGAGATCTGCGCGTGCCCTTCGCCAATCTGGTCCAGCCGCATGCCCAGCGCGCGGGCGAAGGGCAGGGCGTTGATGAAATCCTGCGCGTCAATCTGTGGCATCTCGCGGCCCTTTCTGCTGATCGTGCCATATCTGCGCGCGAAACGGATGAAATGGCAAGGCGGCTTGCGAGAATTGCATCTGGCTGCGCAGCGCATTAGCATGGCCCTGCGGTCACACCGGGGAGAAGCGCAGCCATGAGCGATAACCGCTTGAGTTTCAAGGAAATGTGCGCGAAATTCGATGTCACGCCACGGACCTTGCGCTATTACGAATATATCGAATTGCTCAGCCCCGAAAAGGAAGGGCGCAATCGCTTCTACACCCCGCGCGAAGTGGCGCGGATGACGCTGATCATGCGCGGACGCAGATTCGGCTTCAGTCTGGAAGAAATCCGCCAATGGCTTGAAATCTACCAGAAAGAAGGCACAGAGCCACAGTTGCAGGCCTGGCTGTCCATGGCCGATCGCCAGCTTGTCGCGCTGCGCGAACAGGCGCGCGAGCTGGAACATACGATCGCTGATCTGGAAAAACTGCGCGGCGATGCGGCGAAACTGCTGCCGAAAAGCTGAAAGACGCTGCGTCGCACGGATTTTTGACGCTGCGTTTAACTTTACCTTCACGTCAACATGCATATCTTCCAGATCGAGACGTAGCGGCCCCGCCCTGCGCAACTGTTCGGAGGTATGCATCATGCCACAAGACACCAAGACCATCCGCGAGATGTGCGCCGAGTTCAGCGTTACACCGCGAACCCTGCGCTTCTATGAGGCGAAAGAGTTGCTGTTCCCGCATCGCGACGGCCAGCACCGGCTGTTCACGCGCCGCGATCAGGCGCGGCTGAAACTGATCCTGCGCGGCAAGCGCTTTGGTTTCAGTCTGGAGGAAATTCGCCAGCTTCTGGAAATGTATGACCGCGACGACAGCGAATTGAAGCAGTTGCGCAAGACCTATGACATCGCCCGCGCGCGTCTGGCCGATATGGAGCGCCAGCGCGACGAGCTGACGGAGGCGATTGCCGATCTGAAAAAGGAACTCGCCTGGGGCGAAGATGTGCTGCGCAATGCAGACCGCCCCAAGGCTGCAGAATAACGGCGCGGATTGCGTCAGGATTTACGGGAGAGAGACCATGCCAAGCTACAAAGCCCCCACCAAGGACCTGCATTTCGTCCTGCATGATCTGCTGCAGGTCAGCACCTCGGATGTGCCGGGATATGGCGATCTTGAGGCGGATTTCACCTCGGCCGTGATCGAGGAAGCCGCGAAACTGGCGCAGGATGTTCTGGCACCGCTGAACGCAGTGGGCGACACGCAGGGCTGCCGGCTGGAAAATGGCGTGGTTTACACGCCCCAAGGGTTCAAGGCCGCGTTTGACCAGATCAAGGCCGGGGGCTGGAACGGGCTGGATATTCCGGAAGAATTCGGCGGCCAGAACCTGCCCTATCTGATGGGCTCGGCTGTGGGCGAGATCTTTGTCTCGGCCAATATGGCGCTGAACATGTATCAGGGTCTGACGCATGGCGCGATTTCGGCGATCCTCGCGCATGGCTCGGACGACCAGAAGGCGAAATACCTGCCCAAGATGGTCGCGCTCGACTGGACCGGCACGATGAACCTGACCGAGCCGCATTGCGGGACGGATCTGGGCATGATGCGTACCAAGGCCGAACCGCAAGACGATGGCAGCTACAAGATCACCGGACAGAAGATCTTCATCTCGGCGGGCGATCACGACATGGCCGAAAATGTCATCCATCTGGTGCTGGCCAAGGCACCGGGCGGGGGCGAGGGCACGAAGGGAATCTCGCTGTTCATCGTGCCGAAATTCATGGTCAACGAGGATGGCAGCCTTGGCGCGCGTAATGCGGTCTCAGTCGGCAAGATCGAAGAGAAAATGGGCATTCACGGCAATTCGACCTGCGTGATGAACTATGACGGCGCGACCGGCTATCTGATCGGCGATCTGCACAAGGGCATGCGCTCCATGTTCACCATGATGAACGAAGCGCGCATCGGCGTCGGCCTGCAGGGCTATGCGCAGGCAGTGGTCGCCTATGAAAACGCGCTAGCCTACGCGGTGGACCGCCTGCAAGGGCGCGACGTGACCGGCGTGAAGAACCCGGATGGCCCGGCTGATCCGCTGATCGTGCACCCGGATATCCGCCGCATGCTGATGGATCAGAAAAGCTTTGTCGAGGGCGCGCGCGCTTTTACCATGTGGGGCGCCAGCCTGATCGACCGCGCGCACCGAATGGGCGACAAGGAGGCCGACGGGCTGATCTCGCTTCTGACGCCAGTCATCAAGGGGTTCCTGACCGATAAGGGGTTTGATATGTGCGTGCAGGCCCAGCAGGTCTATGGCGGGCATGGCTATATCGAGGAATGGGGCATGTCCCAATTCGCCCGCGATGCGCGGATTGCCATGATCTACGAGGGCGCGAATGGCGTGCAGGCGCTTGATCTGGTGGGCCGGAAACTGGTGCAGGATGGCGGCAAGCATGTCATGGCCTTCTTCGGGCTGGTCAAGGATTTCCTGAAGGAAAACGAAGGCGACGCGCGGCTGGAAGGCTTCCTTGGCCCGCTCAAGACCGCGTCCAAGGATTTGCAGGCAGCGGGCATGTATTTCATGGAACGCGGCATGAAATCGCCCAATGATGCGCTGGCGGGCTCAACCGATTTCATGCATCTCTTTGGCCATGTCTGCCTTGGACTGATGTGGGCGCGGATGGCAAAGGCCGCCTATGCGGCGCTGGATGTGGGGGCGTCAGATCGTGACTTCTATGACGCCAAAATCGCGACTGGGCGCTACTACATGGCCCGCCAGCTTCCTGCGACCGGGATGCATCTGGCGCGGATCCAGAGCGGGTCGGAAACCGTGATGGCACTGGGCGCGGAGCAGTTCTGAGCTTAGGATCGGGTGGCCGGGATCAGCCCGGCCCCCTGACTGCAGAAAGGACAATCCATGCCCAAACGCTTCCGCCTGACCCGCCGCTTCAATGTCGCCATGACCGAAGATGGCTACCGCCGCCTGCGCCGCTTCGCGCAGGAAGCCGGGCTGGATGAAGGCGAGGCGCTGTCCTTCCTGTTCGAGAATTTCGACTCCGTGACGGATGCCGACAACCTTGGCCACAGGTTGCGGCTGTTCAATTCCGAACTGGAAGCGCGCAAGAAATGAGTTCAGGCCGCCTTCGGCGAGAGTATTTGGGGCAAGATGAAACAGCAAATGCGCCCTGCCCCTCGGCACCCGGCGTCATCAGGACAGGGCGGCTTCACCTTGCGCGGTCATCGGCTCTCCAGCCTGTACCGCAATCACCGGGATATCGTCTTAACCTTAATGCTTGGTGAACGATCCATGTTTCATCTTGCCAAAAATACTCAAACACCACGGTCGCGTCAGCGCGTGACGCGGCTGGCAGGACACAGACAGACTGACCCCAAAAGGGAGGGAACGAGATGACTGACGCCTATATCTACGACGCGATCCGCACGCCGCGCGGCAAGGGGCGTGCCGATGGCAGCCTGCATGAGGTGACGGCGGTGCGGCTCTCGGCCGGTGTCCTGAACGCGCTGAAATCGCGCAATGATCTGGACACGCTGGCGATCGAGGATGTGATCTGGGGAAATGTGACCCAGGTGGGCGAACAGGGCGGGTGTCTTGCGCGGACTGCTGTCATGGCGTCCGATTTCGACGAACAGGTGCCGGGACTTGCGATCAACCGGTTCTGTGCCTCGGGCATGGAAGCCGTGAATATCGCCGCCAATCAGGTGCGTGGCGGCGCGGGCATGGCCTATGTCGCAGGCGGGGTCGAGATGATGAGCCGCGTGGCGATGGGTTCGGACGGGGCGGCGGTGGCCGTTGATCCCTCGGTCGCGATGGAGCGTTATTTCGTGCCGCAAGGAATTGCGGCAGACATCATCGCCACCGAATATGGCTTCACCCGTGACATGGCCGATGCGCTGGC
This sequence comes from Natronohydrobacter sp., assembly GCA_020832585.1. GTDB lineage: Bacteria > Pseudomonadota > Alphaproteobacteria > Rhodobacterales > Rhodobacteraceae > Roseinatronobacter. The sequence continues at coordinate 6,949 of JAFIEL010000052.1, read as the reverse complement.
GGTCGAAAGCCAGAAGCGTGCGGTGCGCGCTTGGGAAGAGGGGCGCTTTGCGCGCTCGGTCGTGCCTGTGACGGATATCAACGGGCTGACCATTCTCGACCGCGACGAGTATATCCGCCCCGGCACCGACATGCAGAGCCTTGGCGCGCTGAAACCAGCCTTCAAGGATATGGGCGAGGTGATGCCCGGTTTCGACAAGGTGGCGCTGATGAAATATCCCCATCTGGAGCGGATCGAACATATACATCATGCGGGCAATTCCTCTGGCATTGTCGATGGCGCTGCCGGGCTTCTGATCGGCTCGAAAGAATTTGGCGAGAAATACGGTTTGAAGCCAAGGGCGCGGATCCGGGCCACGGCCAAGATCGGCACGGATCCGACGATCATGCTGACGGGCCCCGTGCCTGTCACCGAAAAGATCCTGCGCGACAGCGGGATGCAGATTTCCGACATTGACCTGTTCGAGGTGAATGAGGCTTTTGCCTCGGTCGTGCTGCGGTTCATGCAGGCTTTCGATGTGGGCAGCGACCGCGTGAACGTGAATGGCGGTTCGATTGCGATGGGCCATCCGCTGGGCGCGACGGGCGCCATGATCATCGGCACGCTGCTCGATGAGTTGGAGCGCACGGGCAAGGGCACCGGGCTTGCGACGCTCTGTGTGGCATCCGGTATGGGTGCGGCCACGATCATCGAGCGCGTGTAAGGGGAGGCAGGAACCATGACTGATTTTCACTATTCCACCGATGCTGACGGCATTGCCATGATTTCTTGGGATATTCCGAACAAGTCGATGAATGTCCTCTCGATGGAGGGTCTGGCGGAGCTTGAGGCGCATATCGATACCGCGCTTGGCGATGAGAGCGTCAAGGGCGTGATCATCACTTCGGGCAAGGCCGATTTTGCGGGCGGCATGGATCTGAATGTCATCGCGAAGATGAAGGAGATGGCGGGTGATCAGCCGGAAAAGGGGTTGTTCGACGGGATCATGTCGATGCACCGGACCCTGCGCAAGATCGAACGCGCGGGCATGGACCCCAAGACCTTGAAAGGGGCCAAGCCGGTTGTCGCAGCGCTGCCTGGCACGGCTTTGGGCATCGGGCTGGAGATTCCGCTCGCTTGCCACCGGATCATTGCGGCGGATAATCCCAAGGCCAAGATCGGGTTGCCGGAAATCATGGTGGGTATTTTCCCCGGCGCGGGCGGCACGACGCGTCTGGCGCGCAAGCTGGGTGCGATGGGCGCAGCCCCCTTCTTGCTGGAAGGCAAGCTGTCAGAGCCGAAGAAAGCCAAAGCCGCCGGAATCATTGACGAGGTGGTGCCGGGCGAGGAGTTGTTGGCACGGGCGAAAGAGTGGGTTCTGGGCGCGAAAGACGCGGATCTGGTCAAGCCCTGGGATGCGAAGGGCTACAAGATGCCTGGTGGCGCGCCCTATCATCCGGCGGGGTTCATGACCTTCGTGGGGGCATCTGCGATGATCAACGGCAAGACCCAAGGTGTCTATCCGGCAGCCAAGGCGCTTTTGTCTGCGGTCTATGAGGGCGCGATGGTGCCGTTTGACACAGCGCTGAAGATCGAGGCGCGCTGGTTCGTCAATGTGCTGATGAATCCATCCTCCAGCGCGATGATCCGGTCGCTGTTTATCAACAAGGAAGCGCTGGAAAAGGGCGCGAACCGGCCAGCGGTGGCGGATGAGAAGGTGCGCAAGCTGGGTGTGCTGGGCGCGGGCATGATGGGCGCGGGCATTGCCTATGTCGCGGCCAATGCCGGGATCGAGGTCGTGCTGATTGACGCGCAGCAGGACGCAGCCGACAGGGGCAAAGCCTATTCCGAGGGTATCCTCGACAAGGGCATGAAGCGCGGAAAAGTCACTGAGGCGAAGAAAGCCGACGTACTGGGGCGCATCACGGCCACGACCGAGTATGCGGCGCTGAGCGGCTGTGATCTGGTGGTCGAGGCCGTGTTTGAAGATCCCAAGGTGAAGGCCGAGGTCACGGCCAAGGCTGAAGCGGCGATCCCGGCGGATGCGATTTTCGCGACCAACACCTCGACCCTGCCGATCAGCGATCTGGCGAAAGCCTCCTCGCGCCCGGATCAGTTCATCGGCATCCATTTCTTCAGCCCGGTGGACAAGATGCTCTTGGTCGAAATCATTCGCGGGCGCGAGACAGGGGACCGGGCTGTGGCCAAGGCGCTTGATTTCGTGCGGCAAATCCGCAAGACGCCGATTGTCGTCAATGATGCGCGCTTCTTCTACGCCAATCGCTGCATCATTCCCTATATCAACGAAGGCATGCGCATGGTGCGCGAAGGTGTGGCACCTGCACTGGTGGAAAATGCTGCCAAGCTGATGGGCATGCCGCTGGGGCCGTTGCAACTGGTGGATGAGACCTCGCTCGATCTGGGGGCGAAGATCGCGAAAGCCACGCGCGCCGCAATGGGCGATGCTTATGCGGACGCTGATGTTGATGAGATCGTTTTCTGGATGGTGGAAGAGGGGCGTCTGGGGCGCAAGACCAATGCCGGGTTCTACGCCTATGATGACGCTGGCAAGCGGCAGGGGCTTTGGCAGGGTCTGGGTGAGAAATTCGCCCGCATTGAGGACCAGCCCGATCTGGTCACAGTGCAGCATCGCCTGATGTTCGCGCAGGCACTCGAAGCCGTGCGCGCATTGGAAGAGGGCGTGCTGACCGACATTCGCGAAGGCGATGTTGGCGCGATCCTGGGTTGGGGATTCGCGCCATGGTCGGGCGGGCCATTCTCATGGCTCGACATGCTGGGCGCGCCCTTTGCTGTCGCGGTCTGCGACGATCTGGAGGCACGCTTCGGGGCGCGCTTCAAGGCACCGGCCCTGCTGCGGGAGATGGCGAAGGGCGAAGGCGGGTTCTACGCCAGCCGCGCCTCGATGGCGGCATAAGTCTCGTCAATGCTGCTCTCGGCAAAAGCCGGGGGCAGCGTTTTCGGTTCGGGCTGGACCAGCCGGCGCAGTTCGGCAGTGGTCAGGCGAGGATAGCCTTCGCTGGTGCTCGAAAGCGTCGCGGCGATCGGCGAGAAACACGCCTCGGTGCTGGACACTGCCAGCATCCCGCCATCGCTGTAGAGGATCTGTTCTCTTTCGAAGGCCAGCATCACCACGGTGATTTTCGTCGTGAAACCTGCCTTGTGAATACCCTTGTAGCCCTCGAGCATATGCGCGGGGATCAGGACAAAGGGATCGCCGTAGCGATCTTCGGCCTCGTCAAGTTCGATCACCACCTCTTGCATGGGCAGAAGCTGCATGTCCTGCCGGTTTCCGAGCACACCTGCGGGCACCCCCATGAGATGGGTCTTGCGATCCGGCAGGGTTTTGGGATCGATCTCGACTGTCTGGATCGCCCGGACGGGTTGCGCACCGTGATCGAAGGTCAGGACCATGTCGCCCACCAGCAGGGTTTCCGCTGGCCGCCAACCCTCTTGCGTGGCGACGCGTGTTTGGGATTGCAAACCGGTTTCGCGCAGCCTTGTCATCGCGGCCCAAGGCAGGGCCTTGTCAAAGCGCAAAGTCTCGATCTGTTTCTTGACGCCGTTGAAGCTGCAGGAACGCGCAGCGAACAAATTTACTGAAGAAGCGATATCCAGCATGGTATTTCCTTTCTTCAGTGAACGGTGGGTTTTGTCCTTTTGCCGTTCAGGTTGCCTGTGATCAGAAGTTAACCAAGATGAAATGGCGCAAAATGGAAACAATCTGGACATTTTGAAGGCGCGCAGCATTATGTCATGAGCAAGCATGGATCCGTAATCTTGTTTCATGTCGCAGACCAGGGAGAGGGACGCGGCGGGGCAGTTTTGACGCGGATCGCAAAGGGAGGACTATATGGGTTGGTTGTCGGACGAAACGGGCCTGGATAAATGCGCTGCAAATCATGTCGCGCTCAGCCCGTTGTCACATCTGCGGCGCGCGATGGATGTATTCGGACATCGCGAGGCCGTGGTCCATGGTCGAACCCGGCGTAATTACGCAGAGTATGGCGCTCGTGTCACGCGCTTGGCCTCGGCATTGGCGGCGCGGGGGGTCGGGCCGGGGGATGTGGTCGCGACCCTTCTGCCCAATATCCCGGAACAGGCCGAAGCGCATTTTGGCGTTCCCGCCTGTGGTGCCATCCTGAACACGATCAACACGCGGCTGGATGTCGATACGGTCGCCTATATTCTTGACCATGGCGAAGCGAAGATCGTGCTGGTGGACAGCGCCTTTCTCGACCTGGCGCGCGCGGCCTGTGACACGCTCGCGCGCCCGCCCGAAATCATCGAGGTGGCGGATGCCGAGGCCGGTTTCACCGCCTCGGGGGCGCATACGGATTACGAGACGCTGCTGGTTTCGGGTGATCCGTCTTTCGCGTGGATAGTGCCACAGGATGAATGGGAAAGCCTTGCGCTGAACTATACCTCTGGCACGACGGGGCGGCCCAAGGGCGTGGTCTATCATCACCGCGGGGCCTATCTGATGACCATGGGCACGGCGATTGCCTGGCAGATGGGGCTTTATCCGCGCTACATGACCATTGTGCCGCTGTTTCACTGCAATGGCTGGAATCACACCTGGATGCTGCCCATGCTGGGGGGCACGCTGATCTGCTGTCGCGATATCACGGCAAAGGCCATGTATGATCTGATCGCCGATGAGAAGGTGAGCCATTTCGGGGGCGCGCCCATTGTGCTGAACGCCTTGATCAATGCGCGCGACACGGAGCGCCGTGCTTTTGATCATGTCGTGCAGGTCTATACGGCGGGTGCGCCGCCCCCTGCGGCCATTCTGGCGGCGATCGAGCCCTTGGGCTTTCATGTGACACAGGTCTACGGGCTGACCGAGACTTATGGCCATGTCACCGAATGTCTGTGGCGGTCCGAGCATTGGGACGCGCTGGATGACGAGGAGCGCTATGCCATCAAGGCGCGCACGGGCATTGCCATGCCGATGATGGAGGAAATCACGGTTCTGGACCCCGACAGCTTGCAGCAGGTGCCGCGCGACGGGGCGACATTGGGCGAGGTGATGCATCGCGGCAATTGCGTGATGAAAGGCTATCTCAAGAACCCGGAAGCCACGCATGACGCTTTCAAGGGGGGGTGGTTTCATTCCGGCGATATCGCCTACCAGCATCCTGACGGTTATATCAAGATTGCCGACCGGGCGAAGGATATCATCATCTCGGGGGGTGAGAATGTCTCGTCGGTCGAGGTCGAGGGCGTGCTGATGAAGCATCCGTCGGTCGGGCTCGCGGCGGTCGTGGCGCTGCCGGACGAGAAATGGGGCGAAGTGCCCTGCGCCTGTATCGAGTTGAAATCCGGGGCCGAGGTGAGCGAGGCCGAGCTGATCGCCTTTTGTCGCGAACGTCTGGCCGGGTTCAAGACCCCCAAACGCGTGGTGTTTCTGGAATTGCCCAAGACCTCGACCGGGAAGATACAAAAGTTTGAACTGCGCGCACAGGTCCGCTCAATGTGACTGCTGGTCTTGTGGGCGTTGCTGCTGTAGAGTTTGCGCAAGAAAAACAAGATGCAGGCAAGCGGCATGACCGCGCTCGACAAGTACAGTAAACTCGAAGGTCCGGGCCTCTGGGCTGCCGCGCGCGATGAGCAGCGCCGCGAGGTGCTGGTCAGTTTCGGCGATGCCAGTCTGGTCATCATGGACAGCCGCAGCCTGCAAGTGCTCAGCCACTGGTCGCTGCCTGCGGTCGAACGGCTCAATCCCGGCAAGCGGCCTGCGCTGTTCAGCCCCGAAGGGGATGGCGGCGAGATCCTTGAACTGGATGATGACTGGCTGATCGAGGCGCTGAAAGTGGTTCAGGCGGCACTGCGCCCGCCGCGCAGCCTGCTGTCACGGATGCGCCTGCCGATCCTGGCGGGCTTCGGGTTGGCGATGCTGGTGGCCGTGATTGCAATCGTGCCGCCTGCTTTGGTGTCGCATACGGCTTCGGTGGTGCCGATGGCCAAACGCGTGGAACTGGGGGACCGGTTGCGCGCCGATCTGCGTCAACTGGGGGCGCGTGAATGCGGCAGTGCCTATGGCGAATCCGCGCTGGCCAGCCTGCAACGCGCGTTGTTCCAGAACCCCGCTCAGATCGTCGTGATGCGTGATCTGCCACTGGAACAGCCACGCGTCCAGCAGGTGATGGGGCGCTATTTCCTTGTCGATGCGCGTTTGCTGGATGAAGCTGCCAGCGCCGAAGCGCTGGCGGGTGCTATCCTGATGGCGGCGCAACGCGCGAGTGATGACGATCCGTTGCGCTCGCTCCTGCGCCATGCGGGCGTCATTGCGACGTTCCGGTTGCTGACCTCTGCGGAACTGCCCGAAGCCTCGACACGGGGCTATGCGGCGGCGGTGATGCTTGCGCCCCCGGTGCCCCCTGCACTTGACCCGCTGCTGGAGCGTTTCGCGCGCGTGGGCCTGTCGACCCGTCCGCTGGTGGACAATCCCGCGGCGCTGGACCCTTCCGTGACGGTCCTGGGCGCGGCGATGCGCAGCAAGGATCCGATGGCAGGCGAGCCGCCGGAAGCCGCATTGCTGAGTGACGGGCAATGGGTCAGCCTGCAGAATATCTGCGACAGTTGAGACGAGACAGGGCAGGGCGGATTGTCCCGCGCCTGCCCTTGATTGTTGTCAAAAGGGGGCAGTGATCTGCCCACCCAGCGCGGTTACGCCAGCATCGTGATCGGGTTTTCCAGCAGGCTTACGACCTGTTGCAGGAACTCTGCCCCGAGTGCCCCGTCGATCACGCGGTGATCGACCGAGAGTGTCATCGACATGACGGTGGCGACTGTCACCGCACCATCCTTGCCGATGACCGGTTTCTTGATACCTGCACCAACGGCAAGGATCGAGCCATGCGGCGGGTTGATCACGGCGTCGAAATTCTCGATCCCGAACATGCCGAGATTGGAAATCGCCATCGACCCGCCGACATATTCATGCGGC
>JAFIEL010000051.1 GCA_020832585.1 Natronohydrobacter sp. | reverse complement strand
GCGCGGAAGGGGGGCCGCTAAACTTTAAACACGGGTTATTTTTTCAATCGGTTTCGCCTCCCCTAGCGGGCGGGGGCTTTGCCCCGGACCCCAGGATATTTGATCAAGAATGAAATCAGGCGGATTGTGCCATCAGTTCGCGGATATCGGTCAGTCTGCCAGTGATAGCGGCTGCCGCAGCCATGGCGGGCGACATGAGATGCGTGCGCCCTCCGCGGCCTTGACGACCTTCGAAATTGCGGTTCGATGTCGCCGCGCAGCGTTCGCCGGGGCTGAGCTGGTCGGGGTTCATGGCAAGACACATCGAGCAGCCTGCAAGGCGCCATTCAAAGCCTGCATCGATAAAGATCTGGGCGAGCCCTTCTTCCTCGGCTTGCGCGCGCACCAGCCCGGAACCCGGCACGACCATCGCACGCTTGACCGCAATTTTCTGACCCTTCAGGATCGCAGCGGCAGCGCGCAGATCCTCGATCCGGCCATTGGTGCAGGAGCCAATGAACACTGTGTCGATTTCGATATCTGTAAGCTTCTGGCCGGGCTTGAGCCCCATATAGTCGAGTGCGCGGCGCGCGGCCCCGACCTTGCCGCCTGAAAAGCTTTCGGGAGCAGGTACTGTTGCCGTGATGGGCAGCACATCTTCTGGCGAGGTGCCCCAGGTCACGACCGGGGCGATATCTTCGCCCTTCAGCGTGATGACCTTGTCCCAATGGGCATCCGGGTCTGATTTCAGCGTCTTCCACCATGCAAGTGCTGCGTCCCACTGCGCGCCTTTGGGGGCGTGGGGGCGACCCTGCACATATTGAAATGTTTTTTCATCTGGCGCAATAAGACCAGCGCGCGCGCCACCTTCGATGGCCATGTTGCAAACGGTCATGCGCCCTTCCATCGACAATTCCTCGATGGCCTGGCCGCAATATTCGATCACATATCCCGTGCCGCCCGCAGTGCCAGTCGCACCGATCACCGAGAGCGTGATGTCCTTGGCGGTCACACCGGGGCGCAGCGAACCGGTGATCTCGACCTTCATGTTTTTCGATTTCTTCTGGATCAGGGTCTGTGTGGCCAGAACATGCTCGACCTCGGAGGTGCCGATGCCATGCGCGAGCGCCCCAAACGCCCCATGCGTCGCCGTATGGCTGTCGCCACAGACAACCGTCATGCCCGGCAGGGTCCACCCTTGTTCAGGGCCGACGATATGCACGATGCCCTGACGGATGTCCGACACGGGATAGTAATGTACGCCGAATTCGCGAGCGTTGCGGTCGAGCGCCTCGACCTGAATGCGCGATTCCTCGTTCTCGATGCCCTGTTCGCGGTCCGGGGTGGTTGGCACATTGTGATCCGGCACCGCGATGGTCTTTTCCGGCGCGCGCACTTTGCGACCCGTCATCCGCAACCCTTCGAAGGCTTGCGGGCTGGTCACTTCATGCACCAGATGGCGGTCGATATAGAGAAGGCAGGTGCCGTCGGCGTCTTCGTGGACGACATGCGCGTCCCAGATCTTGTCATAGAGGGTCTTGGCCATGGTGATAACTCTTGGCTGAAGGGAAAACTTGTCTGCTGAGAGTGGCCCCGAAGGGCCGTGCGATCAGATCAGCGGAAGTCGTGCCAGAATCGATCGCGCCTCGCGCTGGAAGCGCTGTGGCAGGCGTGCGTGATCGGTCATGTCGAAAAAACGAGTCATAGATGGGTGGATACGCTGAAACGCAAGGCAAGGCAACGGGGCTTGCGGATGGGTGCATACGCAGGCATTGGCAAAGCGCCGCGCAGTTTTGCATCATTGCACCGGATTCTGGCGCCGAATATTGAGAAGATGCCTGTGGGATGCTATATTGTCTGAACTTCAACCCCAAAGGAGGACAGGTCTCTGTCTTACACCGATACAACTGCATTCGCCGATCAGACAGAGACACAGAATGTCCTGCCTATTTCCAGCGAGGCCATCCTCGATCTGGTGCTGTCTTCGCTGGACGATGACAAGGCCGAGGATATCGTGACAATCGACTTGCGTGGCAAGACGGCGATGGCCGATCACATGGTCGTCTGTTCCGGGCGCTCGACACGTCAGGTGGCCGCGATTGCCCAGAAACTGCTAGACCGGCTGAAAGAGACCTTTCGCCTGTCTGCCCGGTCCGAGGGCAAGGATGTGGGCGACTGGGTGCTGATCGACACAGGTGATGTCGTCGTGCATGTCTTTCGGCCGGAAGTGCGCGAGTTCTACCAGCTTGAAAAGATGTGGCAGGGCGCGGGCGGTCCGTCTGCTGCCTGATGCGTCTGCATATCTGTGCGGTTGGTCGCCTTCGCAAAGGGCCGGAACGCGATCTGATCAGCGATTACATCACACGATTTGACCGCACAGGCCGCACGCTCTCGCTTGGCCCCTGCCTGGAGCATGAGGTCGACGAGCGCAAGGCCGTGTCCATGCGTGAACAGGCGCGCGGGCTGGAACGTGTGTTGCCCGAAGGGGCGGTTGTGGTCGCGATGGATGAGCGCGGCGACTGTCTGGATTCGCGTGGTTTCGCGCAGTATCTGGCAACAACACGCGATTCAGGGGCAAGTGATATGGCATTCGTCATTGGCGGTGCTGATGGACTGGATCCATCGCTGCGCGATTCAGCGCATAGGCGCATGTCCTTTGGAGCGATGGTCTGGCCGCATATGCTGGTGCGTGTGATGCTGGCGGAACAGGTTTACCGGGCCGCGACCATCCTTTCGGGCAGCCCTTACCATCGCGACTGAACAGAAAAAAGCCAGAGCGCGAAGCTCTGGCCAGTTGGCAAGACAGGGGAGGGAGAACCTGTCCGGAGGAATAGGTTGTGCAGAGGCTACCAGCCGTCTGCGGCACGAGTACCAAATTTCTCGACCAGAAAATCGATCAGGGCGCGGACCTTGGGCTGTGTGTAGCGCCCGGCTGGATAGACCGCGTAGAGGCTTTGCACATCGCGCGGAAGGTCCGGCATGACGTCTTCGATCAGCCCTGATTTCATCGCTGGCGCATAGAGAAAGCTGGGAAGATAGGCGATGCCCAACCCGTTGATTGCTGCGTTCAGTAGCGACTGGCCATCATTCACCGAAAACCACGAGGCCGAGCGCACCTGCCTGACTTCGCCCGAAGGGGCGGTGATCTTCCAGACAGAGCTTGCGGCATTATGCGAGTAATAGAGCAAGCGATGATCATTCAGCTCATCGATGCGCTGTGGGCGACCGTGCTCGGCCAGATATGCGGGGGATGCGATGAGCCGTTGTGTCGCTTCACAAATCTTGCGGGCGCGCAGGCTGGAATCGTCCATCTCGCCCATGCGGATGGCCAGATCGAATCCTTCCGAGATCAGTTCGACATATCGGTTTTTCAGGACCATGTTGACCGACACATCGGAATAGCGGTTGAGGAATTCACCTAGCACGGGCGACAGATGTGTTGCCCCGAAATCCGTGGGCACGGCGAGGCGCAGAATGCCCGACGGGGCAGATTGCATGGACGTAACAAGGTTGTCGGCTTCGCCTGCATCGTTCAGCACGCGGCGCGCGCGGTCATAATAAGCAAGACCGATATCTGTCGGGCTGACGCGCCTGGTCGTGCGGTTCAGCAGACGCGCACCAAGCCGGGTTTCAAGGGCAGATACATGCTTTGAGACAGCGGATTTCGAAATCCCCATCTTGCGCGCGGCATCTGTGAATCCGCCTTGATCCACCACAGTGGCGAATGCTTCCATCTCGGTCAGTCTGTCCATTACTCTGCCTTACGCAAAACGTCCGTGTTGAGTTTCACTTTCCGCATCAATTCGGGCAAGAATACGGTCGAGGCTGGTCAGCACTGGGACAATGCACAGATTTCGTGCGGATTTCTTGGAAAGCGGTAAACAGAAAGCGATGCACTGGTCCTTGTTTCGCGACAATCCTAAAGGCCGAAACTCGCGAAAGGGATGTATCTGACCAATGTGCCGTTCGAGATTTCCGCGGCACCATCCGGCAACTCGACCAGACCTTCGGCCCAGCTCAGGCCACTGATCCGGCCAGAGCCTTCCGAGGCAAAGACCTCGACCGTGCCTTGGTCATTCAGCCGTGCGCGCAGATACTCTCGCCGACCGGGTTTCTTGGACTTGCTGAATGCGGCCGGGAGTTCGAAACCCTGTGGCCTCATCCAGCCGCTTCCCGCCATCAGCGACAGGGCCGGGCGACCGAAAATCAGGGTGCAGACAAGGGCAGCCACCGGATTGCCGGGCAGGCCCAGGACCGGGACGCCGTGCCAGAGCGCCAGCGCAAGCGGCCGACCAGGTTTCAGGGCGATGCGCCAACTGCTCAGGTTTCCCCGCGCGCGCAGCAGGCGTGAGACATGATCCTCATCCCCGGCAGAGGCCCCGCCCGAGGTCAGGATCACATCGCAACGCTGCGCGCCCTGATCGAGCGCGCGCGCGATGGCGGATTCGCTGTCGGGACAATGGCCCAGATCGACTGGCTGATACCCCCATCTGCGCGCGATCTCGAGCAGCATGGGGCGGTTCGCGTCGTAGATCTGGTGCGGGGCGGCGGGTATTCCGGGGTCTGACAGGATTTCATCCCCTGTGGACAACACCCCGACCCTGAGCGGGCGATGCACCGGGATGCGGGCGATCCCGAGTGCTGCGGCCAGCGCCAGATCGGGGGGCGTCAGGATGCGCCCGGCTTGCAGGAAAACCGCCCCTGCCTGCACATCCTCGCCTGCCTTGCGGGTGTTGATGCGCGGTTTGACCGGGCCATCGAAGGCGACCCGCGCCCCGTCCGCCGCGCAATCCTCTTCCAGGACGACCGTATCGACGCCTTCGGGCAGGATTGCACCGGTCAGGATGCGGATGGCGTGGCCTGCGGGCACAGGACCGTCGAAGGGCTGACCCGCCGCCGCGCGGCCAGCCACCAGCGGCAATGTATAGGGGCCATCGCCTGAAAGCGCGTCATGCGCGAAACCGTAGCCATCCACGGCGGAATTGGCGGCAGGCGGGTTGGCGCGGCGGGCGACAAGATCCTGCGCCAGAACGCGCCCGCCCGCCTGTGATGTTGCGATGTTTTCCATGCCGATCACAGGGTGCAGCGCGGTGCGCAGTCGGTCGAGCGCGACATCCACGGGCACCCAGTCCACGCCTTGTGGCATGGCAAAGCAGTCATTGCGCAGCCGTGGCGGGGTCAGTGTCCGATCGCCAAGCGCTGCCAGCAGTTCCGCACCATGGCCAGCGCCCAATATCCAGCCTTCCTCGCGCAGAATTTCTGGCGGCGCGTCTGGGTGCATCATGGTTTCCAGAGATACCCCATGAAAAGCACGCGCCAGCAGATCGACCTGTGCGGCATCCTTGCAGGAATAGCCCTTGGCCTCTTTGACGGCAGTGTCGATCAGCGACAGATAGGTTTCTGCCAGAACCAGCGGTGCTGCGTGATCCTGCATCGGCCAGACGGCAAGCTGGTCGCTGAATTCTGCGCGAAGATGCGCCAGATGTGCCTGGCCGAGCAGACTTTGCGACCCGACCGAACCGGTCGTGTAGAGCTTCCACATCGGATGCGCCCCGGCGCAAAGCAATTCTGTCGCGCGCAATTCTGTCAGACCGTGCCGGCTGCGCTCTTTGCCCTTTGCGGGCAGATCGGGTAGGTCCAGATGGTCTGGCCTGCCCCAGAATGGCCCCAGCCCCGGAAACCGGCGATTGATCTCGGCGGCGACATGAAACCGGTTGTTGCTGTTCTTCGCGTCATCCTCGATCCTTGCGGCCAGCCACTCCCAAACGGCCAGAGCCTCTGGTCGGCCTGTCAGATGCTTTGCAAAGCCTTTGGGGAAGCCGAAACCGATATCGAAACTGATCAGCATGCGCTGATCTGCGGCCAGCGCCGCATGCATCTGGTCGCGCAGGTAGGCGATTGTTTCAGCGCGGGTCGCGAAATTCTGCGGTGGTCTGGCCTGCGCACCCGCCGCGCCGATCCAGATGGAATCTGCGCCACGTTTCGGCGTGGAATTGGCCGACCAGTCAACCACAAGAAACCGATCAAAGCGGCTCATGCCTGTATCCCCAGATCGCTCAGGATGAAATCGGCGATGGCAGGCGTATCATTCAGGTCGAGCAAAGGCAGGTCGATATCGTCTATCGCCGTATCTGTCGCCACGGCGCGGATGGTGGGATTCGACCGCGCAAGCAGGTTGCGTCCTGCGGCGGCCCGATAGGCTTCGATCTTGGGGTGATCTGCACGTTTGTAGCCCTCGATCAGCACCAGATCGACTGGGGAGAGCTTTGTGAGAAGATCGGCCAGAAGCGGTTCTGGCGCATCGCGCAATTCATGCATGACTGCCCAGCGCCGGGGCGAGGACAAGATGACCTCACGCGCGCCCGCGATGCGATGGCGGTAGGAATCGCGCCCCTCATGGTCGATCTCGGTGTCATGATGGGCATGTTTCACGGTCGAGACGCTCAGGCCGCGCGCAACAAACTCGGCCACAAGCCGCTCCATCAGCGTGGTCTTGCCCGTGTTCTTCCAGCCCGTTACCCCGTAGATTTTCATACCTGCCCTGCGAATTGCTCCGCGACAGCAATATCTTCCGGTGTGTTGATGTTGAAGAAGGGATCGAACGGGTCTGTGCCGAATTCTGCACTGCCCGCACCATGCTGGTCGGTCCAGAGCACCACCTTGCGCAACCCGCCGAGCAGCGCCGCGCGCAGATCATTGCGCAGGGCGACCGGCCAAAGCCCGAAAGTCGGATGGCGCCAGAGCTTGTCGCCTTCGCGCGTGGCGGCAAGCGCCAGACCGCTTGGCCCGGCGGCGGCCTGTAGGCGCGCAATCAGATCGCGCGGAAAAAATGGCGTGTCAGCCGCGACAGATACCACCGAGTCCGCGCCTTGCGCCGCGGCCCAGTCCATCCCTGCCAGCACGCCCGCAAGTGGGCCGGGCCAATCGGGCAGGGAATCCGCCACAACCGGCAGACCGTATGCTGCGAACCGTGCCGGATCGCCATTGGCATTGAGGGCGATATCGCCCACCTGTGGTCCAAGCCTTGCGATAACATGATCCAGAAGGGGCTTGCCTGCCACTTCGCGCAACCCCTTGTCGCCCCCGCCCATGCGCGTTGCCTGTCCGCCCGCAAGGATGACACCCAAAGGCAAACTCATCTCTCTGCCCCCTTGCGACGATGCTTGCGGTCCTCGTCCGGCACCGCGCTCAGATCCGCATCGCGGATCAGGCGCTCTTCGCCAGACAGGCAGATGAAGCGTTGCCCGCGCATGCGCCCGATCAGCGTCAGGCCGACCTGACGTGCGATTTCGACGCCCCATGCTGTGAAGCCCGAGCGCGAGGCGAGCACCGGAATTCCCATCTGCGCGGTCTTGATCACCATTTCAGAGGTCAGTCGCCCGGTTGTGTAAAGGATCTTGTCCGCCCCAGTCACATCATGCCGGAACATGTAGCCAGAGATCTTGTCCACAGCGTTGTGGCGGCCGACATCTTCCATATAGACCAGAACATCGTCGCGCTGACACAGGACGGTGCCGTGAATGGCCCCCGCTTCAAGATAGAGCGAGGGAAGCGTGTTTATCGTTTTGGCCAGCGTATAGAGCCAGCTTGTGCGGATCTCTGCATCAGGAAGGCTCAAGCCCTCCAGCCCTTCCATCATGTCGCCAAAAACGGTGCCCACGGCGCAGCCGGAAGTGCGGGTCTTTTTCTTCACTTTCTCTTCATAGCTGGTCTGGCGGATCGTGCGCACGACGACCACTTCCAGATCCTCGTCATATTCGACGGCAGTGACCTGATCATCCGCCCGCAGCATTCCCTGATTGCGCAGAAAGCCAAGTGCCAGATAGTCCGGGTAATCCCCGATGGTCATGGCTGTGACGATTTCCTGAGAATTCAGGTAGATCGTCAGCGGGCGTTCTTCGACAACGCGTATGGTCTGGCGCTGCCCGGTCTGATCGTAACCTTCGACTGAGCGCGTCAGCCGGGGATTGTCCGGGTCGGGGAGATAGCGGGGGGCGTGCACCATTGCGCTCTGGTCCTGCGGCCTGTTTCATCCTAGATGGGCATATAACATCTGCGAAGGCAAAGGGCAGGGCAATGTTGGGCTTTATCACGCTTGAGGGGCGCGGAGCATCAGACAAGTTGCTGGTCGATCTTTCTGAGGAACTGATCGCGCGCGGTATTGATCTGGCCGGGGTCGTTCAGATCAACCGCGAAACGCGCCCGGACCGGCTGTGCGACATGGATCTGCAGGTGCTGGGCCATGACCACACTGTTCGAATCAGCCAGAACCTTGGTCCGTATGCTCGCGGGTGTCGTCTGGATCCGCTTGGTCTGGAAACGGCTGTAGGGCTGGTAGAAGCAGATCTTGATCGCCATCCGGCGCTGCTGATCCTGAACAAGTTCGGCAAGTCCGAACTGGAAGGACGCGGGTTCCGCAACGTCATTGGCAAGGCGCTTACGGCGGAAGTTCCGGTGCTGACAGCCGTGAACAAAGCCAATCTGGACGGGTTCCTGCACTTTGCCGAAGGGATGGCCGACGCACTCGATCCCGGCTCCGAGGCTCTGTTGGCGTGGTGCATCGGCGTGACCCAACGACGTTTGGCCTAGGAAAACGGGCCTATTCACGTTATCTTAATGATGATTGAGACGACGTGCTTAAACGGCGGGAGGAAGATCATGTCTGAAGAGACTGACCATCACTTCATACGCGCGGCAGGGATCGATGGTCCTTTGGAGACTTTGCGCGGCAAGCAGATCGCGGTATCGAAACTCCGTAATCCGCCGGCGCAGGTGATGGCACGCTACTGTTTCCGCCCGTGGGAAGCGGAAGACGCCCCGATATATCAGCGTATGCTCGATGATGCCGAGCTTTGGCGCTACATGCCCGAGGTCTATCCGGGCGAGATTACCACCGAACTGGCCGGGACGCTGATTGAACTGTCACGGCAGGTCAGTCATCACAAGGTTCGCGCGGTCGAGTATCAGGGTCGGGTGATCGGGCAGATGCGTATGCAGTGGAAAACAGATGTCACGCCTCCGCAATCGGGTGAGATCAGCTACTGGCTTGGGCGTGACTATTGGGGGCTTGGACTGGCCGCGCCGATGATCGGGCTGTTTTCGTGGCGGTGTTTCAGCATCTTTCCAGCGCTCTCGATGATCATGGCACGGGTGCATCGTGAGAATATCGCCTCGCAGCGCGTGCTGGAGCGTCTTGGCTGGGCACGGGTCGGTGTTGACGGCGATTGGCAGGAGTTCCAGATGCAGCGCCAGCAGGGGATCGACTGGGCCAGTCTGAACAAGCCCGCCACCCTGCCCGGCTGACCGAAAATCTTTCGCGCATATGCTGTGCCCATCTTGCAACAGGGCACAGACCTTCCCACATGAGTTTCGAGGCCCTTCAAGGCCATGTGCTGCTTGTCAGGCATGGCCGGACAACCGGGCGCTTATGTAGGAGACGATGCCATGACATTAGAAAAATTCACCGAGCGGGCGCGCGGGTTCATGCACGCTGCCCAGACAATCGCCCTGCGCGAAGATCATCAGCGTGTGACCCCTGTCCATGTGCTCAAGGCACTTCTGGACGATGATCAGGGCATGGCTGCGAACCTGATCCGCAATGCAGGCGGCGCGCCAGAGCGCGTGGCGCAGGCGACAGAGATTGCGCTCGCGAAAATACCAAAGGTTTCTGGTGGCGAAGGCCAGATTTATCTGGACCCTCAGACAGCGAAGCTTCTGGATCAGGCCGAACAGCTTGCGAAGAAGGCGGGCGACAGTTTTGTTCCGGTTGAACGGCTGCTGACTGCGCTGGCGCTGGTGAAATCCGACGCCAAGGACGCGCTGGACGCAGGGGCTGTCACGGCGCAGAAACTCAACGCTGCGATCAATGATATTCGCAAGGGTCGGACAGCAGACAGTGCTTCGGCTGAAGAGGGTTATGATGCGCTGAAGAAATATGCCCGCGATCTGACGCAGGCGGCGCGCGACGGCAAGATCGACCCGATCATCGGGCGCGATGATGAAATCCGCCGCGCGATGCAGGTGCTGTCGCGGCGCACCAAGAACAACCCGGTTCTGATCGGCGAGCCCGGCGTGGGCAAGACTGCCATTGCCGAGGGGTTGGCGCTGCGCATCGTCAATGGCGATGTGCCCGAGAGCTTGCGCGACAAGAAGCTGATGGCGCTGGATATGGGTGCGCTGATTGCCGGGGCGAAATATCGCGGCGAATTCGAGGAGCGGCTGAAAGCTATCCTGTCGGAAGTGACTAGTGCGGATGGTGAAATCATCCTGTTCATCGACGAAATGCACACACTGGTCGGCGCGGGCAAATCCGAGGGCGCGATGGATGCCGCCAACCTGATCAAGCCTGCGCTTGCGCGCGGTGAGTTGCACTGTGTGGGTGCAACGACGCTTGATGAATACCGCAAGCATGTCGAAAAGGACGCAGCCCTCGCGCGGCGCTTCCAGCCTGTTGTCGTGGAAGAACCGACTGTCGAGGACACGATCTCGATACTGCGCGGGATCAAGGAGAAATACGAGCTGCACCACGGCGTGCGTATTTCGGACAGCGCGCTTGTGGCGGCAGCGACGCTCTCGCATCGCTATATCACGGATCGCTTCCTGCCGGACAAGGCCATCGACCTGATGGATGAAGCCGCATCGCGTTTGCGGATGGAAGTGGACAGCAAGCCCGAGGAACTGGACGCGCTGGATCGTGACATCCTGCAAAAGCAGATTGAAGCCGAAGCGCTGAAGAAAGAAGATGACGCGCCGAGCCGCGACCGGCTGGCGACGCTGGAAAAGGAACTGTCTGAACTGATGCAGCGCAGTGCCGAGATGACCGCGGCCTGGCAATCCGAGCGCGACAAGCTGGAAGCGGCCCGCCAGATCAAGGAAGATCTGGACCGCGCGCGGATCGATCTGGAAACGGCGAAACGGCAAGGTGATTTCGCCAATGCGGGCCGGTTGCAATATGGCGAGATTCCCGAACTCGAACGCAAGCTGGCAGAGGCCGAGGCGCGCGAGGCCGAGAAGCTGGTCGCGGATGCTGTGCGCCCTGAGCAGATCGCGGAAGTGGTGGAGCGCTGGACGGGGATTCCGACAACCAAGATGCTGGAAGGCGAGCGCGAAAAACTGCTGCGTATGGAAGACGAGCTGCACAAGCGTGTCATCGGTCAGGATGAGGCTATTCGTGCTGTCGCCAATGCCGTGCGCCGCGCGCGGGCGGGGCTGAATGACGAGAATCGTCCGCTGGGCAGTTTCCTGTTCCTTGGGCCGACGGGTGTGGGCAAGACGGAACTGACCAAGGCCGTGGCGCAATACCTGTTTGACGATGATCAGGCGATGGTGCGCATCGATATGTCCGAGTTCATGGAGAAGCATTCGGTCGCGCGCCTGATCGGTGCCCCTCCGGGCTATGTCGGCTATGAAGAAGGCGGCGTGCTGACCGAAGCGGTGCGGCGCAGGCCCTATCAGGTTGTCTTGTTCGACGAGGTCGAGAAGGCGCATCCGGAAGTGTTCAACGTGCTGTTGCAGGTGCTCGATGACGGGCAGTTGACTGACAGCCACGGCCGGACGGTGGATTTCAAGCAGACGCTGATCATCCTGACCTCGAACCTTGGCAGCCATGCGCTGAGCCGGATGGATGAAGGCGCGGACAAGGCCAGTGTGAAGGCGGAAGTCATGGAAGCGGTGCGCGCCCATTTCCGGCCCGAATTCCTGAACCGGCTGGATGAAACCGTGATCTTCGACCGGCTGTCGCGCGGCGATATGGATGCGATTGTCGATATCCAGATGGCGCGGCTCTTGAAACGCCTGCTGGCGCGCAAGATCACGCTGGACATGGACGCCGCCGCGCGCACTTGGTTGGCGGACAAGGGCTATGATCCGGTCTATGGCGCGCGCCCGCTCAAGCGGGTGATCCAGCGCTACCTGCAGGACCCGCTGGCGCAGATGCTTCTGGGGGGCGAGGTGCTGGACGGTGCGACTGTGCCGATCACGGCAGGGCCGGAGGGGCTGATCATCGGTGGCAAGGTCTTAGGTGACGAGGACGCGCCGCGCATGAAACTGGTGCATTGACCAGAAGCGCCTCGCGGCCCCGGAGATGATCCGGGGCCGCATTTCTTCGGGCAGGGCCGCATTTTTGCCCAAATACCTGCATAGGTTGTTCGCATCGGTCTGTTTGATCGGACAGTGTTGCGGAGAGTATTATGCTTGCACCTCTTGTTATCGTTGTATTTTCCTTGATCGGATTGGTGCTCGGGCTTGTCCTGCCGGGGTATGGGGATCTTGCGTTTCTCAGTATCATCACGGGACTGGGCGGGTTGATTCTGCTCATCTATGCGCTGGTGCAAAGCTTGCAGGGCGGTCGCGCACGTGCCTTCGGCAGCTTTGATGAAACGGATGAAGGTGCGGCACCCATTGTCGTGCTGGATGGGTCGAACATCATGCATTGGCGAAAAGGAGAGCCTGATCTTGAGCCTGTCCGCGACGTGGTCGACAATCTGTCGCGGCGCGGTTTTCGGACGGGTGTCGTTTTTGACGCCAATGCCGGATACAAGCTGGAAGGGCGCTATCAGCATCATGAGGTTCTGGCCCGCAAGCTGGGTCTGCCACAGGATCTGGTCATGGTCGTGAACAAGGGCGAACCGGCCGATCTCATGATCCTTCGGGTCGCGCAGGATTTCGGCGCGCGGGTGGTCACGAATGACCGGTTCCGCGATTGGGCAGATCGGTTTCCGAAAGTCGCTGAACCGGGGTTTCTGATCTCTGGCTGTTATCGTCACGGTGCTTTGCAGCTTGATCTTTGAATCGCCTTGAGTGGAAGAAGCGCCCGCTCGGCGTGCCCCACCCACCCGCCCCTGCACGCCTCGCGGGCGCTGCCTGTGCCTTTGGCACAGGCATGAGGGGATCAGTGAAAATCGCGGCTGGGAAAGAGTTGCCTGGCCTGTTCGCGCGGGTGGCGCACGGAACGGGGCTGGCGGGTCGGGATCGGGCGGCGGGCTTCATCACTGCGTCCTTGGGTCGGGTCGATCAGCCCACGCCCCATCTCGCCCAGCAGGTGCGAACGATCCTCGATCTGCTCTGCGATCACATGGATGACTGCCCCTTCCCGCTGCACGCGCCCTGTGATGCACAAGAGCCGCCCGCCGATCACGGCGCGGCGGTTGTGCTCATAGACTTTCGGCCAGACAACGATATTGCTGACGCCGGTTTCATCTTCGAGCGTGATGAAGATGACACCAGAGGCTGTGCCGGGGCGCTGCCGGGTGATGACCAGCCCGCAGACCGTGATCCGCCCTTGCGCCCGCAAGAGGTGGTCATGCGGAGTGAGGCCCTCCAGCCGCGGGCGCAACAGTTCCATCGGATGCGCGCGCAGGGACAGGCGCAAGGTCAGGTAGTCCTCGACCACTGCTTCGCCCAGTGAAAGCGGGGGAAGCGTCACCTCGGGTTCGTGAATGGCCTCGCCCTCCAGACCGGTATCGAACAGTGGCAAAGGCGTGGGCGCTTTCAGCGCGCGCGTGGCCCAGAGGGCCTCTCGCCGGGCAAGGCCAAGGCTGGCCAGCGCATCGGCTTCGGCCAGTCGGGTCAGGGTAGTCTGTGACAAGCCCGCCCGTCGCCACAGACTGTCGATATCGGGATATCCATTGCCGCGCGCCGCCGCGATCCAGTCGGCATCGTCTTGCGCCATGCCGCGCACTTGCCGAAACCCAAGCCGCAGGGCAAGGCGG
The DNA here is from genome assembly GCA_020832585.1 of Natronohydrobacter sp. GTDB lineage: Bacteria > Pseudomonadota > Alphaproteobacteria > Rhodobacterales > Rhodobacteraceae > Roseinatronobacter. The sequence continues at coordinate 3,437 of JAFIEL010000051.1, read as the reverse complement.
CCATCGGCGCGCGGTTCCAGCGTGCAGTCCCAATGCGAATGGTTGACCGAGACGGGCCGGATTTCCACCCCGTGTTCGCGCGCATCGCGCACGATCTGGGCGGGGGCGTAAAATCCCATCGGCTGGCTGTTCAGAAGCGCGCAGGCAAAGGCTGCAGGGTGGTGACGCTTGAGCCATGCCGAAGCATAGACCAGCAGCGCGAAACTGGCCGCATGGGATTCGGGAAAGCCATATTCGCCAAAGCCTTCGATCTGGGCGAAACAGGCTTGCGCAAAGGCAGGCTCATAGCCGCGCTCATGCATCCCGGCCAGAAAGCGGTCGCGGAAACTGCCAATCGTGCCCATGCGCTTGAATGTGGCCAGTGAGCGGCGCAGGCGGTCGGCTTCTTCGGGCGCGAAACCTGCCGCGACCACGGCAATCTGCATCGCCTGTTCCTGAAACAGCGGCACGCCAAGGGTGCGTTCCAGCACCCCGCGCAGCTCAGGGCTGGGCAGATGCACGGCCTCTTTCCCCTGACGGCGGCGGATATAGGGATGCACCATGCCGCCCTGAATGGGGCCGGGGCGGACGATGGCGACCTCGATCACCAGATCATACAGGCAGCGCGGGCGCATCCTGGGCAGGAAATTCATCTGCGCGCGGGATTCGACCTGAAAGACACCAATCGCATCAGATCGGCAGAGCATGTCATAGGTCGCGCTGTCCTCGCGTGGAAGGTTTTCCAGCGTGTAGCGCGCGCCCCCATGCAGGGCGATCAGGTCGAAGCATTTGCGGATGCAGGTGAGCATCCCGAGCGAGAGCACATCGACCTTCAGGATGCCCAGCGCATTGATGTCATCCTTGTCCCATTCGATGACCGTGCGCCCCTCCATCGCGGCATTCTCGATGGGGCAAAGCTCATCCAGTCGCCCCTTGGTGATGACAAACCCGCCCACATGCTGCGACAGGTGGCGCGGGAAGCCGATGATTTCGGCGATCAGGGCGGTTGTCTGGGCCAAGCGCGGCTCGTCCGGGTCCAGCCCGAGTTCGCGCAGGCGTTCCGGCGCAGGCGGGCCAGAGCGCCAACCCATCGACGACCCTGCCAAGGCCGAGACCACATCGGCAGAGAGGCCCATGACCTTGCCCACTTCGCGCACAGCCGCGCGCGAGCGGAAGTGGATCACCGTTGCGGTCAGCCCGGCGCGGTCACGCCCGTAGCGGGCGTAGATGTGCTGGATCACCTCTTCGCGGCGTTCATGTTCGAAATCCACGTCAATATCGGGTGGCTCGCCCCGCGCTTCGGACATGAAACGCTCGAACACCATCGAGATCGTGTCGGGCGGCACTTCGGTGATGCCGAGCGCGTAGCAGATCACCGAATTCGCCGCTGATCCGCGCCCCTGACACAGGATGCCACGACTGCGCGCGAAGGCAACGATATCGTGCACGGTCAGGAAATAGGCGGCGAAACCCAGATTTGCGATGATGCGCAATTCCTTTTGCACCTTGGCCGCAGTATCGTGCGGGGTGCCGCCCGGAAAACGCCGCCACAACCCGTCCTGCACCAACCTTTCCAGCCGGGTCTGGGCTGGTTCGCCATCGGTGATTTCGTCAGGGTAGTCATAAGACAATTCATCAAGGCTGAAGGCGCAGCGATCCGCGATTTCCACAGTGCGGCGAATCGCGGCGGGGTAGTCGCGGAAGATTTCCGCCATTTCCGCCCCTGATTTCAGCCGCGCTTCGGCATGGGGCAGGGCGCGACCACCCAGACTGTCAATCGTGCGGCCAGTCCGCAGACAGGTCAGCACATCAGCAAGTTTGCGGCGCTGGGCTGTGTGCATCAACACGTCACCAAGGGCGACCATTGGCAGGGCGAGGCGGCTGGCTTGCTGTGCAAGTTGTGTCACCCGGTCTTGATCGCGCCCGTCATAGCGCGGAGCGGCACCCAGATGGCAATTACCGGGAAAAGCCCGTGCGACCTGGCGGATCTGGCTGTCTGCACTCGCATCCCTTGTGAGTGCGATCAGAACCATATCGCCCGCACCTGCCACAAGATCGGCATGGTCAAGATGACATTCGCCTTTGGGGGCGCGGCGCTTGCCAAGGCTGAGCAGGCGCGAGAGCCGGGCATAGCCTGCACGGTTCACAGGCAGGGCCAGCCATTCTACGGAACTGTCGCGCAGCACCAGCCGTGCGCCGACGATCAGTCGGGGCAGGGGGCCTTGCGGCAAAGGCAATGCAGCGCCTGTGTCGGTCTGACGGCTGGAGGTGTCGGTCTGGCGGTGCGAGCGGATGGTGACAGCTTCCGACTGCGCGCGGGCAAGTTCGCGCAGCGTGACATGTGCGCGCACCACGCCGGCCAGTGAATTGCGGTCGGTGATCGCGATGGCACTCAGGCCGAGTTCGGCGGCCCGCGTCACCAGTTCCTCGGGGTGGGATGCCCCGCGCAGAAAGGTGAAATTCGAGGTCACGCAGAGTTCTGCATAGGCTGGCGAAGGGATTTGGCCTGCGCGCATTCACATCTCATTTGTTCGCTTAATGTTCTATATGCCGATTCGAGTTTTGCAGCAAGCCAGGCCGCTGTTCCGGCTGTGGAGTGAAGTGCATATTAAGCATTTATTAACTGACATTGGTCACGTTGACTCATGGTGATCCGACACAACCTTGCGGCGTTCAGACCATGCGGGCTGCTTGTCTTTCTGTGCCTCGCCCTGTCAGGGGAAATGGCCTTCGCCAATCCCTGGCCTCGTGACAGAGGACAGAGCTTCCTTGCTGTTGCCAGTTTCGACGGTGCGCCGTCGATCTGGGTTGACCACGGTTTGGGCAACGGACGAACAGTGGCGCTGAGTGCGTTTCTTGGCCGGACAGGGGATCGCCGGATCGGCCTGCGCTTCATTTATAGCAATGACCTTACCCCGTACTGGCCGCGTCACGGGTTCTTCGCGCTCGCAGAATGGCGCAAATCCCATGCGGGTCATGGCGCGCTTACCGGTTTGGGCATGACTGTCGGTGCCGACCTGACGCAACCTTGGCCGGGATGGACAAGTCTGGAACTTCAGGCAGGTCTGCTGCACGGCGCACAAGCAGCCTCTGGGCGGATCGAGTGGAAAGCCCAAGGCACGCTGGGTCTGCGCCCGAATGACTGGCTGGTCGTCATGACGCAGTTGCAGGGCGAGTGGACCCGCGCGCAAGGCAATCTGCATTTCGCGCCATCTGTGCTTTGGGCCGTCACGGACCAGATCAGCCTAGAATTCGGGTTGCGCCGCCAAATCAGGGGCGGTCGTGCGCAGCAGATCAAGCTGGGCAGTTGGCTGGATTTCTGATCCGGTGCCTTGTGGAACACGATCTTGAAGAATGCCCGATGCGACGGTGAAACAGAGATCCGTCATGCCAGCGACAGGCTATTGTCACAGGTGAACCAGTGTAGGCACAAACAGAAAAGAGGGGGGGGGGGGGGC
>JAFIEL010000050.1 GCA_020832585.1 Natronohydrobacter sp. | reverse complement strand
GATACTGTGACGTCTGCATACTGCCTCTCTCCGCCTCATGCCGCACCTGATCTGATGTCAGGTTTTTGAATGGCCATGGGTTAATGCGCTCTTATACTCTGAAACCGGCGGGCCGGACAGTCCGAATGATGCCCCGCACGCCATGCGGCGCATCTTAGCGTCAGGTTCTGCGACCGAAAAGCGACAGTTCCGTGATCGCGCACCCGCCGGGCACCCGAACTAGCGCCTGTCGCGCCAGCGATTGACCATCGGATAGCGCCGGTCCAGCCAGAAGGCCCGGTTTGTCAGCCGCGTTCCGGGGGCGGACTGGAACCGCTTCCATTCCGAAATCGCCACCAGATGCTCGACCCGCTCGACTGTGGCGCGCTCAAACCCCTGTGCAACGATCTCTGCAATCGGCAGGTCGCGCTCGACCAGCGCCTCCAGGATCGCATCCAGAACCGGATAGGGCGGCAGGCTGTCCTCGTCACGCTGATCGGCGCGCAATTCCGCCGAAGGGGGCTTTTCGATGATCCGCGCCGGGACCACTTCGCCACCCGGCCCCTGCATCCAGTCGCGGTGATTGGCGTTGCGCCAGCGGCAGGTTTCAAACACGCGGGTTTTGTACAGATCCTTGATCGGATTGTAGCCGCCGTTCATGTCGCCATAGATCGTGGCATAGCCGACCGCGACTTCGGATTTGTTGCCGGTGGTCAAAAGCATCGCGCCGGTCTTGTTGGACAGTGCCATCAGAAGCGTGCCGCGCAACCGCGATTGCAGGTTTTCCTCGGTCACATCGGGTTCCAGCCCCGCGAACAGGGGCGCAAGCGCGCCCTCCATCGCCGCGCGCGGCCCTTCGATGCTGATCTCGTCCAGCCTGCACCCCAGACGGGCCGCAAGATCGGCGGCATCTTCCAGCGAATGGGGCGAGGTGTATTCAGAGGGCAGCATCACACAATGCACATTCGCCGCGCCCAGGGCATCGGCGGCAATCACTGCGACCAGCGCCGAATCAATCCCCCCCGACAGGCCAAGGACAACCTTGGAAAACCCCGATTTGCCCAGGTAATCGCGCAGCCCCACGACCATCGCGCGGTAATCCTGCTCCCATTCCCCCGGCAGGACCGCGCGCGGCCCGACTTCCGCGCGCCATCCCTCCGCGCCCTGCACGAAATCGACCGATGCAATCGCTTCCTCATGCGCAGGCATCTGCAACGCCAGTTGCCCGCCGGGGTTCAGCACGAAAGAGGCGCCATCGAACACCTGATCATCCTGCCCGCCGACAAGGTTGAGATAAACCAGCGGCAACCCCGTCTCGACCACCCGCGCGACCATATGCGTCATGCGCGTGTCATAGCGCCCCCGCGCATAGGGAGAGCCATTCGGGACCAGCAGCAGTTCCGCCCCCGATTCCGCCTGTGCTTCTGCCACATCCTCAAACCACGCATCCTCGCAAATCGGCGTGCCGATGCGGACAGGCCCCGCCCGGTAAGGGCCGCAGATATCACCCGAGGCAAAGAGCCGCTTTTCGTCGAACACATCGATATTGGGCAGATGATGCTTGCGGATTACCGTGGCGATCCTGCCCCCCTCCAGCACGGCGAAAGCGTTGTAAAGCTTGCCCCCCTCAGACAGCGGCACCCCGATCCCCAGCCTTGGCCCCTCGGCGCAATCGCGCGCCAGCCCCTCGAGCGCCGCACGCAGATCCGCCTGAAAGGCCGGACGCCAGACCAGATCCTGTGTCTGATAGCCCGCCAGAAACATCTCTGGCAGGGCGACCATATCGGCGCCGTCGCGCTTGGCGTGGTCCCACGCCGCGCGGGCCTTGGCGGCGTTGCCGGGGATGTCGCCCAGAGTGGGGTTCAACTGGGCGAGGTTCAGGCGGAAACGGTCGGACATGCGGCGCTCTTTGTCTGGCTTTGGGCTGACATATCATGTTGATGCCCGGAGGGAAGCCGAAAGGCGGTGCAAAGATGGGGGCATCCGAAGGGAAAGCGCCCGCTCAGCGTGCCCACCCACCCGCCCCTGCACGCTTCGCGGGCGCTGCCCGGCGGTGCCGGGCGGGGAACCCGAAGCAAGGCGCATCACAGCAAGCGGCAGTCAATCCCCGGCTTTGAGCAGCAGTCGTGACATGCCTTCAAGCACAGGATTTCCCACACCCAGATAATGCGTCGCGGCTTGATACAACCCGGTGCAGATCACGACCGACGGCACCCAGACCACGACCCGCGCGACCTGCTTTCCGGCCTCTTGCTGGAAGCTGCGCGTAAACCCGCCTTTGCCCGCCAGCGCCTCAGCCGCTTCGCGGGCGGTGGTTTCGTCGTGTAATTGCCGGGTCAGCCGCGCGACAAGCGTTTCCAACTGGGCAATCCGCAATTCGAGTTTCGCGCGGTCCAGCGGGTCGGTGGCGGGTTCTGATTGTGGTGCGAGGCGGTCCAGCACATCCGCAAATTCGAGCATGGTCTGCAAGGGTTCGGCAAGTCTATTGCCATCGGTGGCAGGCACACCTTGCAGGGCAGTCCTGATCTGGCTTGCGAATTCTTGCGCGGTCAGGCGTGTGGCTGTGGCATTGCGCAGAAGATGGGTGATCTGTGACTTTGTTGCCTGAGGGTCGAGAGGCACGGCCCCGCCCCCAATCGGTTGTGGGGGGCTGCCATCGGCGGTTGCGGCGGGGGTGTAGGGTTCGGGCCAGGGCGGAAGGCTGCGCAGATAGTCCAGCGTTTGGCGGGTGCGTTCGTGCGGATCGTCTATTTTCGACAACCTATCGAGCACTTGGTCACGTTGAGCCGCTCTGCACCCCTCAAAGTGTAATCCGGGCCATCCATCTGTTCCCAGTTTTAATATTGAAATCAAAGGACGCAAATCTTGAACTGCTGAATTCTCACATACGAAATGCTCTAGGCTGATTGCCGCCGAAACCGGTGATATGTCTGTGATATGCGTATCTGAAATATTTAACGCTCTGAGATTTATTAATTTTCGAATAACCTCTAGATTCTTCACCTTAGTTCCCTCTATATCAATAATTTCGAGACGTTCCAATTCTGAAATAGGTGACAAATCTGAAACTGGTACATTGTTTATATGCAATCGTTCAAGGCCATCAAGCAAACGAATAGGTGAAAGATCAGAGATTTGCGTGTTATCCAACTCCAACTCTTCTATGTATGGGATTTCAAGAATCTCATTTGGTATTATCTTCAATGCAGAGAATTGGCTAAAACCTAAGTCCAGTTTAGAGCCATCGCGTTTTTTTACCATCTTTATTTCGTTTATTGCTGCGAAATATGCACGTCTCTCTTCGTTCATATAAATCTCCCCAAGCATTTAAAACACTAAGTTATGCAAAGTCTAACACTGTCGATTCCTGCGCTTACTGCGATTACTGTTTTGTTCATTCTTCGGCGGCAGCCGATCCAGCGACCAAAATACCTCGGTGCTAAAGTCTAGTTCGGTCTCTCTTGTCCGCGCTGCCTCCGCAATCTTCTCCCGCGCCAATTCATAGGCCGTATCCGCGTCGCTCATCCCACCCCTCGCGCTGAATGCCGCCACTCTGCCCAGCCCCTCACGACAAAGCAAGGCAAACCCCCTTGCCAGCCTAAGCGCACCCGCTTACCCTCGCGCGCAAAGTCCAAGGGAGTTCCGCGACATGCCCATCCGCCCCCCGCACACGCGCGCCATGATCGCTGCGGTCACTCTGGCCCTTGCGGCCCCGCTCCATGCCCAGACCGATGGCACCATGTCGCGCCAGTATGACGATGGCGGCATCTACGAGGGCGAGTTCCTCGACGGGCTGCAGCATGGCACCGGTACCTACCGGTTGCCCAACGGGTTCGAATATACCGGAGACTGGGTTGCGGGCGAAATCAGCGGGCAGGGGGTCGCGCGCTACCCCTCTGGCGCGGTCTATGAAGGGCAGTTCGCGGCAGGCCGGCCGCAAGGCACCGGGCGCATGACATTCGCTGATGGCTCCAGCTACGAGGGTGCCTGGGTCGAAGGCCGGATCGAGGGGACGGGCACCCGCGTTTTCGCCAATGACTCGGTCTATGAAGGCAGCTTCCTTGACGGCCAGCCCCATGGCACAGGCGTTCTGACCCGCCCCGATGGCTATCGCTACGAGGGGGACTGGGTCGCCGGTCTGCGCGAAGGGCGCGGGACGATCACCTATCCCGATGGCGCGGTCTATGACGGCGAGATGCTGGCCGACCTGCGCCACGGCACCGGCACGCTGACCAGCCCCGACGGGCTGCGCTACGAGGGCCAGTGGCTCGAAGGCCAGCTGCACGGGCAGGGCGTTCTGACGCAAGCCAACGGCGATATCTATACGGGCGGGTTCCGCGCCGGGCTGCGCGATGGCGAAGCGCGGGTCGAACAGGCCGATGGTCTGGTGTTCGAGGGCATCTTCGTCAATGACATGCGCGAAGGGCCGGGGCGTCTGTCGGGCGCGGATGGTTATCTCTACGAGGGGACATGGGTCGCAGGCCAGATCGAAGGCGAGGGGCGGCTCACCCAGCCTGATGGCTCGGTCTATGACGGCCAGTTCCGGGGCGGCCTGCCGGATGGCAGCGGCATGATCACCTATGCGGATGGCAGCACCTATGAAGGGGAATGGCGCGAGGGCCAGTTCCACGGTCAGGGCCGCGCGGTCTTTGCCGATAGCGGTATTTATGAGGGCGGATTCGTGCAGGGCCTGTCCGAAGGCGAGGGCGTGATGACCTTTGCCGATGGCCGTGTCTATACAGGCGAATTCATGGGCGGCGAGATGCACGGGCAGGGCGAGATGGTCTTTCCCGATGGCTCGGTCTATCGCGGCCAGTTTGCCGAGGGCACGCGCGAGGGCACGGGCCGGATCGAGCTTGCCGATGGTTTCGTCTACGAGGGCGACTGGTCGGGTGGCCAGATCACCGGGCAGGGGATTGCGACCTATACCACGGGCGATGTCTATGAGGGCGAGTTCCTGAACGGCCAGCGCCACGGCACAGGCGTCCTGCGCTATGCCTCGGGCGAGGTGCTGTCGGGCGATTGGGAAGACGGGCGCATGACCGTGCGCGACGACGACTAACACCCCATGCCGAAGATGGTGCGCAAGGGCGATCTGCCGGAAAAGCCCTGTGCGCAGTGCGGGCGACCCTTCGCTTGGCGCAAGAAATGGGCCAAGGTCTGGGACGAGGTGCGGTTCTGTTCAGACCGGTGTCGCAATGACGCCAAAGCCTCAGCGCGCAAGGGCGGCGCGTAGGGCTGGCACAAAATCCGGGTGGGTGTAGATCGCGTTATGGCCTGTCTCCAGCCGCGTCACCTGTGCCTGTGGCAAGGCTTGCGCCAGGGCTTCCGCGCGGGCGGGCGGGATCACCTCGTCACGCGCGGCAAGGATCAGGCGGATATCTGCGCTGCTGCGTGACAGCGCGTCCACGGCGTTCATCTCATGGCGAAACAACAGCCTGACCGGCGCGAAGGGGTAAAGCTGCTGCGCGACCGCCATCAGGCTGTCAAACGGTGTGACCAGCACAACCCGCGCAATATCCCGTTCAGCGGCCAGATGGGCGGCCACACCGCTGCCGATGCTGAACCCCACCGCAATCACGCCCGGCGCGTCAGGCGCGATCAGATCATGCACCGCCACCGCATCCGCCATCAGCGCCTGCGCCGAAGGGCGGCCCGTGCTGGGCGCATAGCCGCGATAATGGAATGTCACCACATCATGTTCGGGCGCGATCTGGTGCAGAAACAGCGCCATCGCTTCCGCATTCCAGGCATTGCCGCCAAAACCAAGGAGAACCGGGCGCACAGGGGCGCGTCCCCTGATCCTGACCCCGTGCAGCACATCACCCCCGTCGCGTCTCAGGTCCAGCCGCTCGGTGCTTGCTGGCAGCTCCGGGGCCGGACCAACCAATGCGCGGGGGAACAGAAGCGAGGTCTGGAAGGCAGCGAGCAGGGCAATCACGGCAACACCAAGGATAGCAAGGGCAGCAAGGAATTTCGCAAGCGTCGCCATCACTCCGGCACAGTATCCGCGCGCGGCATATGCGGTTTTATGTCGATCAGCGGCGTGCCGTCCACAGCATCAATGGCGTCAATCTCGATGATCCCGCTGGCCATGTCGATGCCCAGCACGCGGACCACCCCCATCCCGATCGGGTTGGGCCGCACGGGGGATCGCAGGTTGAACGTGCCTGTCCCCTCGGTCCGGTGACGCGGCACTTGCCGCAGCAGATTGCGCGGTGCATGGCTCATCCAGTAGAGCAGCACCAGCGCGTCACCTGCCGCGATGCCCTCCAGCGCGGGGCGGAAGTCTTGCGCCACATGGACGCGCGCAGGTGCCCCGCATTCGCGCGCTTGCCGCAGGTTCTTGGGGCAATCGTCCAGGCTCCAGGGGCTTTCGATCTCGCCGATGAAGGTGACGCGTTCATGAAAAACGATTTCAGAATCGAGCGATAATTCGCCCTTCCGCGCCTCAAACCGGCTCATCTGAGGTATCACTTGAAGAACGCCCGCGAAATCCTTGCGCTACAACATATTTTTCAGAACTGTCCGAGCGGCTTGCCGGTGGCTTCACATTCGCCACTTTCTTGAAGTTCTTCTTCAGAAGTTGCTGCAATTCCCCCTCCGCACCCCCTGCCAACACTTTGGCAATGAATGTGCCGCCCTCTTCCAGAACGTCGAAAGCGAAATAGGCCGCCGCCTCGCACAGCGCCATGATCCGCATATGGTCGGTTTGCTTGTGCCCACTGGAGGCCGCAGCCATGTCGGACATCACCACATCGGCAGGCCCGCCCAGCCAGTCCTTGACCTGTTCTTCCGCGCCTTCGTCAAGAAAATCAAGCACATGCGCCTCGGCCCCGGCGAGGGGTTCCACCTCTTGCAGATCGACGCCCAATACGGTTCCCACACGTTTGCCCTGCTTTTCACCCAGTCCATTGACGCGCTTGACGGCAACCTGCAACCAGCCGCCCGGCGCGCAGCCCAGATCGACCACGCGGGCACCGGGGACCAGAAAGCGGTATTTGTCATCCAGTTCGATCAGCTTGTAGGCCGCCCGCCCGCGATACCCGTCGCGCCGTGCAGCAGCCACATAGGGATCGTTCAACTGCCGCTCCAGCCAGCGGGTTGACGACAGCTTACGCCCCCGCGCGGTCTTGACCTTGACCTTCAGCTCGCGCTGACCGCGCCCGGATGTATTCTTTATTGTCATAGGCTTAACTTGCTTTCTTCAACTTGTCAGATCGAGCACGCCATCGCGGCTCATCTGCGCGAATAACAGCCCTTCGCGCAGACCGCGATCGGCGACCGACATGCGATCGGTGGGCCAGACCCGCATCAGCGCAGTCAGAATCGCCGCACCCGACATGATCTGTGTATGCCGGTCGCGCCCGATTCGCGGATCCTGCCGCCGCCCGATGGGACCAAGCGCCAGATATTCGCGGATCACCTGATCGACCTGCGTGGAATTCATCACCAGCCCATCGACCTTGTTGCGGTCATAGCGTTTCAGCCGCAGATAGGATGCCGCAACCGTCGTGATCGTGCCCGAGGTGCCGATGATCTGGAATTTCTCATGCGCGGTGGCATCGCGGTAAGGGGTAAAGGCTTCGAGTTGTTCCTCGAAATACCAGCTCATCAGCGCGAAACGGGCGGCGTCATCATCGACCTCGCGGAAGTAATCCTTGAGCGTTGCGACCCCCAGCGGCACGGAAATCCAGTCTACAACATGGGGATAGCCATCGGCAGGCGCGCGCATGAAGGGGCCGCGATGCATGGACATGATCGCGTTGCCGCGCCGTTCCGGCGCAACGCGCGACAGATCAATCCAGACCAGTTCCGTGGACCCGCCGCCAATGTCGATGACCAGCAACTGCTCGGTATCCGGTGCCACGAGCGAGGCGCAAGACACAACCGCCAGCCGCGCTTCTTCCTCGGCGGTGATGATATCGAGCTTCAAACCGGTCTCGCGATGCGCCCGGCGCACGAAATCGGCAGAATTGCGCGCCCGGCGGCAGGCTTCTGTCGCCACCAGCCGCATTCGGTGCACACCGTGCTGTTCCAGTTTCGTGCGGCAGATGCGCAGTGCCTGCAGCGTGCGCTGCATGGGCCGGTGCGACAACAGACCAGAGCTTTTCAGCCCGGTGCCCAGCTCAACGGCCTTGGAGAAGCTGTCCACAACCTCAAAATGCCCGCCCTGCGGGCGAGCGATCAGCATACGACAACTGTTCGTCCCCAAATCCAGCGCCGCATAAAGTTGCGGTCTGCTGGGTCCGGGGCGGCGCGGCGCCTTTTCCGAAGAGGGCACAACAGCATCGGGCTGCGGTGCCAAAGGGGTCAGGGATGCGCCCGCGCCATCGGGACGCTCGGGCGTCATATTTCGCCCTCCAAACTCAAGTTGATGTGAACGTAATGCGACCGGGGCACATAAGCAAGAGTTTGCGTGCCTGACTGTCGAGACCTGCATGCGTTTGCTGTCATAATCTAGTTGAGAAAATTGATGACTGGCAGATCTCGCCAATTCGGGGCTTGCTCGGCTACAAGCAGGTCGGCGAAAATCGGTGCGCAGTCGTTTTACGATGATTGCACAAGCCCGTCACGCCCTAAGGTTTGCACAGAGTGCGTCGCAGGAAAAGGACCGGACCATGGCACAGCTTGTTATCGTGTACTGGCGCGATATTCCGGCGCAGGTGATCGTCGGCAAAGGCCGCAAGGCGCAGAAAATTCAGCTTTCGGAACGGTTTGAGCAGGCGATTGACCGCTGCGCCATGAAGGTGGGCGCGAAAGATGCCGATGCCTATCTGGCCGAGTGGCGCAAGGCGGCCCCGGTCGAGGTCGCTGGCAGTGATGAAGATGTCGCGAAAGCGACCGCAGCGGCGCTGGAAGCCGAGTATGACACCGACAGGCTGAAAGCTCTGATCGCCAATGATGGTTGGGCGTAAGGGGCGCTGGTCTTGTCACGCTCGCACCTGCTGGAGGGTCTCATGTCGCTTCTCAATTTCCGCCGCGCCGCCCCGGTTGCCCCCCCGCAGAATGGTGCGGTTGAGGCGCTGATGCAGGGTTTCTCGATTGAAGTCATGCCGCGCACGGCCGAGAAGGTTGCCGATTTTCGTGCGATCCTGCCTGAAGGGACGCGGGTCTATATCGCTCATATCGAGGGCACGCCGATTGCCGATATGGTTGCGACGGCCGCCCGCCTGCGCGCCGAGGGGATGGAGCCAATGCCGCATTTCCCCGCGCGTATTATCGCGGACCGGGCGGAACTGGGCGATTGGGTTGCGCGCTATCAGGGCGAGGCCGATGTGCGCGAGGCGCTGATGCTGGGCGGCGGGGTCTCTATGCCCAAAGGCGTTTACGACAATTCCATGCAACTGATGGAAACCGGGTTGTTTGACGGGTTCCGGCGTTTGCATGTGGCGGGCCATCCCGAAGGGAATCGCGACATCGACCCCGATGGTGGCGCGCGCGTGATCCTTGAGGCGCTGCGCTGGAAAGAGGAATTCGCCCGCGCCAAGGGGATCGACATGGCGATCGTCACGCAATTCGCCTTCGAGGCCGCGCCGATCATCGACTGGGCCAAGGGGCTGCGCCGTGAAGGCATTGACCTGCCGGTGCATCTGGGTGTGGCCGGGCCTGCGAAACTGCAGACGCTGATCAAATTCGCCATCGCTTGCGGGGTGGGTCCATCGCTGCGCGTGTTGCAAAAGCGTGCCAAGGATGTGACCAAGCTCTTGTTGCCGTTTGAACCGACCGAGCTGGTTGCCGAACTGGCCGCGCATAAGGCCGCGCATCCTGAATTTGCTGTCGCGGCATTGCATTTCTTCCCGCTCGGGGGGATCAAGGCCAATACCGACTGGACCATTGCGCAAGGCGGGGCTGCGGCCCGGCCTGCGTCCAACGCTTGAGTTTCTGGAGAGAACATGACCCGCACTGTGATTGAATCGGCCACGAAAACGGTCGTCATCGGTTTTGACGAGCCCTTCTGCGTGATCGGCGAGCGTATCAACCCCACTGGCCGCAAGAAGCTGGCGGCAGAACTGGAGCTGGGGGATTTCTCGACCGTCGAGCGTGACGCGCTGGAGCAGGTGGCCTGCGGGGCGATGGTGCTGGATATCAATTCGGGTGCGGTGTTTTCCAACAAGATGGCCGAAGACCCGCGCTATGCCGACAACAACTTTGTCGAGCCGCCCCTGATGCGCGAAATGTGCGCGCGGGTGCAGGCGCTGGTGGATGTGCCGCTGTGCATTGACAGCTCTGTGCCGGAAGCGCTGAAGGCGGGGTTGGAGGCGTGCACCGGGCGGCCCTTGCTCAATTCGGTGACGGGCGAGGAAGAACGGCTGGAGGCGATCCTGCCGTTGGTGAAGAAATACAATGTGCCGGTTGTGGCGATTTCCAACGATGACACGGGCATTTCCGAAGACCCGGATGTGCGTTTTGCTGTGGCCAAGAAGATTGTCGAGCGCGCGGCTGATTTTGGCATTCCGGCGCATGACATCGTGGTGGATCCGCTGGTCATGCCGATTGGCGCGATGGCGACCGCCGGGCATCAGGTGTTCGCGCTGGTGCGCCGGTTGCGGGATGAATTGGGCGTGAACACGACCTGCGGGGCGTCGAATATCAGCTTCGGTCTGCCCAACCGGCATGGGGTCAATGCGGCCTTTCTGCCCATGGCGATTGGCGCGGGCATGACCAGTGCGATCATGAACCCGGTGCGCTCGGTCGAGATGGAGGCCATTCGCGCGGCCAATCTGCTGATGAACCATGACCCGAATGGGGGCGCGTGGATCGGGCTGTCGAAGGTGCTGGAGGCTATGAAAGAGGGCGCAACCTTCGCCGAAGCCTCGCGCGCGGCGATGGATGCGGGCGCGCGCACCGGTGGGCGGCGTGGCGGGCGGCGCGCGCGCTAAACGCGCCGCTAGCCGACCAGCCGCGCGAGAAAGCCGGTCAGATCATCCGTGTGATGGTGGATATGGGTGGCCTCCAGCCGCTCTGGGGCCACATGAACCGTGCGCATGCCCAGATCATGCGGAACGGCCAGATTGCGCGGATCATCCTCGAACATCGCGGCGCGCGCGGGGTCCAGACCGTCACGCTGGAACACCTGCGCGAAGGCGGCGGCCTCGGGCTTGGGGCGATAGCCTGCATCCTCGACGCCGTAGACGGCATCGAACAGCCCCGACAGGCCGCGCGCTTCAATGACGCGGTGGGCATAGGGGGCAGAGCCGTTGGTATAGACGATCCTGCGCCCCGGCAGGGCTGCGATATGGGCGCGCAGGTCCGGGTCAGGCGTGAGCACAGAGAAATCAATGTCATGCACATCGACGAGATAGGGTTCCGGGTCGAGCGCGTGCACGGCCATCAAACCGGCAAGCGTGGTGCCATAGCTGGCCCAGTAATCGCGGCGCAGGCGGTTGGCCGCGTCCCTGTCCACGCCCAGCGAGGCCATGACATAAGCGGTCATCCGCGCCTCGATCTGGTCAAAGAGGCGCATTTCAGGCGGATAGAGTGTGTTGTCGAGGTCAAAGACCCAAGCGCGTGTGTCGCGGAAAAATTCGGCTGCCATGCGCGCAATCTAAACCTGGTTGCGTGCTGTGCAAGGCATGAGGGGTTGCTATCACCCTCAAAAACGGGCTTTTGTGAACGCAAACACACGCGAGCGATCCATGACTGATACCAAACCCCTGAAAGACGCCTATACGCTGATCCTGGAAGCTATCGACAGCGGTATTTACAAGCCCGGCGACCGGCTGGTGGAATCAGAACTGGCGGAACGTTTCGGCGTCTCGCGCACACCGATCCGCGAAGCCTTGCAGCGTCTTGAAACGCAATCGCTGCTCACGCGCGACGGGCGGTCGCTGATCGTGGCCTCGCTCGATCACAACCAGTTGGCGGAACTTTACATCGTGCGTTCAGAGCTTGAGGGGCTGGCCGCACGGCTGGCCGCGCGCCATGCCACGGCCGAAGAAATCCGCCTGCTGCGCGCCATGATCGAAGAGGATCGCAAGCTGATCGACGATCCGCAGGCGCTGAGCCGCGCGAACAAGCGGTTTCACAAGCAGATCCATCTGGCCTCGCACAATCGCTATCTGGTGCAGCAACTGGATCTGGTGCATCGCTCGATGGCGCTGCTGGCCACCACGTCGATTTCCTTTGAAGGGCGGGGGCAGCAGACGCTGGAGGAACATCACCGCATCGTCGAGGCGATTGCGGCAGGGGACGGCGACCGCGCCTATGAGGCGCTGAAAGCGCATATCTCGCTGGCGTTTGAAACCCGGCTGCGGCAGGATTCGATGGCGATGGAGCGCTATTCGGTCTGAGGTTCAGTGGTAGCGGCGCGCGTAGCGTTGCCCCAGACCCGTGAGGATCTCATAGCCGATGGTGCCGATCACATCGGCCAGTGCATCGACGCCCTGATGCGGGCCGATCAGGTCCAGCCAGTCCGGGGCTTCGGGCGCGTCGGTCACGTCGATTGTCAGCAGGTCCATCGAGACGCGGCCCACAAGCGGGCAGGGCACATCACCGGCCCAAAGCGTGGCCTTGGCCGATAGCGCGCGCTGGATGCCATCGGCATAACCTGCGGCGATCGTGGCCAACCGCATGTCGCGCTGTGCGGTGAATGTGTTGCCATAGCCCACGGTTTCGCCGGCCAGAACGTCGCGAATCTGAATCACCGGGATCGACAGGCGAATGACGGGATGCGCGTCCATGAATGGGGCTGCGCCATATAGTCCGATGCCGGGGCGGGTGATGTCGAAATGATACTCTGGCCCCAGAAGCACGCCGCCTGTGGCAGAGAGTGATCGCGGCACGCCGATGCCATCGGTCAGGCGGCGAAATTCGGCCAGTTGCTGCGCGTTCATCGGGTGGTCCGGCTCATCAGCGCAGGCCAGATGCGACATGACCAGTTGCGCGCCCTGCGCGAGCGCGATTTCCGCGACCGCTTCCCATTCGGCGGCTTCCATGCCCAGCCGGTTCATGCCGGTGTCAAGCTGGATGCCAAAAGGGTGGTGGGGCAGGGTTTCGAAATGCCGCGCCATCTGATCGGCAGAATTCAGCATCGGGATCAGGCCGGCCTCGGAAATCAGGCGGCTGTCGCCCTCCATATGGCCGGAATAGACATGGATCGGCAGGTCCGGGCCAAGGGCGGCGCGCACGGCGATGCCTTCTTCGGCGACCGCGACGAAGAAACGCCGCGCACCGGCATGGGCCAGCGCATGGGCGACATGACCCGCGCCCAGCCCGTAGCCATTGGCCTTGACCGTCGCGGCGGTCTGCACCCCCGGCGCTGATTTTGCGTCCAGCGCGCGCCAGTTGGCCTGAAGCGCCGAGAGGTCGATGGAAAGCTGTGCCTGTGCCATGCGCGATCAAGTGCTTGAAGCCTTGGGCTTCGTCAAGCGGGAAATCCGCGCCCACGCGAGGGGCGCGAAATGTCGCGGGCGGTCAATGGCCCAGGATCTGGCTCAGGAAGAGTTTGGTGCGCTCGGATTGCGGGTTGTTGAAGAAGGCGCGCGGCTCGTTCTGTTCGACGATCTGGCCCTGATCCATGAAGATCACGCGGTTGGCCACAGCCTGCGCAAAACCCATCTCATGCGTGACGCAGAGCATGGTCATGCCTTCCTCGGCCAGCGAGATCATGGTGTCGAGCACTTCCTTGATCATTTCAGGGTCAAGCGCCGATGTGGGTTCGTCAAACAGCATGATGCGCGGGCGCATGCAGAGCGAACGCGCGATGGCGACGCGCTGTTGTTGGCCGCCTGAAAGCTGGCCGGGATATTTCAGTGCCTGTTCCGGGATTTTCACCTTTTCAAGAAAGTGCATCGCGGTTTCTTCAGCTTCGCGCTTGGGGATCTTGCGCACCCAGATAGGGGCCAGCGTGCAGTTTTCCAGAATCGTCAGATGTGGAAACAGGTTGAAATGCTGGAAAACCATGCCGACTTCGGAGCGCACCTTGTCGATATTCTTCAGATCGCTGGTGAGTTCCGTGCCATCCACGATGATCTGGCCGGCCTGATGTTCTTCCAGCCGGTTGATGCAGCGGATCAGTGTCGATTTGCCCGACCCGGAAGGGCCGCAGATCACGATCCGCTCGCCCCGGTTGACGGTCATGTTCACGTCGCGCAGCACATGGAAGGTGCCATACCACTTGTTCATGCCGGTGATCTGGATCGCAACCTCGTCGGTCACTTTCATGTGGCTGGTGTCGATCTTGCGATCAACCGGGAGTTCGATAACAGGTTCGGTCATGGTCCTGCCCCTTGATTAGCGGTGATCGGTTTTCAGCTTGCGCTCGAGATACATCGAGTAGCGCGACATGCCGAAACAGAAGATGAAGAACAGCGCACCGATGAAGATGAACAATTCCCAGTAGATGCCGTTCCAGTTGGTATCCGCGCGGATGGCATTGGCCAAAGCGAGCGGTTCCAGAATGGCGATGAACACCAGCAGCGTCGTATCCTTGAACATGCCGATGAAGGTGTTGACGATGCCGGGGATCGAGATTTTCAGCGCCTGCGGCATGATGATCAGGCGCTGCGCTTTCCAGTAGTCCAGACCCAGCGCATCGGCGGCTTCATACTGGCCCTTGGGCAGGGCTGCCAGGCCACCCCGGATCACTTCGGCCATATAGGCCGAAGCGAAGAAGGTCAGCATGATGATCACGCGCAGGATCAGGTCAAAGGTTGTGCCGGGCGGCAGGAAGAAGTTCAGCAGCAGCGAGGCAAACAGCAGGAGCGTGATCAGCGGCACGCCCCGGATGAATTCGATGAAGACCACGCAGACGGTCTTGATGAACACCATGTCCGACTGTCGCCCCAGCGCCAGCAGGATACCCAGCGGCAAGGAGAGCGAGATCGCCGAGACGCCCACGATCATCGAGATCAGGAAACCGCCGATCCTGTCGGAACGGACGAAATCAAGGCCGAGGGGCAGGACGGAATGCAGCGCGGTTTCCACAGGACTTGCGACGAACATCCACCACAGCACTGGCGCAAGGATCGCGGAGAAGATCGCCGCGAGGTTGTTGATTTTCCTGACGCCGACATAGGCCAGCGCCGCCACGACAAAACCCAGCAGCACCGTGATCGGAAACCAGATCGAGCCGCCCCAGATCAAGTGATAGCCGACAAAGGGATAGAGCGCCGAGAAAGCCAGCATCTTGCGCGGGATCGCGGTAAACAGCACGGGTGCCAGCGCCACGAACAGCAGCACAAGGGCCAGCACGGGACGCCAGTAGAGTTGCGGCGGATAGAAGCCGAACAGAAGCTGGTGCCAGCGATCCACGATCACTGCGAAACAGGCCCCGGACGTGCCGTCAAGGATCGCACGACATTCCGAAAGCGACCCGGCGCGCCAGACCGAATTGAGAAGCCAGGGGCTGATCCCAGAGAGCAGCCAGAAGATGACGAGCAGGGAAATCACTGTCAGGCCAGTGTTGAGCCAGCCCGAAAACAGGTTCTCATGGACCCATTTCACGGCACCGGTCTGGTTGCGCGGCGGCTCTTGCGGCGCAAGCATGGTCTGGCGCACATAGCTGACAGTCTGGGCGTGGGTATCGCTCATCCTACCGCTCCTTCAGCTTGATGCGGGAATTATAGACATTCATCAGCGCCGAGATGGTCAGGCTGATCGCGAGATAGGTGAGCATCAGAAGGAACATGCCCTCCAATTCGCGCCCGGTCTGGTTGATCGTGATCCCGCCGAGCGTCGAGCGCAGGTCCATATAGCCCACGGCAAGCCCCAGCGACGTGTTCTTGGTCAGGTTCAGATATTGCGAGATCAGTGGCGGAATGATGACGCGCAGGGCTTGCGGCAGGATCACCAGCCGCATCGTCTTGCCCGGTTGCAGGCCAAGCGCGAAGGCGGCTTCGGTCTGGCCCTTCGAGATCGCGAGAATTCCGCCGCGCACGATTTCCGCAATGAAAGCACCCGTGTAGAAGCTCAGGCCCAGCCACATGGCCAGAAACGAGTTGCGCAGATGGGTGCCACCCGTGAAATTGAACCCGCGCAGTTCCGGGTAGTCCAGATAAGCCCCAAGGCTGATGAACAGCACAGCGACGGGCGCAAACAGGATCAGAATGGTTTTCCACCACGTTTTCGGGCGCACACCGGTTTCGTTCTGGACCCGTGTTGCATGGGCGATCAGCAATTTGTTGGCGTAAAGCCCGGCAATGATCACGGCGATGACCAGCAACCAGTTCAGCGACGGTGCGACTGGACCAAGGCGCAGGTTGCCCAATTCGGTCTGGAACAGGATGGCGGGAATATAGACACCGCGATTGGTGATGGCGATGGCGTCAAAGATCATGCTCGATGCCGGGTCGTCGCCGCGAAAGGCCGATGGCGGCGGCATGCTCTCGGCCATGACGGCACCGAAGATCAGGATCCAGATCAGCGTGGGGATATTGCGGAAGATCTCGACATAGACGGTGATCAGGCGCGAGACGATCCAGTTGTTGGACAGGCGCAGCACACCCGCCAGAACCCCCAGAACCGTAGCGAAGATACAGCCAAGGATCGCGAGAATGACCGTATTGAGAAAACCCACCAGTGCCGCGCGACCGTGTGACATGGTGCTGTCATATTCGATCGGGCGCTGGTTGATGTCATAGCCTGCCGATTGCCACAGGAAATTGAAGCTGAAGCTGCGTCCCAGAAGGCGCATGTTGTTGATCACATTGTCGATCAGCCAGGCGGCGCCCAGCATCAGCAGGAACAGCGCGAAGATCTGGATCGTGATCGAGCGGTAGCGCTGATCATAGAGCAACATGCTCAGGTGAAAGGCCGGTTTGCCGGGCTTTTGTGCCGTCTGGCGCGGATCTGTCGTGCTGGACATGTAAGACCCCGTTGACTGGCTCGGACAGGTTCCGGGCCAGAGGCTTCAATGCAACTGTGGGAAAAGTGAAAGATGCGCATCCGACGGGCGGATGCGCATACAGGGTTCCCTTAGCGGAAGGGCGGTGCGTAGAGCAGGCCACCCTGCGTCCACTGTGCGTTCAGACCGCGGGCAAGCCCGATCGGGGTCTGGTCGCCGATCGTATTGGCGAAGAGTTCGCCATAGTTGCCCACAGCGGCGATCGCGCGTGCGGCCCAGTCATTGTCAAGGCCCAGCATTTCGCCGAAACCACCATCCGTGCCGAGGATACGGCCAACTTCGGGGTTGTTCGATCCAGACTTGAGTTCCTCGATATTGGCCGAGGTGATGCCAAGCTCCTCGGCGGCGATCAGCGCAAACAGCGTCCACTGAACGATATCTGCCCAGTTGTCATCGCCATGGCGCACGACCGGACCCAGCGGTTCTTTCGACACGACTTCGGGCAGGATCACATGATCGCCCGGTTCGGCAAATGCGGCGCGGCTGGAGGCAAGGGC
>JAFIEL010000049.1 GCA_020832585.1 Natronohydrobacter sp. | reverse complement strand
AGCCTGCGGGCGTCGACAGTGCAGTACCGTGCTGCGAAGGTGCGATACACCGCGCCCAGAGAGTGCGATGTCGTGCTGCCGATGTGCGGTAGCCTGCGGGCGTCGACAATGCAGTATCGTGCTGCGAAGGTGCGATACACCGCGCGCAGAGAGTGCAGTGTCGTGGCGTGGATGTGCGGTAGACTGCGGGCGCAGAGAGTGCAGTGTCGTGCTGCGGAGGCGGTATTGTGACCACGGTCGCAGTATCGCCAAGCGCCGATGTGGTGCAGGCTTGCGCCGCGAGGATGATGCGACCGGGTGCTGCGTGTCACGCAGACTTGCGCCCGGAACGCGTGGGTTTTCTGCGCCGGGACGCAGGGTGGCGAGATATTTGGTGATGGACGATAAGGCGATGGGCGGTCAGATGATAGGCAGTCAGCCAATCGGCAGGAAGGCGATGGGCGGTCAGGTGATGCGCAGTCAAGCGATGGCCGGCGGGGCTTGACCTCTGGCGGGGGCTGGCGCAGCTTGAGGGGTCAACACCGATGCCTTGCAGGAGCCCCCATGCCCCATGATGCCGCCCGAACCGCCGCTGAGAGCACCCACACAGCCCGGCTTGATCCGCAGTTTCTGGACCGGCTGGCAGAACTGGCTGTGCGGACCGGGCTGAACCTGCAACCGGGGCAGGATCTGGTGATGACGACACCTGTCGCCGCTCTGCCGCTGGCGCGCGCGATTGCGCGGGCGGCTTACCGCGCTGGCGGCGGGCTGGTCACGCCGATCATCAGCGACCGCGACATGACGCTGGCACGGTTCGAACATGGGCAGGGCGAGAGTTTCGACCGCGCGCCGGGCTGGCTGTATGAGGGGATGGCCAAGGCCTTTGAGGGCGGGGCCGCGCGGCTGGCGCTGGTGGGCGAAGACCCCATGCTGCTGGCCGAACAGGATGCCGCGCTTGTGGGCCGGGCCAATCGCGCCAATGCGATGGCGTATCGCCCGGCGCTGGCCGCGATTGCGGGGTTTCACATCAACTGGTCGATCATTCCCTGCCCGACGCCGGACTGGGCGGCGCGCATGTTCCCCGATCTGCCGCCCGAACAGGCGCTGGCGACGCTGACAGAGGCGATTGCGCTGACCGCGCGGCTGGACCAGCCCGATCCGGTGGTGGCCTGGGCCGAACATAACGCAGCGCTGGCGCGGCGCTGTGCCATGCTGAATACGGCACGATTCGATGCGCTGCGCTTCCGCGCGCCGGGCACGGATCTGACGGTCGGGCTGGCCGAGGGGCATTTCTGGCAGGGCGGTGCCTCTGAAGCGCGCAATGGGGTGCGCTGCAACCCGAATATCCCGACGGAAGAGGTGTTTACCACCCCTCATGCGGGCCGCGTCAACGGGCATGTGCGCGCGACCAAGCCCCTGTCGCATATGGGCAGCCTGCTGGAAGAGATTGAAATGGAGTTCAAGGACGGGCGCGCGGTGGCGGCGCGGGCGGCGCGCGGGCAGGATGTCCTGCGCGAGATGCTGGCCACGGATGAGGGGGCCGCGCGGCTGGGCGAGGTGGCGCTGGTGCCGCATGGATCGCCGGTGTCACAGACGGGGCATCTGTATTTCAACACGCTGTTTGACGAGAATGCGGCGTCCCATATCGCGATGGGGCAGTGTTATGCGTCCTGCCTTGAGGGGGGGGAGACATTGACCAAGGAAGAAATCGCGGCGCGGGGCGGCAATGAAAGCCTGATCCATGTGGATTGGATGATCGGGTCCGACAGGATGGATGTTGACGGGTTGAAGGACGGGGCAGAGCCTGTCGCGCTGATGCGTCAGGGGGAATGGGTCACGCGCTGAGCCTGTTTCCGGGCCTGTCGTTCGGCAAGGTCTGCAAGCGCCTGCGCCCGGCCGAAACTGCGCGCGGTGCGTGCGCGCTGTTCCAGCATGGCGGCGGTTTGCTGCGCGAGCGTGGCGTTCAGGTGCAGGCACTGTGTCGTGGCCCATGCCAGATGCGCCTGACGCGCGGCAAAGAGCGCGGGATCCTGTGCCAGTGGCAAGGGTGCGGCGAGTTTTTCCAGCCGCGCGCGGCTGGCATCGCGCGCCGCCGCCAGTTTGTTCAGCCGCGCCATGTCGTGATCGCGCTTCAGATCGGCCAGAGTTTTCAGCCGTTGCACGCGGGTCTGGTCATTCAGCGCCATGGGGATTTCCGGGCCTTGACGCGCATCGCTTCGGCAAAGCGGATTGCGGCGGCGACAGCGGCGAAGTGATCGGGGCGGATTTCCTGCCCGATTTCCAGCGTGGCATGGAGCGCGCGTGCGGTGGGCGGGTCGGAATGGATCGGCACATTTGCCTCTTTTGCGCGTTCGCGGATGCGGGCGGCGATGTCGTCGACGCCCTTGGCCACGCAGACAGGCGCGCCCGGATCCGTGGGCGACCATTTCAGCGCGACGGCGTAATGGGTGGGGTTGACGATCACGACCGCGGCTTGAGCGACATCGGCGAGCATCTGGTTGGTGGCGATTTCGCGGCCTCGCCTGCGGCGTTCGCCCTTGGCATGGGGATCGCCTTCGGATTGTTTCATCTCGTCGCGCATGTCCTTGTGCGACATGCGGTTCTTGCGCAGATGCTCGGCGCGTTGCCAGAAGAAATCGATCGCGCCGATCACCAGATTGACGACGAAAACCAGCGCGAGGAAGGTCACGACCAGCCCCATGAGTTCGCGCGCGGCCAGTGCGGGCGAGAGGTGCATGGTTTGCAGGATCATCGGCAGATTGCGCATCAGGAAGACCCACAGCACGGTCGAGATCACCAGCAGCTTGACCGCGCTTTTGGCAAATTCAAACAGGCCGTTGCGGCCGAACTTGTTCTTGGCATTGCTGATCGGGTTGAGGCGCGATCCCTTGGGCAGCAGTTTTTCAGGCGCGAAGATGACGGCGCGTTGGGCGAAAAGCGAGGCCCAGACCAGCAGGAAGGGGATGGCGACAAGCGGCAGGAGCGCCAGCCCGACAGTGCCGATCAGCCCGCCTGCAAGCGGGCGGGCATTGGCGGACATCAGGGCGGAGATGCTGTCGGACTGGGCCAGCAGCACCATGCCAGTGTCGCCCAGGCGCGTCAGGGTCATCTGGCCTGCGGCCAGCGCCGCGAGCAGCAGGCCCAGATAGGCGGCGGCGGTGTTGATATCGGTCGAGCGCGGGACTTCGCCCTTGCGGCGCTGTTCGTCGAGCTTGCGCTCGGTGGGTTCGAATTCCTTTTCGCCGCTCTGGTCGTCTTCGCTCATGGCAGGGGCCGGGTGGGGTTGATGAGGAAGCTCTGGAAGTTCTCATGCCAGATGGGCAGGATCAGCGGCGCGGTCAGCATGAGGACTGCGAGCCCCGCCCATGTGATCGCGGGCGCGCCGACGAAGGCGACCATGAGTTGGGGCATGGCCTTGTTGATCGCGCCGAGCGCCACATAAAAGAGCAGCGACAGGATCACGAAGGGCATGGCCAGCGTGAAGGCCAGCGTGAAGGCGCGGGCGACCTGTGCGAGCCCCCATTCGCCAAGGCTGGCCGCATCGGGGAAGCGCGCGGGCGGAAAGAAGCTGTAGGAGAGCATGATCAGTTCGGCCACGGCGACATGCAGATCGGCTGTGACCGCCAGCGCGAGCCCCGCCATGACGAGGATCTGCGCCATGGCGGGTTGCGGATCGACCCCGGCACCGCCGAAGAATTGCGACAGCGACGTGGCTTGTGCGGCGATGGTGCCTGCGGTCTGGAGGGCCATGGAAAAGAGCCGCAACCCGATGCCAAGCGCGAGACCTGCCACGGCTTCGGCCGCGATCAGGGTCAGGAGCGGGCCGGGGGCGGCTGGGGCAGGCGGCATGATCGGGGCGAGCGCGGGGGCGGTGATGGCGGTAAAGGCCAGCGTCAGGCCAAGGCGGATGCGGACGGGCACGACCTGTTCACCAAAGGCGGGCAGCAGCGCCATCATCGCGCCGATGCGGATGAAAACCGCAAAACCCATCGCGAAAAGGTCGGCGAGATCGGTTTGCAGGCCATCGAGCAGGGTGAAAATTTCCTGTATCATGGGGCGATGGTTCCGACCAGGGCCGGGCGGGCATCCAGCCCGATTTCCTCGTAGGAGAGGACAGCGGCGGCCAGCCCCTTGGCGGTCATGACCGTGCGCAGGAAGCGGCGGCGGCGGGCAGAGGTGACAAGGGCGGGCGTGATGCCGCCGCGCGCCAGATCGGCGAGTTTCTGGGCAATGCGTTCGGTCAGGCGCGCGAAATCTTCGGGCGGGAGCGCGACATCACTGGCCCCATAATCGCCGGAGAGTTGATAGGTCGCGAAGATTTCTTCCCAGTCAGGGTCGAGTTGCACGAGCGGAAGCGTGCCATCGGCGCGTTTGAGGGGGGCTACAAGCTGGAAGCCCAGGCGCTGGCGGACATGTTCGCAGACGGCTTCGGGGCCTTGCAGGACTGAACGGACCTCGGAGATGGCTTCGAGGATCAGGGGCAGGTTGCGGATCGAGACGCGTTCTTCGAGCAGCAGGCGCAGCACGCCCAGCAGGAGTTCGACCGGCACCTTGTCGGGGATCAGGTCGGAAAGCAGGCGCTTGTTGGCATCTGACCGCGCGCTGTCCGAAAGGCTGGTCAGTTCATCAAGCAGGCGGTGCAGGCTCTTGAAGGTGAGGAGCCGCGCGAAATTGGCTTTCAGCACTTCGAGCAGATGCGTGGCCAGCACTTCGGTCGGGGTAACGACAGTTGATCCTGCGAGCGCGGCATCTTCCTGCATCGCAGGGTCGATCCAGCGGGCCGGGGCCTGATAGACGGGTTCTTTCACATCTTCGCCCACGATTGCGAAAGTGGCGTCATCCTGCACCAGCGCCAGCATCTTGTCGGGGCGGATCATGTCGCGGGCCTGTTCGACCCCGTGGATCAGGATGGCGTAGCTGCCCTGCGGCAGGGCGGGGTCATCGGTCAGGCGGATTTCGGGCAGGATCAGGCCGAATTCGCGTGCGATATGGGCGCGGATCGAAGTGATGCGGGCGTCGAGCCCAAGCGCGGGATCGAGCACCATCGGCACCAGATCGGGGGCGAATTTGACGTGGATTTCGTCCAGATCGAGCACATCGCCCATGCCACGGCGTGGGGGTTCGGGCAGGGTGTCGGGGGGGGTATCGGCGTCCGCTTCACGTTTTTCAGCCTGCTTGCGGGCCAGCCATGCAAGCCCGATCAGCAGCGCCGCGCCAGCCACGAAGGGCACGAAGGGCAGGCCCGGCACGAAGGCGAAAATCGCCATCAACAGGCCCACCGTCGCCAGGGCCGAGGGGTAGCGGCCCAACTGATCGAAAAGCTGGGTGTCGGTCGCGCCATTCGCGCCCCCGCGCGCGAGCAAGAGGGCGGCGGCGATCGAGATGATCACGGCGGGGATCTGGCTGACCAGCCCATCGCCCACGGTCAGGATGGCGTAGGTCTCGAAGGCGGCGGCGAGGGTCATGCCGTGGATCATCGTGCCGTTGATCAGCCCCATGACGATATTCAGGAGCGTGATCAACAGGCCCGCAATCGCATCGCCCTTGACGAATTTCGACGCACCATCGAGCGAGCCGTAGAAATTCGTTTCGGCCTGTTCGGTTTCGCGGCGGCGCTTGGCTTCCTGATGGTCGATGGCACCTGCGGACATGTCGCTGTCGATGGCAAGCTGTTTGCCGGGCATGCCGTCCAGGGCGAAACGCGCGCCAACTTCGGCCATGCGGCCCGCGCCCTTGGTGATGACGACGAAATTGACGATCAGCAGGACAAGGAAGATCACCACGCCCAGAAAGATCGAGCCGGACATGACGAAACTGGCGAAGCCCTGGATCACACCGCCTGCGGCATGGGTGCCGGTATGACCCTCGCCGATGATGAGTTTCGTCGAGGAGACATTGAGCGAGAGGCGCAGCATCAGGGAGGCCAGCAGCACGGTCGGGAAGATCGAGAAATCGAGCGGGCGCTGGATGAAGAGCGTGACGGTGAACATCAGGATCGCGAGCGCGAAACTGGCGGCGAGGCCCAGATCCAGCAGCCATGCGGGAATGGGCAGGATCATCATGCCGATGACCGCCATCAGGGCGAGGGCGAGCAGGATGGTGGGGCTGAACAGCGCTTGCGGGGTGAGTTTGATCATTGGGTGGCGCTGAACTGGATCAGGGGTTGGGCGGCGGAATTGCCAAGGGGCACGAGCGAGCCCATGCGCTGTTCGCCGCCCGGTTGCAGCAGGCTGAAGGTGTTTTCGCGCATCAGGGGGCCTGTGGCGACGGGCTGCGCCTCTGGCGGGGTGGTGGCGCGCATGCTGCGGAAGCGTTCGATATAGCGTGCGGCAAGCGTCTGGGTGCCGGAATGATAGGCCCCGGCGGCGGCGTCCCATGTGCCCAGACGCGATTTGTGCTGGCTGAGCAGGCGGGCGGCGTAATCGGCGTTTTTCTCTGGGTCGATCATGTCATCGAGCGAGGCGAAATTCTGGCCATGCCAGCGGAAATTGACCTGAAAGCAGCCCAGATCGATATTGCGCCTGCCCTGATCGATCTGTGCGCGTGCCATGGTCAGAGCCGCCGCGCGGGTGTCCGGCCAGAAGCCCGGACCGCCCATGTTCAGCGCCCAGGGCCAGGGTTCCATGCGGCCATTGCGCATGCGTCCGGTTTCGGTCAGCGCGACGGCGCGCAGCACATCAAGCGGCACATTGTGGCGCATGGCTGCCGCGCGCGCGGCTGTGTCGCACAGGTGGGCGGGGTTTGATGCCCGCATCAAGGACGGCCAGAGCAGGATCGCGGCGATGATGCCGCATGCCGTGCCAAGACACATGACTTGCGCCCATTTGCGCCCGTGATTGCTGTGCAGTCCCGCCACTCGCGCCCCCTTTGGCATGTCCGGGCATACCTTCTGGCATGCCGTGGCTGTCATAGGGCCTGATTCTGGTTGAGATTTGGTAAGCGCGGGTGTTCTTTTGCGCGGTCAGAAGCGCCCGCTCATGGCCCACCCGCCCGACCCGATGCCATTCGCGGGCGCTGCCCGTGCCGGGGGCACGGGCGGGAAATATGCCTGCGGAACATGCGGTATGCAGCGGTGTCTGGCGGGTGAGCCGGTCTCAGATCGGCGCGATCAGCGGCAGGATCAGGTCAAGATGCAGCGCAACGGCGGCAAGCCCTGCGACGATGCCGAGCGCAAGGAAAATCGCGTCATGGCGGGCGTCCCACACATCCATGTCGCGGGCAAGGCGGGCCATGAACGGATAGGCGATGAGCGCGGCCAGCGCCTGACCGGCCAGTGCGCCCGGAAGTCCAGCCAGCATCACCCCGAAGATGAAGAGCGCGGTTTGCAGGCTGGCGCGCAGTGCCATCATCTGGAAGAAGCGCCGCGACTCGCCGCGCGCAAGGGCGGCCTGGTCATAGGTGAGTGTCACCAGCGGCATGAGGCTGGCAGCCGCGATCAGCACGATGATCGGGCCTGCCTGGGTGTAGCGGTCGTCATAAAGCCAGCCCACGAGCCACGGCCCGATCAGTGCGAGCGTGACCAGCATGGCCGCCACAAGGCTGGTCAGCACGATCCGCAGGCGTTTTATGCGGGCATCGGTGGCGGGATTGGCGGCTGCGGCGCTTTCGCGGTAGGCAGGGATCAGCAGGCGCCCGACAAGGGCATTGGCGAAGAGGATCGGGAAAGAGGCAAGGAACCATGCGATATTGTAGATCCCCAGCCCCTCTATGCTGAGATACAGGCCGAGAATGGCGCGGTCGCCCTGTGCCATCAGGAAACCGAAAGCGGAGGAGAGCAGGATCCAGCCGCCGAAGCTGAGCAGCGCGCGCCCTGCCTGCGCTTCCCAGCGCAGCCGGTTGCCGGGGCCGGGGATGGTGGTCCATTCGAGTGCGAGTTTCAGCGCGGCGGTGGCGAGCGCCCCCCAGACCAGCGCCCAGACGCTGCCTGTGGCATAGGCGAGTGCGACCATGAGCACGATGCCTGCGGTCTGCGCGGCCAGTTCGATGGCCATGATCCGGCCCAGCATCAGGTGGCGCTGCGCGGTATAGATGCGGGTGGGGGCAAGGCCGGAGAGGACCAGCGCGAAAGCGCCCACGGGCACGATGGTCAGAAGGTCGGGCGCGTCATAGAGGGCGGCGGCGGGCCATGCGAGCGCGCAGGCGATAAGCCACAAGAGCCCGCCGCGCAGGGCGTTGAGCGTCCAGGCGGTGTTCAGGAAATCCGGGTCATCGCCGCGCGGATGGCCCATGATGGATTGCTGCACGCCGGTATCCGAGAGCAGCGTCAGCCCCATGAGGATCATGGTCAGAAGTGCCATAAGGCCGAAAGCCTCGGGGAACAGCAGCCGCGCGAGGATCAGGTTCGAGCCAAAGCGCAGCGCCTGCGCGATGACGAAGCTGCCCGAGGTGAAGGCAGCCCCGCGCAACAGGCGCGCGATCAGGGGTTGAGGGGCGGTCTGGCTCATAGGCGCGGCTTTGGCCGCAAAAACCGGCAATCCTGTGGCATGGATCAGGTGACTTTGGCGCGGGCGTGAAATTCGGGACGGTCCCAGGCATCCGTGGCCATGATCCGGGCGAGGATCTCGGCGGCTTTGGTGACATCCTCTGGCGTCAGGTAAAGCGGCGTGAAGCCGAAGCGCAGGATGTCAGGGGCGCGGAAATCGCCGATCACGTTTTCCGCGATCAGCGCCTGAATGATGGCATAGCCCTGGGGGTGGCGGAAGCTGACCTGGCTGCCGCGCTGTGCCGCGTCGCGGGGGGATGCGAGGGTGAGGGTGGGGCAGGTGGCCTCGACCTTGGCGATGAAGCTTTCCTGCAATGCGATGGAGCGAGCGCGCAGGGCGGCCATATCGACGCCCTCCCACACATCAAGGGCGGCGTCGAGGGCGGCGAGTTGCAGGATGGGCGGGGTGCCCACGCGCATCCGTTCGATGCCGCGGCCGGGGCGGTAGTCAAGGTCAAAAGCGAAGGGCGCTTCATGGCCGAGCCAGCCGGAGAGCGCGGGGCGGACCTGTTCGGCCAGACGCGGCGCGACATAGATGAAAGCGGGGCCGCCGGGGCCGGAATTGAGGTATTTGTAGCTGCATCCGACAGCGAAATCCGTGTCCGCGCCGGCCAGATCGACCGGGATCGCGCCTGCGGAATGGGCGAGATCCCAGACCACGAGCGCGCCTGCGGCATGGGCTTTTTCGATAAGCGCGGCCATGTCATGCTTGCGGCCTGTGCGGTAATCGACCTCGGTCAGCATGAGGACGGCGATGGTGTCGTCGATGGCATCCTCGACCGCTTCGGGGGCCACGGTTTTGAGCGCGTAATCCGGGCCGAGCGTGCGACACAACCCATCGGCCATATAGAGGTCAGAGGGGAAATTGCCGGTATCCGACAGGATCACGCGGCGGTCGGGGTTGAGCTCCAGCGCGGAAGCCAGCGCCTGATAGACCTTGATCGAGAGCGTGTCGCCCATTGTGACGGTGCCCGGTGCCGCGCCGATCAGACGGCCCACGCGGTCGCCCACGCGGGCGGGCAGGTCCATCCATCCGGCGCGGTTCCAGCCGGTGATGATCATCTTGCCCCATTCCTCCGTGATCGCCTGTGCCACGCGGGCGGCCACACCGCGCGGCAGGGGTCCGAGCGAATTGCCGTCGAGATAGATCATGCCTTCGGGCAGGTCGAACAGGGCGCGGGTGGCGGTGAAATCGGTCATGGGGTGGTCCTTTGCTGTTGGGGTATCGGTGGCGCTTGCAGGCGGGACAGTCAAGGCGCTTGCTTTTTAAATGCAAATAATCGAATGTGATTCATCTTTGTGGGGAGAATTTCCATGCGCCGACTGATGGCTCTTGCCGTGACTGCCTTTGTCCTTTTGACCAGCCCGGTGCTGGCCAGTGATCTGGCCGATGATCTGGGCGAATATCTGGATTTCGCAAGCTATACCGAGGGCGTGATCATGGTCGAGCAGTTGACGCCGGATATCCTCCCGGATGTGACCTTTATCGACACGCGCAATGCGGCGGAATTTGCCGAAGGCGGGATCGAGGGGGCGCTGCATATCGAATGGCGCGAGACGCTGGCGCGGCTGGATGAGATGCCCGAGAGCGGGATGGTGGTGGTCTATTGCAACACATCTGTTCTGTCGACGCAGGCGATGCTGGTCGCGCGGCTGATGGGGCGGACGAATGTGCTGGTGTTGCAGGGCGGGCTGAGCGCGTGGCGCGCGGAACATGGCTGAGGGATGCGCCACTTCGATTACCCGCCGGTCTGGCTGATCGCGGCGCTGGGGCTGGTCTGGGCTGAGACCCTGGTTGTGCCGGGGCTGGTGGCCTATGCGGGCGTGCAGATCTTCGGCACCGGGCTTGTGGCTGTGGCGCTGGTGCTGATTGCACTGGCGGCATGGTCGTTCTTGCGGGCGCGGTCCACGATCATTCCGCACCAGACGCCGCAACGGCTGATCAACTCTGGCATTTTCGCGCTCACGCGCAATCCGATCTATCTGGCGGATGTGCTCTTGCTGGTGGGATTGTCGCTGCGCTGGGGGGCGCTCTCGGGGCTGGTGCTTGCGCCTGTGTTGCTTTGGGTCTTGCAGCACAGGTTCATTCTGGCAGAGGAAGCCCGGATCCGCGCGGCATTCGGCGCGCAGGCAGAGGGTTATTTTTCTCGCACACGGCGCTGGATCTGAGCAGGATCGCGGCGATGCGTCGCAGCATGTGACGCGACGGCATTTCGTAATATTGCCCGCTTGTGAAAGAAAGTTGCGCGGGTTAAGGATGCGCGATGCCAAACAGGCCGGGATTGCGCTGCTTTTCCCGGTGAACCTGAACGAAAGGGGGACGACGCGTGAAAGTCGGGGCGTTGAAGGAAATCAAACCGGGTGAGGCGCGGGTCGCGCTGACGCCCGACAGTGCCGCACAGATCCAGAAACTTGGCCATGAGTGCTTTGTGCAATCCGGCGCAGGGCTGGCGGCGGGGTTCAGCGATGCGCTGTATCAGGGCGCAGGCGTGACGGTTTGCGCGGATGCGCAGGCACTGACGGATGCTGTGGATGTGGTCATCAAGGTGCGCGAGCCCGAGATGAGCGAGATCGAGCTGCTGCGCGAGGGGCAGACGCTGATTTCCTTCTTCTGGCCTGCCCAGAACGCGGAGATGCTGGACGCGGCGAAAGCGCGCGGGGCGACTGTGGTCGCGATGGACATGGTGCCGCGGATCAGTCGTGCGCAGAAGATGGATGCGCTGTCCTCCATGGCCAATATCGCAGGCTACCGCGCCGTGATCGAGGCGGGCAATAATTTCGGGCGCTTCTTCACGGGTCAGGTGACGGCTGCGGGCAAGATCCCGCCTGCGCGTGTGCTGATCGTGGGCGCCGGTGTGGCGGGTCTGGCCGCGATCGGGACCAGTGTGTCGCTTGGTGCGATCACGATGGCCTTTGACGTGCGTCCGGAAGTGGCCGAGCAGATTGAATCGATGGGCGCGGAATTCGTGTTCCTGGAATTCGACGAGGCCGCAACCGATGGCGCGGAAACCGGCGGTTATGCCGCGCCTTCCAGCCCTGAATTCCGCGAAAAGCAGTTGGCGAAGTTCCGCGAGCTTGCGCCCAGTGTCGATATCGTCATCACCACCGCGCTGATCCCCGGACGCCCCGCGCCGAAGCTCTGGACCGAGGATATGGTCCAGATGATGAAGCCCGGCTCGGTGATCGTGGATCTGGCCGCGGAGAAGGGCGGGAACTGTGATCTGACGGTCATGGATGAGCGTCTGGTCACGGAAAACGGTGTGATCATCGTCGGTTACACGGATTTCCCCAGCCGGATGGCGGCGCAGGCCTCGACGCTTTATGCTACGAATATCCGGCATATGCTGCACGATCTGACGCCCGGCAAGGATGGGGTCATCAACCATAATATGGAAGATGACGTCATTCGCGGGGCCACGGTCACGCATGAAGGGGCGATCACCTTCCCGCCGCCACCGCCCAAGGTGAAGGCGATTGCCGCCAAGCTCAAGGAAAAGGTCAAGGAACTGACGCCGGAAGAGAAACGCGCGAATGAAATCGCCGCGTTCAAATCCGAGACCAAGACGCAAGTGGCGCTGCTGGCGGGTGGTGCGGCTTTCGTGCTGGCCGTGGGTCTGGTCGCGCCCGAAAGCTTCATGCGCAATTTCATCATCTTCGTGCTGGCGGTGTTCGTGGGCTTCCAGGTGATCTGGAAAGTCTCGCACTCGCTGCATACACCGCTGATGGCTGTGACCAACGCGATCTCGTCCATCATCATCGTGGGCGCGCTGTTGCAGATCGGGTCCAGCTCGGTGCTGATCACGCTGCTGGCGGCTTTGGCGCTGTTGATGGCGGCAGTGAATATCTTTGGTGGTTTCATGGTGACACGGCGCATGCTCGCCATGTTCCAGAAATCCTGACGGCAGGAGGGATAAGAGATGGATTTCGGATTTACAGTTGCGGCCTATGCTGTCGCAACAGTTCTCTTCGTCCTGTCGCTGGGCGGTCTTTCGGGTCAGGAAAGCGCCAAGCGGGCGATCTGGTATGGTATCGCGGGGATGACCGTGGCCGTTCTGGCCATGCTGGTCGGCCCCGGTTCCGGTCTGTGGTGGCTGACGCTGGTTCTGATCGCCATTGGCGGCGTCGTGGGCTGGCAGTTGGCAACGCGCGTGCAGATGACGCAGATGCCGGAACTGGTGGCCTTCATGCATTCGCTGGTCGGTCTGGCGGCGGTGCTGGTCGGTCTGAACGCGCATCTGGAAATCGGGCGCGTGGCCGAGGCGTTCATGGCCGCAGACTTGCCCTTCCCGCAGCCCAAAGGGCTGATGTCGGTTCCGGCCTATGAGCTGTGGCTGAGCCTGACAAATTTCGCGGCCATCATCGGCAAGAAAACCGCTGTGGAAATCACCATTCTGCGGGTCGAACTGATGCTTGGGATCTGGATCGGGGCTGTGACCTTTACCGGCTCGATCATCGCCTATGGCAAGCTGGCGGGGCGCGTGGATACGGCGGCGAAGCAGCTTCCGGGCGGGCATATGCTGAATGCCGCAGCGGCGGTGGGCTCACTGGTCGCGGCGGGGCTGTATCTGGCCTTCGCGGACAGCGCGGGCGCGTCGATCTTCTTTCTGTTCGTGCTGACGGCTTTGGCGCTGTTCATCGGCTATCACCTGATCATGGGCATTGGCGGGGCGGATATGCCGGTCGTGGTGTCGATGCTGAACTCCTATTCGGGTTGGGCCGCGGCGGCGATCGGCTTCTCGCTGGGCAACGAACTGTTGATCGTTGTGGGCGCATTGGTCGGCTCTTCGGGGGCGATCCTGTCCTATATCATGTGCAAGGCGATGAATCGCAGCTTCATCAGCGTGATCCTGGGCGGCTTTGGCGGCACCTCCGGTCCGCAGATGGAAGTCGAGGGCGAGCAGGTGGCGATTGATGCCGCTGGCGTGGCTGCGTCGCTGAACGAGGCCGACAGCGTGGTCATCGTGCCGGGCTATGGCATGGCGGTGGCGCAGGCGCAGCAGAGCGTGTCGGAACTGACCCGCAAGCTGCGCGCCAAGGGCAAGACTGTGCGCTTCGCCATTCACCCGGTCGCAGGCCGTTTGCCGGGGCATATGAACGTGCTGCTGGCCGAGGCCAAGGTGCCCTATGACATCGTGCTGGAGATGGACGAGATCAATGACGATTTCCCGTCCACGGATGTGGTGATCGTGATCGGCTCGAATGACATCGTGAACCCGGCCGCGCAGGAAGACCCCAACAGCCCGATTGCCGGGATGCCGGTTCTGGAAGTGTGGAAGGCGAAACAGGTGTTCGTGTCCAAGCGCGGGCAGGGGACCGGGTATTCGGGCATCGAGAACCCGCTGTTCTACAAGGACAATACGCGGATGTTCTACGGGGATGCGAAGGCGTCGGTGGATAGTTTGTTGCCGATGATTGACTGATCTGTGGTGAGAGTTACGGAAAAGGCCCCCGGTTTGGGGGCCTTTTTTTGTTCGGCGGTTATTCGGGTTTGGGTGGAGGGCGGTAGGTGTCGGGGTTGGCCTGCCATTTGCGCCATTCGATTTCGAAAGCGTGTTCGCCATGATCTGCTAACTTCCAGTCGGCCCAATGCGCGGGGCGGCTTACACCTTCCGGCAGAACTACGCTGGCATCGCCGAAGCATGACTTGACCTGATTTTCCACCAGTAGCACGGCAACGCAATCGAGTTCTCTCAATGCCGCGCCAATCAGAGAAGCGCCGTCGATTGAGGTCCGGTGATTCATTACCGCCCCCCGAAGGTATGCATTTCTTAAATTAGCTAACCCGATCGCTGTGCCTTCCATTTTTGTCCACCTAAAGTCTGCCGCTTCAACTCGCGCGTCCCAAAGTGCAGCGCCCTCCAACTGCGCCCAAAGGAGCCGCGCACCCGAAATCTTTGCCTGTGCGAGGTCCGCACCCACCAATACCGCTCTCAAGAGGTCGCTGCCCTCGATCCGCGTCGCACGCATAGCTGCGCCCTCCATGCGCGTGTCGGCAAGCAGAGCGCCGGAAAACACTGCGTCCGAGCCACCGGGTTGCTTCGCGGCCATGTCCGCGCCTTGCAGATTTGCACCGCGCAGGTCCAGCCGATAGCCGCGATAACTATCGACGCTAGTTTTCCAGCTATGAAGTTCCCGGTTGTAATCCGGTAACTGCCCTTCACTTGCCGGCTGATTGTCTAAAGCAACGAGAACACGCTTGAAGGCCAGAACAAATGGCCAAACAGTAGCCTGTGTTGGGGCTTGGGGCCATGCAGCCTCAACCCGCAGTTGATCAGGATTGCGTCGACCGATCACGGTCAGCGCCAGTTGCACATCGGCCCTAGGCTTCGGCAAGGTTCGCGCCCAATTCCATGCAAGCGGATTTCTCTCTGCTGGGAACCGCGCCTTGCGCCATTCCTGATGCTCAGCGCGTTCTTCTTCGGTCGCTCCATCCAACAGCGGCAACCATTCTGCCAGAGGAAAATCTACCGGCTTCCGCGCATTCGAGTTCTCGCGGATATAGGCGCAGAGGATTTCCATCACCCGCACATGGTCGCGGCCCTTGTCGTGGATGGTCGAATCCTGCGCGATGCGTTCCAGTGACAGGATCGCGCCCATCCGCACCTCGATATTCGGCACAGTTCGCTCGACTGTCTTGCCCTCGCCATCAGGTTCCTTAATGGTCTTTTCTGCCCCAAGTTGCTCAATCGCCTTGGTGATGCGGTCGGTAATGTGGCCTTCCTGCTCCAGCCGGTTGGTCTTGTGGCGCAGCCATGTGCCATAGACCACGAAAGGCGCACCAAGGAAGGCCGCGATCAGCGCGCCGAGGCCAAGGGAGCCGCCCGCGAGGGGCGCGTGCTCAACCCGGTAGAACACCTGCCACAGCCCCAGTAGTGTCTCGATCAGAAGCCAAAGCCAGACCACGCCCAGCCCAATTACGAAGGTTTGCAGCATGCGCGTTACAGTGGAGCGCAGCATGCGATCCGGACCTTTCAAGATCAGCCAGATCGAGCCAGCAGCGATCAGAAAACAAAGCGCACCCAAAAGCACATAAAGCGTCTGCCATGTCAGGAAGGGCAGGGTCACGGGGTCTGTATTCATATGCTGTGCTCTCGGTTACTCCGGGGCAGAGTAGCGAGGCGCGTCCTCGCATTCAATTGCCGGGTGATCTGATCTCTGGGCGCAGCCTCACCGGGACGCCCCCGCGCGGAATCAAGGCCGCAGGCCGCCGCGCAGCGCCCGACCGCCCCCCGGGCGGGCGCTCCTGACTGTTGCGCGCCGAACTGCCGCTGGAATATGGCGCACCATAAATTGCCCAGCCTCACCGGAGTGAGCGCCCACCCGCGGTCGGGCGCTGCGCGGCGGCGCGATCCATTCCGATCAGAATATTGTCGGGCTGGCCAACTCTCTCCCAAAGGTCAGCGTCCCAACAAAAAACCCCGCCTCTCGGGGCGGGGTTTTGTCTCAAGTCACGCGCTGGCCTTGGCCTGGCGTTTGCGCTCATGCGGGTCGAGGAAGCGTTTGCGCATCCGGATCGCATTGGGCGTCACTTCGACCAGTTCGTCATCGTCGATATAGGCAATCGCCTGTTCCAGCGACATGATCACCGGGGGTGTCAGTTTCACTGCATCATCCGTGCCCGAGGCGCGCACGTTGGTCAGTTTCTTGCCCTTGAGCGGGTTCACTTCCAGATCATTGTCGCGGCTATGCTCGCCGATGATCATGCCCTGATAGACCGGGTCCTGCGGGTTGATGAACATGCGGCCGCGATCTTCGAGGTTCCACAGCGCATAGGCAACCGCGGTGCCATCTTCCATCGAGATCAGCACACCTTCGCGACGCCCCGGAATGGTGCCCTTGTAGGGGGCCCATTCGTGGAACACGCGGTTCAGAACGCCGGTGCCGCGCGTGTCGGTCATGAATTCGCCGTGATAGCCGATCAGGCCGCGTGACGGCACATGCGCGATGATGCGCGTCTTGCCGGTGCCTGCGGGTTTCATCTCGACAAGATCGCCCTTGCGCGGGCCGGTGATTTTTTCGATCACGCTGCCGGTATAGTCGTCATCGACATCGATGGTGACTTCCTCGATGGGTTCCAGACGCTGGCCATCCACATCGCGCATCAGGACGCGCGGGCGCGAGATCGAGAGTTCAAACCCTTCGCGGCGCATGTTCTCGATCAGGACACCCATCTGCAATTCGCCGCGACCGGCGACGTCGAAGGCTTCGCCGCCCGGCGTGTCGCTGACCTTGATCGCGACATTGACTTCGGCTTCGCGCATCAGGCGGTCGCGGATGACGCGGGATTGCACCTTGGACCCGTCGCGACCTGCAAGCGGCGAATCATTGATGCCGAAAGTGACCGAGATGGTGGGCGGGTCGATGGGCTGTGCGGGGAGGGCGGTTTCAATTTCCAGCGCGCAGAGCGTGTCGGCCACAGTGGCCTTGGACATGCCGGCAAGGGTGACGATATCGCCGGCTTCTGCCGCGTCGATGGGCTGCTGGCCGAGACCCCGGAAGGCCAGAACCTTGGTCACGCGGAATTGCTCCAGCTTCTTGCCGTCGCGGGCCAGCGCCTTGATCGTCTCGCCCGCTTTCAGCGTGCCGGATTCGACGCGACCGGTCAGGATGCGGCCCAGATAGGGGTCAGCGCCCAAGGTGGTGGCGAGCATGCGGAAGGGTTCGGCGCGTGCCGCGATCTGCGCAGGGGCGGGCACATGGCGCACCACCAGATCGAAAAGTGCCGACATGTCCTTGCGCGGGCCGTCGAGTTCCACATCGGCCCAGCCATTGATGCCGGACGCATAAAGCACAGGGAAATCAAGCTGTTCGTCATTTGCGCCGAGATTCGCGAAGAGGTCGAACACTTCGTTGAGCGCGCGGTCGGGTTCAGCTGCGGGCTTGTCCACCTTGTTCAGAAGCACGATCGGACGCAGGCCAAGCGCGAGTGCTTTCGAGGTCACGAATTTGGTTTGCGGCATCGGCCCTTCGGCTGCGTCCACCAGCAGCACGACACCATCGACCATCGAGAGGATGCGCTCGACCTCGCCGCCGAAATCGGCGTGGCCGGGCGTGTCCACGATATTGATGCGCATGTCCTTCCATTCGACCGAGGTCGCTTTGGCGAGAATCG
>JAFIEL010000048.1 GCA_020832585.1 Natronohydrobacter sp. | reverse complement strand
AAAGCGCGTCTTTTCATGTGGATGATCGCAAGGGATTTTATTACTGCTTTGGCTGCCATGCCAAGGGTGACACGCTGAAATTCCTGCAGGAAACCGAGAATCTGGGGTTCATGGAGGCGGTCGAGATGCTGGCGCGCGAGGCGGGCATGACCATGCCCGCACGCGATCCGCGCGCGGCGGAGAAGGCGGATCGCCTTGGCGAGTTGGCCGAGGTGATGGAAGCGGCGGTGCGGTTCTACCGGATGCAGCTCAGCGGTGGTGCAGCGCATGCGGCGCGCGACTATCTGACCGGGCGGGGCTTGCAGGGGGCCGCGCTGGAGCGGTTCGAGATCGGGTTTGCGCCGCCTGCGCGCCGCGCGCTCTGGGAGCATCTGACGGGTGCCGGGGTGGCAGGGACGAAGATTGTCGAGGCGGGACTGGCGATTGCGCCCGAGGATGGCGGTGCGCCCTATGACCGGTTTCGGGGGCGCATCATGTTCCCGATCCGCGACGGGCGCGGGCGGTGTATTGCTTTTGGCGGTCGCGCGATGGACCCCAATGACCGGGCCAAGTATCTGAACTCGCCCGAAACCCCTTTGTTCGACAAGGGGCGGTCGCTGTACAATATAGGGCCTGCGCGGGGGGCGGCGGGCAAGACCGGGCCGCTGATCGTGGCAGAGGGCTATATGGATGTGATCGCGCTGGTGATGGCGGGGTTCGAGGCGGCGGTGGCGCCCTTGGGCACGGCGATTACCGAAGAGCAGTTGCGGCTGATCTGGCGGCTGTCGCCTGAGCCGGTGATCGCGCTTGATGGGGACACGGCGGGTTTGCGCGCAGGCACGCGCTTGATGGATCTGGCGCTGCCGCACCTGGGCGCGCAGCAATCTTTGCGGTTTTGTCTGCTGCCCGAGAAGATGGACCCGGATGATGTGCTGCGCACGGGCGGCGCGGGGGCGATGCGCAAGCTGATCGAGGGGGCGGTGCCGCTGGTGCAGCTTCTGTGGCAGCGCGAGACCGAAGGGCAGGTGTTCGACAGTCCCGAGCGGCGTGCGGCACTGGACCAGCGGTTGCGCGCGGCATTGGGCAAGATCGCCGATCCGGGGCTGCGCGGGCATTATGCCGAAGAGTTGCGCCGACTGCAGTCCGTGTTCTTTCAGCCGAAACGCGCGGCGCGCGGCAAGGGGGCGTTTGTGCGGCGCGATGCCCCGGCCCCCTCGCTGCCCGCGACGCGGGCCACGCTTCTGGCGGCGGGCGGGGGCGAGGATGTGGCCGAACGGATGCGCGAAGAGATCATTCTGGCGATCCTTCTGACGCATCCGGGGTTGATGGCGTCCTTCCTGCCCGATCTGGAACGCGCCGAGATGCGCCAGCCGGGCCTGGAGGCGCTGCGGCTGGCGCTGATAAACGGGGCGCAGCCGGCAGCGCTGCCCGAACCCGCCCGTCAGGAAGCCGCGCGGCTGCTGGATCTGGGCCATGTGCGCATTGCGCCCCCGGTGCGTCAGGCCGAGGACGCGGCATTCGCGCGCGCCTGTCTGGCAGAGGAATTCGCGAAACTGTTTTCGCGGCGCGGCGCGGCGCAAGAATTGCGCGAGGCGTCAGAGGATGTCGCGCATGTCAGCGATGAAGGGCTGACATGGCGGCTGCGGCAGGCCAGTGAGACACGCAATCAGGCCGAGCGGTCGCGCCTGTCTGATTCGGCGGATCTGGGCGAGGATCGCGCGGCACTCTCGAGCGCGCTGAGCCGGTTGATCGAATCAGAGGTCTGGGTGAAGCGTAAAAAGTGACTGATTCGTTGCAGCTACGCACGCCAGAGCATGTAAAAATGCGCGCCGGAACTGGAAAACCCGGCTTTTCTTTCCTAGATAGAGGCCACTGATCCAGCAGCCCTGAGTGATTCGGTCTGCTGAGTCGCACCAGCCCTGCCCATGCAGCACCGGGAGCATCCATGGCCGCGAAAGACACTGACGACAACAAGAACGACGATCAGGACATGGATGGCGGTGCAACCGTCTCTCAGGCCTCGATCAAGAAGATGATCGCACAGGCCAAGGAGCGCGGGTTCATCACCTATGAGCAGCTCAATCAGGCGCTGCCGCCGGAACAGGTGTCTTCCGAACAGATTGAAGATGTGATGTCGATGCTGTCGGAAATGGGCATCAACATCATCGAGGATGATGACGAGGGCGACGAGCCCGAAGCCAAGGGCGGCGAGTTGGTCGAAACCTCTGGCTCGCGCGAGGTCGCGCTCTCGAGCGGGTCGGGTGAGGAGAAGCTTGACCGCACGGATGATCCGGTGCGGATGTATCTGCGCGAGATGGGCTCGGTGGAGCTGTTGTCGCGCGAAGGCGAGATTGCGATTGCCAAGCGCATCGAGGCCGGGCGCAACACGATGATCGCGGGCCTGTGCGAAAGCCCGCTGACCTTTCAGGCGATCACCATCTGGCGCGACGAGCTTCTGAATGAAGACGTGCTGTTGCGCGATGTGATCGATCTGGAAGCGACCTTTGGCAATGCGCTGGACGACGATGACGGCGTGCCGCTGAGCGAGGGGCTGGCCGAACAGAGTGGCACGGCCAAGCGCGAGAGTTCCGCAGAGCCTGAACTGGATGCGGATGGCAATCCGATCCACAAGGCCGAGGAAGAGGATGAGGATGACGAACAGTCAAACCTGTCCCTCGCGGCGATGGAAACGGCGCTGAAGCCACGCGTTCTGGAAACGCTGGACCGGATCGCGCATGATTTCGACCTGCTGTCGGAAATGCAGGAAGCGCGGATGCATGCGACCATGCAGGAAGAGGGGCGCTTCTCGGATGCGCAGGAAGTGCAGTATCAGAAGCTGCGCGCCGAGATTGTCGAGCTGGTCAATTCGCTGCATCTGCACAACAACCGGATCGAGGCGCTGGTCGATCAGCTTTACGGGATCAACAAGCGCATCATGTCGATTGACAGTGCGATGGTGAAGCTGGCCGATCAGGCGCGCATCAACCGGCGTGAATTCATCGACGAGTATCGCGGGGCCGAACTGGACCCGACCTGGTGCGACCGCATGGCCGAGAAGCCGGGGCGCGGCTGGCAGGCGCTGATGGAGCGCTCGCGCGACAAGGTTGAGGATCTGCGCTCGGATATGGCGCAGGTGGGCCAGTATATCGGTGTCGATATCGAGGAATTCCGCCGTTTCGTGGGTCAGGTCCAGAAGGGCGAGAAGGAAGCGCGTCAGGCCAAGAAGGAGATGGTCGAGGCGAACCTGCGGCTGGTGATCTCGATTGCCAAGAAATACACGAACCGTGGCTTGCAATTCCTTGATCTTATTCAGGAAGGCAATATCGGCCTGATGAAGGCCGTGGACAAGTTCGAATACCGGCGCGGCTACAAGTTCAGCACTTACGCGACATGGTGGATCCGGCAGGCGATCACGCGGTCTATCGCCGATCAGGCGCGCACGATCCGTATTCCGGTGCATATGATCGAGACGATCAACAAGCTGGTGCGCACGGGTCGGCAGATGCTGCATGAGATCGGGCGCGAACCCACCTCGGAAGAGCTGGCCGAGAAGTTGCAGATGCCGCTGGATAAAGTGCGCAAGGTGATGAAGATCGCCAAGGAGCCAATTTCGCTGGAAACGCCGATTGGCGACGAGGAAGACAGCCAGCTTGGTGATTTCATCGAGGACAAGAACGCGCTTCTGCCGCTGGACAGTGCCATTCAGGACAATCTGCGCGAAACCACGACACGCGTGCTGTCCTCGCTGACACCGCGCGAGGAGCGGGTGCTCAGGATGCGTTTCGGGATCGGGATGAACACGGATCATACGCTGGAAGAAGTCGGCCAGCAGTTCAGCGTCACCCGCGAACGGATCCGGCAGATCGAGGCCAAGGCGCTACGGAAGCTGAAGCATCCGTCGCGCTCGCGCAAGCTGCGGAGCTTTCTGGATCAGTGAGGTTGTGAATGCCGCAAGCAAACGACTTTTCGAGAGTTGCGACGGACAGTATCGCGCGTTTGCGTGATATTGTAGAAAGATTTGCGACGAGTCCGCTGCCTGACGAAGCTTCGCGTCGGCTGCTTGCGGAGATCCGGCAACATGAAGAAACGCTGCAGGCTGCTTTCTACTATCGCAAGGCAAATGGCCCCGCACTTGGTAGCGCGGATTCTGACGCCTATTTCTCGGAGAAACTCGGGGCTCTGGTAGATTTCGTGCGCATGTCCGTGGACCCGACTCTGCGCGGGGGTTTTACGCCGTCCGAGATTTCCGAGAATGTGGCACATTATTCCTACCTTGTTGCGAGGCTTGTTGTCGCGGACTGGGCCTCGCGGTCAAGACGCCCTGTTTCCGACAAGACACTCAAGGAGTCAGGCTTCGAGCACCGCGAGGCACTGCTGCGGTTAGCAAGTCGCTGAATGCATTATCGGGTCACTTTGGAAGATGTTCTGGCCGCCCATGCGGATGCCATGAGATTCGGCGGTGGTCGACAGGGAATTCTGAACCTCGGCGGCATAGAATCCGCAATTGCGCGTCCCTATTCGGGGTATCATCGTGCCATAGAAAGTAAGGCCGCTGCCATCTTGCACGCGCTGATCCAGAACCATGGATTTGTCGACGGCAACAAACGGACGGCATGGCTGGTGACCGATTACATGATCCGGCGCAGCGGCTATCATTTTATTCCCCAACAGGATGAACATTTGGACGATACGGTCGTAGCGGTTGCCTCGGGCAAAATAGATATGCCTGAACTGATCTTGTGGTTTCGGCAGCGCCTCAGAAAGCGTCGCTGACTGGCCGCCTTGTAGTGCCCTTGCACAGCCTGTCATAAAACTATCATATCCGCGCTATAGCCGTGGTGCAGGCGTGCGGCTTGCGTGCCAGCCCGCCCGGCCCCGCGCGCGGGACCGTAGCAACACATCGCAACAGATCGGACGCTCATGCAGGACACGGCACTTTCCGCCCTCATCACAGCCCTTCCGCAACCGGTGCTGGTGGTGGACGCCGAGGGTTTTGTGCAGGCCGCAAGCCCGGCGGCGCTGGATCTGTTCGGACAGCGCATCCTCGGGGCGCAGATCCGCGCGCATCTGCGCCAGCCCGAAGTCTCGGCGATGCTGGAGCGTGTGCTGGCTGGCAAGTTAGAGGACAGTGCAGGTTTCATCCTGCATTCGGGCAGTCGCGAAACCCTCTGGAGCCTCATCGCGCGGCGCAGCGAAACCGGGCTGATCGTGCTGTCGTTCAATGACGTGTCCGATCTGGAGGCCGCCGAAGCGCAGCGCCGCGATTTCGTCGCCAATGTCAGCCATGAGCTGCGCTCGCCCCTGACGGTGCTGTCGGGTTTTGTCGAGACCTTGCAGGGTCCGGCGGGCGAAGATGCCGAGACGCGCCGGGAATTTCTGGAGATCATGGCCGGACAGGCCGCGCGGATGAGCGGGCTGGTGGCGGATTTGTTGTCACTCAGCCGGGTCGAGGCGGTGGAGAAGATCCGCCCGCGCACGCCGGTTTCCATCGACATGGTGCTGAAGGCCACGCTGGCCGCGCTGCGCCCGCAGATCGACGCGGCGTCGATCCGGCTGAATTATGACGTGCCTGAAGACCTGCCGGATATTCCCGGCGATCATGACCAGTTGGTGCAGGTGTTTCAGAACCTGATCGAGAATGGTGTGAAATATGGCGCAAGCGGGGGGCGGCTGGATGTCTCGGCGATCCTCCAGCCCGCGTTGCCCGGTTTTGACGGGCCTGCGATCCGGGTCAGCATCCGCGATTACGGCGAAGGGATCGACCCGATCTTCATTCCCCGCCTGACCGAACGCTTCTACCGCGTCGACAAGGCGCGCTCGCGTGACAGCGGCGGCACTGGGCTGGGGCTGGCCATCGTCAAGCATATCCTGAGCCGCCATCGCGGGCGGTTGATCATCCGCTCCGCTCCCGGCGAAGGGGCACGTTT
The DNA here is from genome assembly GCA_020832585.1 of Natronohydrobacter sp. Lineage (GTDB taxonomy): Bacteria > Pseudomonadota > Alphaproteobacteria > Rhodobacterales > Rhodobacteraceae > Roseinatronobacter. The sequence goes on along the minus strand of JAFIEL010000048.1, from coordinate 12,337 downwards.
CGAGGCAGTTCTGCCCTGCAACTGACGAAAGGCCGCGACGTGAGTCCGCGCGGTCAGTTTTGGCTGGAGCGCGGGCCGCAACTCTTCTAGACTGCGTGTCAGGACCAAGACCGCCAGCGCGGAGGCTGGACAGGATGACAGGGAAAGCTGCAAGACGGCTGTGGCGCGGCTGGGCGATCATGGTCATCGCAGTCGCAGGATTGTCAGTTCCGGCGCAGGCAGATTGCCCGCTTTGCCCGAAATCGGTGACACTCTCGGATGATCTGGCGCGCTGCTATCTGCAGCGTGTGGCAGACGTGATCGCACAGGCCGACAGGCTGGGCCTGCCGGTTGCAATGTTCGATCTGACCGATTGCCCGGTCGAGCGCGCGCGCCGGGGCATTTCCCTGCCGGAACCGCGCCGCAGTGCCGATGCTGAACTTGTGCCGCAGATCAACACGCGTTTCGTGCTGGATGCGGAGCGCGCGCAGTGTCTGGAAGCGCGGTTGCGTTTGGATCTGATGACGATTGCCGAGATCCGGCATTATGTATTCGCGCAGGATTGCCCGGATGAATGATCTCGGCCAGCAACCGTCGCATGCCAGTTTCCGCACGCTCGATACGCTCGTGCCGGCAACGGACCGGACCGAGCGACAGGATGACCCCGCCTTTAGCGTCGAGGACAGCGAAGAGACCATTCCGGTCAAGGCGAAACTGCCGCTGTTTGATCGGGTGGAACGCATCCTGCGGCTGGTCTCGATCATCTGCATCACGCTCTCGGCAGTGCTGGCCGCCTGGCAATATGTCGCGGCACAGGACAAGGAAACGCGGGCGCAGTCGCTGCTGTATATCAGTCAGTGGCAGAGCGGGATCGAAAAAGATGCCTTCGCCGCCTTGCAACGTGCGCTGGAACCGCTGGTGGCCTCTGCCCCTGCCCTGCCGCTCAGCGCCACGGATGACGATTTGCGCCAGTTCAAGGGGCAGATCGGGATGATGCTGATGGTCGATCTGCTGCAGGATCGACAATCCACAGGGCTGAGCCTGCAACAGATTGATTTTCTGGTCGATTTCTACAGCCAGATCCAGTTCTGCATCGAGGCCCGGATCTGCAACCGCGCCTTGCTTGTGGCGTATTTCGGGGCCGATATCCGGGCCTTCTGGGACTATCTCGCGCCTTTTGCGGAATATCGGCGTGGGCAGCATTACCCGCATTACGCCCGTGCGGTCGAGGCACTGGCGACAACCTTGCCGTAGCGCGCACCGGCCTTCGTTGAAAAAAACTTGAAACTGCGACAAAACGTCGTCATCTATCATGAGGTTTTCTCGGAGGATTGCACATGCGCAACCGTGAATTGATTGGTGGTATTGTTCTTGGATTATCTGTTTCGACAGCACAGGCGCAGGGTCTGGGCAGTGAATTTCGTGGCAGTGATGACCCCGGCGAGATCCCGCGTGGGGTGATCTCGGTCGAGTTGAAGCCGGGTGAGAACATGCGCGGCTTGCCCAGTTTCGACACCGAAGATCTGGAAGGCTTCGCTGAAGCGGCGCGCACGCGCCAGACATTGAGTGCGGATGAACTGGCCGAAATGTTCGGCACGGTGGGGCGCAACCGCAACGGCGATGTGGTGGCGGAACCTGCCGGAGAGCGGTTCTTCGAGGCGGATGTCTCTGACGGGTTGCAGCTTGAGCAGCGTTCGGCCGAAGGGTCGCCCGAAGTGCTGGCGCTGATTGATGATCTGACCCCGCGCAGTGCGACGCCCCCCAATGCGCGGCGCGTCACCGATGGCACGATCTGGCCGTATCGCGCTGTCGGGCTGGTCGTGGCGATGGACAGTTTCGAGAATATCATCGGCACCTGTTCGGCGGCGCTGATCGGGCCGCGCACGGTGCTGAGTGCGGCGCATTGCTTCTACGACCATGACGAGGGCTGGATCGAGGACATGCTGTTTGTCCCCGGTGTAACCGATCTGGACAATTTCGGCCCGCCCTTCGGCGCCTTCGGCTGGGAGGATATGTATATCGCCTCGGCCTATATCAGCGAATATGACGGCACGGTGCTGTCGACCGTGCCCTATGACATTGCCATCGTACATCTGGACACGGATATCGGCAATCATCTGGGCTGGTTGCAGGTGCAGATGGTCGATCAGAGCGTGCCGGGCTATCTGTCCAATCTGGTGGGCTATCCCGGTGACATGCCCTTTGGCACGATGTGGTGGATGGGCTGTCCGGTGAATTTCATGAACCAGCCGCCCAAATTCACCTTTCGTCAATGTGTAACCGCGCAGGGCACCAGTGGCGGGCCGATGTATAATCACCAGCCCGACAGGGACAGCCGTTTCATCCTGAATATCAATGTCGCGGGCAATGATGAGGTCAGTATCGGGCTGACCATTGACGAGGAACATTTCCGCTGGCTCAGTTCCCTCTGGAAATGAGGATGCGGTGCGGGGCATGGCTGTGTGCGGCAGCCTGCCTCGTGGCCCTGCCCGGCCTTGCGCTGGATTTCACGCTTGATCTGGACACTGGCGGGCATCGCGGCGCGATCCGGTCGCTGAGTGTGTCGGGTGACGGGCGGATGCTGGCCAGCGGGTCGGATGACAAGACCGTGCGGATCTGGGATCTGGCCCGCGCTGAGTCGGTGATAACCTTGCGTGGCCAGATCGGGCCGGGGTCCGAGGGGGTGGTCAATGCCGTGGCGCTGGCCCCTGATGGTGGGGCTGTTGCCGTGGGCGGCTATTTTGCGCCCCATGCGAGCCTCGGCCAGAGTTTCGGTGATATCCGCATTTTCGATGTGCAATCGGGCCAGATCACGCAACTGCTGCGCGGGCTGGAATTTCCGGTCGAGACGCTGAGTTATGCGCCCGAACGGGATGAATTGGCGGCCTCGGGGCAAGGCGGGCTGGTCGCGCGCTGGCGCGCGCCGTTCCGGCCCAAGGAAACGCTCGCGCTGGACGGGTTCGACACCGAGGCGCGGCGCGTGCGGGCTTTGGCCTATGCGCAGGGCGGCGGGCGGCTGATTGCGGCGACGCTGGATTATGGGTTGCGGGTTTGGGATACGGAGAGCGGCGCGCTGGTCATGATGGCGCTCGACGATGTGGCGCTGACCGCGCTTTCGGTCGCCCCGGATGGCGCGCGTTTCGCTGTGGCCGGGGCCGATGGGCGGGTGGAAATACGGGCGGCATCGGATGGCGCGCTGCTGAGCGCGCTGCCGCCGCGCCCGTTCCGGCCTGATGCGCTGGTGCTGGGCGCAGGTCAGGTGGTCGTCAGTTGCGGATTTGGTTGCGGGACGGAGCATCGCAGCGAGGTCTGGGATCTGGCCTCGGGCGCGCTGGTGATGACCCATCCCGACCATGACGCGGCGATCACGGTGGCGGTAGGTGTTCCCGGCACGGAGACTGTGCTGACGGCTGGCGGGCGGAATGATGCGATCCTGCATTGGGATGCCGGAACCGGTGCGACTTTGGGGCAGATGGTGGGGCTTGGCGAAGCGGTCTCGGGCGTCGGGATTTCGCAAGACGGGATGCGGCTGGGCTGGGGCCATGCCGACCCCTGCCCTGCGCGCAATATCTGCCCCGAAGAACTGGTCGCGCTCTCGCATCTGCATGACCTGCCGGGCGGGCCGCGCGGGTTTGACGGGTCGGAGCCACGGGCGGCAGACCCGGCGGAGGTGGTGGGATTGGCGCGCGCGCAGATGCAGTCGGGCGGGCTGTCGCTGGCGCTTGCCACCTCGCGGCGCTCTGCGTTCGAGGGCGATCTGTTGCGGATCGAGGGGGCCGATGTCGAATTGCGGCGCGGCGGCAGCGACGGGTATTTCCATTCGGCAATGGGCTTTCTGCCAGAGGCTGCGCAACTCGTCACCGGCGGGGCGAATGGTATCCTGACCGCGCATGATCTGACGGGTGGTTTCGTGCAGGAATTTGTCGGCCATACCGGGACGGTGCTGGCGCTGGCGGCGTCGGAACCGGTGGGGCTGATGGTCACGGGCAGCGCGGATCAGACCATGCGGTTGTGGAATCTGGCATCCGGCAAGAGCATCCTGTCGGGCTTTGTCGCGGGGGCGCATTGGATCTGGTGGACCGAGGAGGGGTATTACCAGTCCTCGCCCGAAGCGGATGCGATTGTCGGCTGGCATATCAATCAGGGCCCGGACAAGGCCGCGCGCTATGTGCGCGCGCGGCAGTTGCGGCGGCATCTGCACAATCCGGCGGTGATCCGTCAGGCGCTGATCCTGCGCGATTCAGCCGAGGCCGCGCGGTTCCTGATGGGCGACATGCTGGGGCTGGCCGGACTGCTGGAGCATCAGCCGCCCGAATTCGGGTTGCGCATTGCCGAGGAGATCCCGGCACCGGCAGGTCAGGTGGCGATTGAACTCACCGGCGTCAGCGCCGAGGAACTGGGCGATTGGGGCATTGCGGTGATGGTCAATAATCGCCGTGTGCGGCCAGAGCCGCTGCTGCGTGCGGACTTGGCGGGGCGGTTCGTCTATCTGGTGGCGCTGGACGAGGGCGAGAATGACATTCGCGTGCAGTCGCGCGACGGGTTCGACAATATCACCGAGCGCGGTGCGCGGCGGCTGATGTCGCGGGCGGCGGCGGTGCCGCGCGGGCGGTTGCATGTGGCGGTGATCGGGATCGACAGCTACCCTGACCTGCCGCCCGAGGCCTGCGGCGGGCGGTCCTGCGATCTGGATTTCGCGGTCGCGGATGCGGCAGCGTTTCTGACGACTGTGGCGGACCGCGTGGCCCCTTTGCATGAACCGGGTGAAATGCTGGTCATGCTGAGCGAGGACTCGCTCGCGCGCCGTCCCGAGGCGGCAGCGGAACTGCGCGCGCTGATCGGCGGGCGCGAGATACTGGAACCCACACGCGGCGATATTCTGGACGAACTGGAGGATTTCTTCGCACGCGCGGAACCCGATGACACGACCTATCTGTTTCTGGCCGGGCATGGCGGCAATATCGAGGACGGCTATTTCCTGTTTCCCGCCGATGCGCGGGCGCGGGGGGAAGAATTGCGGCGAGGCTCGCTGGTGGATTGGCGCGATGTGCAGGATCTGATTGATGCGGCCTATGGCAAGCGGCTGTTGTTCATCGATACCTGCCATGCCGCAAATGCGGTCAATCCGCGCTTTCGCAAGGATAGTGCCGACAGTCGGCTGATCGGCTTCACCGCCACGCTGGAGGAAGATGTGGCCATCGAGCGTGCCGAGCTTGGGCATGGGGTGTTCACCTATGCGCTGCTGGAAGGGTTGCGCGGGCGGGCCGATCCCGAAGGGTCGGGCGTGCGGCTTCTGGGGCTGACGGATTATGTCGATACGCAGGTGCGCCGCCTGAGCAATGGCAAGCAGATACCGGTCTATCATCTGCCCAGCACCACGAATTTCGTGCTGACCCGGCCATGAGGATCTGGGCGGCGCTGGTTCTGCTGGCTTTGGCTGGTCCGGTCGCGGCGGATTGTCCCGAGGGGGAGGCGGATTTCGCCGCGCAATATACCGACCCTTCCCTGTTTGAACGCGGGATTGCGGCGGTGGAGGGGCTTGACCCTTGGCAGGGCGCGCTGTCGGCGGTGGTGGTGCCGCATCATCTGGAAGTGCCGGATCTGATCGCAGGTGGGATTGCACTCGCGCGCGAGACTGCGCCAGAACGGATCGTGCTGCTGTTTCCCGATCATTTCAACCAGACGGGTCGGGGCTTTGCGACCACGCCGCGCGGGTTTGAAACGGTGCTTGGGCCAGTGCCGAATGACCGCGCGGCAACGCAAGCGCTGATCGAGGGCGGCTTGCCTGCCTCCTGTCTCTTTGCCTCTGATCACGGGATTGGTGCGATCCTGCCCTTTCTCGCGCATTACCTGCCCGGTGTGCCGATCGTGCCGGTAGCGTTGTCGATCCATAGCCGCAAGCCGGACTGGGATGCGCTGGCAGATCAGCTTGCCCCCCTGATCACGCCGGATACGCTGATCGTGCAATCCACCGATTTCTCGCATTATCTGCCCCATCACGAGGCGCGGCTGCGCGACCAGCAAGTGTTGAGTATCCTTGCTGCCGATGACGAGGACGCGCTGTTGCGGCTGCACCAGCCCGACCATATCGACAGTCTGGCCGCGCTCTATCTGACCCGGCGGCTGACGCGGGCCCCGGCGCTGGTCGTGGCCAATCGCAACCAGCAGGAAGTGACGCCCGCGCGGCTGGCCGAGACGACGAGTTACATGGTGATCGCTTTTGCCCCCGATCCGGGACCGGTGCCGCGCCGGTTTCTGGGCGAGGAGGTTCTGATGCTGGGGGGGGATCTGTTTCTGGGGCGCTCTCTGCCCCGGCTGTTGTCAGATGAGCTGGCCGAAGATCGGGTGATCGCGGCGGTGCTGGCCGCGGCCGGGGGCAGCCCGCTCGTGGTCAATCTGGAAGGGGTGGTGCTGGAGGAGATGCCCGTGAACCTGCCGCATCTGGTGCTGGGCATGCCTGCGGATGTGGTGGCGGGGATGCTGGCGCGGCTGAATGTCGTGGCCGTCGGATTGGCGAATAATCATGCGAGGGATCTGGGGGAAGCGGGGCTGGAAGAGACGCGCGCGCATCTGGCACGCGCAGGCGTCGCGGCGTTTGCGCATGGGGACGCGCTGGATATCGCGGGGCTGTCGATTGTCGGGCTGCGTGATCTGTCAAATAGCGAACCGCCCTATAGCGATCTGATCACCGCGCAGGATCTGGACCAGTTGATCCGCCCTGATGCCACGCGCCCGGTGGTGGCCTATTTCCATTGGGGGCGCGAGGGGATGACCGCACCTTCTGCGCGCGAGGCAATGCTGGCGCAGGAAGCGCGGGCGCGCGGGGTGAGTGTGATCCTTGGGGCGCATCCGCATGCGGCCTCGGACGGGCCGGTGCTGCTGGATGGGGGAGATACGATCCTGTTCTTCTCGCTGGGGAATTTTCTGTTTGACCAAACCGGGCCGGATGTGTCGGGCGCGCTGGTCGAGTTGCGGGTCTTTCCGCAGGGCACGGTATTCGCGCGCCAACTGCCGCTGCCCGATCTCTTTGACCGCGCGCGCGGGCTGATCCCTGCAAGATAAGGCTTGCCAGAAACGCGCAGCGCGCCCTAGCATCGCGGCATTTCAAGCCGGAGCCTGCAGATGCGCCTGTTTTCCATGATCTCGCTTGCCTGCCTGTCCACCCTGCCGATGACCGCACCCGCAACGGCGGAATACGCGACACAGGTGCAGGTGTTTTTCGATGCACAGAGCGGCCAGACGCTGCGGCAGGTGGTCCGCGTGGTGGACCCCGAACCGGCGCTGGGACTGGGGTTTCGCTGGCACCCGGCCAGGGGCAATGCGGCCCCGCTGGATGAGACGGGGCGCGCGCAGGGTGCAGGGCGCGTGATCTGGCGGATGGAGGGGCTGTCGGCGCATGATCCGCGCGCCTGGCATCACAGCTATGAGGGCGAGTTGCTGGCCGGGCGCTTCCACGGTGAGGGGCGGCTGCGCTGGCGCGACGGGCGTGAAATGCGCGGGACGTTTGCGGGCGGCAAGCTGCACGGGCCGGGGCTGCTGCGCGATGGCGCGGGCAACATCGTTGAGGCTGGGTTTGTCGATGGCGTGGCGCAGGGTGCAGGGATTTTCCGGGCGCGCGGGGGCTGGGTCTGGCGCGGTGCCTTCGTGGACGGGGTGATGCAAGGCGCGGGCGAGATGACCGAGGCCGGTGGGCGGCGCTACAGCATGGTGATGCAGGCGGGCCAACCTACCAGCGCGCCGCCGCAGGGTCTGGCCGCGCATCCGCTGGTGGCCGGGCTGCGCCCGGCGCAGGGCGCGGCCAGCATGGCGGACCGGGCGGAAATGTCGATTGCGGTGGATGAACGTTTGGCCGCGCAGCAATGGGGGCCCTATATCTCGCGACCCGACGGGGACAGGGTGTTCATTCACCCCGCCAATGAACCGATGATCGATATCTGGGAGGGCAATTTCACGAATTGGGCGCGGGGCACTCTGGCCGAAAGCCTGCCCGAGGACTGGGCCGACAGCCGTGCACTGGCGCTGGTCGATCTGGAGATGGACGCGGGAAGCCGCGGGACATTGGACAGCCTGAGCGTGCAGGTTCAGGCAAGCGCACCCCATTTGCGGCCTCTGATCGCCTCCAAGTCGCATATTGGCTGCGTACCGTTCCAGCCGAGTTTCGCATTTCTCAATCATGGCTGGGGCATGGTCGAGAATCCGCGGCTGCGGCTGCGGTTTGCCGATCCCGAGGCACTGGACTTCATGGAGCCGTCACAGACCGAGGCCAGCACGCGCTGGGTTGATGTGGCGCTGGACGGGTTCGACGCGGCGACAGATGTTGACCTGCGCGCGGCTTTGAGCGTGCTTGGCGCAGATGCCAGCGGGCTTGCGGCGGCACGGTTCCCCTGCCCTGATACGCGGGCGTGGGATCAGTGCATCAGCGATGCGATCGGGACGGGCCTGTTCGGAGAGCTTGGTCCCCATGTCGCGCAGACCTATTACGGCAAACTGCTGACGACGACAGCGCTTGCGGAACTGACCTATGACTGGAGCGATTTCGCAGGTGATGTGACCACGGAGACACGGCATTTCGATGTGCCTGTCTCGTTGGGTATGCTGGAGATCTCGACCAGCATGGCCGAATGTGGCGCGGGCGGGGCATGGCCCACGGAAGCGCCGCAGTTTCATGATGTGAAACTGGCGGTGGACGGGGTGGATTACGCCATTGACCTGCCGCTGCGGGGTAATCGCAATATCGAGTATCTGGAATACGGGCTGAAGCTTTACGCAGAGCGCTCGTCAATGCATCTGTTTCAGGTGGCCGCGCAATTTTCCGACGGGTCGGTGCGGATGACGCCGACGACCTTGTTCTATTTCCTGAACCCGCGCTTTCCCGAATTCACCTCGGCGCTGGTTCCGGCGCAATGCAGCTTGTCGATGGATGACACCGGCATGTGCTGAGCCGGGCGCTCAGGGGCGCGCATCCTCCAGACCGGCCGAGAGGATATCCATGACGCCCAGCCAGAAATCGCGCTCGGTCTCATCGGCGGCATCCAGGGTTTCGGTCAGGCGTTCCGGGGCGTCTGCGTCATACTGGTCGCGATACTCTATCGCCGCCAGAACCTGTTCGATGCTGCACCCGTCGGGGCGGATGTCATAGACGGGCGCGTCGCGTTCCAGCGTTGCGCAGCGCAGCGCGGGCGCAAGGCCCAGCCGCAAGAGCGCCGCCAGATCGCCCAGCACCAAGGGCGAGTCGCCGAAATAGCTGTGGCCCAGCATATCGGCCACGATGTCAGAGGCATCGAGCGTATCGAGCCCGTCAAGGCGGATCGCCCCTTCGGAGGAATCGCCTGCACGCGGCGCGCCATGTATGCGCCGCGACACCAGAAGCGCGCGGTCATTGCGCGAGGCATAGAGCGAGATGCTCTGCGCGTGCTGCGCGAGGCGTTCCAGCCGCACAGCCAGTTCGTTGCTGTCCACATCGGGCGCACCAAGGATGATATGGCCCAACGCGCGGTCGGGATGGGTGCGCAGCAATTCATCCACCGCTTCGAGGAAATAGCGGTTGCCCATGGAATGGGCGATGACATGCAGCCGCCCCTGCCCTTCGGTCGCAAGCTGCAGGAAATCGACCAGTGCCGGGCGGCTGGCCAGCACATTGTTGGAATCGGTCAGATAGCCCAGAAGTGCTGCGCGCGAGGGCCAGGAGTAGTAAAGCGCCTGCCCCGGAAATTCGAGATCATGCGCCAGTTGCGCGGCCCTGAGCGCCCCGTCATGGAAGCTGACATTATAGCCGTGGATGAACAGCAAACGGTCCGCCTCATCGCAGCAGCCTGCGCTGAATTGCGCGGCGGCAAGGGTCTCGATCCCGGCGAGAACCATATGCTGCATCGGGTCGGGATGGCGGGTCAGCCCCCAGAAGCGCGGCTGTTCAATGCGCCCGATCCGGTGCGTGGGCGGGATGGTTACGGTCAACTGCCCCAGCGTCAGATCGGCCAGATCAACCCCGAAACGGGTCGCGGGATCGCTTTCGCCGGTGTCATTGCGGTTGGTGCCGAACCAGACGGGCACGGCGACGGGTTTGCCGACGCGCATGATGTCGGGGCGCTCGATCCGGTCCTGCAACTCGGCCAGTTCGGCCTCGATCAGCGCCAGATCATCGGGGGCGAATTCCGCCACCAGCGCGCGCAGTTCCTGCAGGCGCGGCAGCAATGCCGGATTGGCCGGGCCAAGGCGCGCCACAGCGGCGTCATAGCTGGCGATGGCGGTATCAACTGCCGCAGGCGCGCGGCCAAGTTGCAGATAGGCGGCTGTCAACAGATCCAGGATGTCGGTGCGTGCGGCATCGGAAGGGGGCAGCGTATCGGCCAGCCCTTCGAGCAGATCGGGGATCAGGTCGGGCTGGCCCTGTTGCAGCAGGTGGCGGGCGATCTCGATACGGGTGGGTGCTGTGTCATCAGCCGCAAGGACCCGCGCAAGGGCTTCGGCGTCGATATGGTCGGTCGCGAGAAGTGCCGCGAAGGACTCGAAGGCCGCGCGCTCGGGGAGTGTGGTGTCGCCGCGGGCAAGGCCGGGCGCAAGTGCAAGCGCGACCCCGAGAAACAGGGCGCAGAGCGGGGCTGTTCTATTCCGGCTCTCTCTCATCAGCTTGCAGGCACGTTATCGACAGAGAACACATAGACCGCGCCGCGCTGGCTGTTCTGCGCCGCGCGTCTTGCGGCCAATGATGACCCGCCGCGCGTGGTCGTGGCATTGGCCATGGTCTGGATCATCTCGCCAAATCCCGTCGCGGTCCGCCCAAGGGCACGCACGCCGACCTGTTCCAGAAAGGACAGATCGAGCGGATTGGCCTGTGGCTCGGCGGCGGTGACAATCACCAACAGCCGCTCGCGCCCGAAGCTCGTATCGTCGAATTCGACGATTTCTTCAGAGAATACCGCATTCGGTGCGCCCGGTTCTGCCGCGCGCAGGCGCACGGGCGCGTCCAGCATATAGGTGATGGCATAGTTCGACGCGATATAGAGGATGTTCACATCGACCGGTGTGCTGCCTGTATTCTCGACCCGGACATGGGCCGTGTTGCCGGGGCGCACGATGCTGTTGCGGTGCAGGACGATCTCTTCACCACTGGCGAGAGGGCTCATGAATTCCGGCAGGCGCGTGACCTGCACCTGCACATCGCTTTCGCCGAAATCGTCGAATTGCGCCAGTCGCGCAAGATTGGTCGCCCGGTAGACCGCACTCAGCGAATTGCGCAGCCAGACATCGACCGGCGCAAGGTCGCCACTGTCCAGCGGGCGCGAGAACGGGCGCTCGACCGGGCGCAGCGACAGGGTGGCGCTGGTGTCAAGCAGCCACAGGCGCGGGGTGTCGGGATCGGCAAGGGGCAATTCCGCTTGCTGGCCCTGCGCCTGCATCAGGTCCGCCACCTCGGCCTCGGTCCGGATCACAAGGCGCAGATCGGCAGGCTGGTCGGCGGCGACAAGTTGCAGGCGCAGGGGCAGACGGTCGTCCTGCGCGATACGTTCCATCAATTCCGTGACCGCCTGCGCCAGTCCGTCATGGCCTGCCTGCGCGTCCGGAAGCGCCACGCGCAACTCGAACTCCACCACGCTCTCGATCACGCGGGCATGGGCATTGGCCGGGATATCGGCCAGCGCGATGGCGGGCAGATCGGGGTCGCTGTCACCTTGCAGCGGGCCAAGCTGGCTGCGCAGCGGGGATGCGCTGCGGATTTCGACAACCCCCAGCGCCTGATCCAGATCATGGGTCGGATCGGCCAGCACGGCGAGCCTTGTGCCGGGGGTAAGCATATGCATCTGACCCGCGTCGATGGCGCGCCCCCCCCCTTCCCCGCTGATACGCCAGACCCGTGCCTCTGGCGCGGTTTCGGCGGTGTTGAAGGGGCGCGCGTCTAGCGCCCCCTCGAACAGCGGCGACGGGCGGGCGCGGTTCATGCCCAGATAGGCATGGTGGATCGCCTGACCCAGACGCCGATAGGACATCTGCGGGTTCTCGCGCAGTTTCGTGAGCAGGGTGAAGCTGAACAGCCCCATCTGCAAGGCGTTCTCCGCGAAGGGTGGCAAGGGCAGTTCCGGGGTTTCCTCGGTCGTCTGGGCGGCGAAAAAGGCCACCAGCGGCCCGAGATCGGTTTCCAGCCCGACATCGCCTGCGGGGCCGAAGATGTTGCGCGGGCGCAGATCCGCGTCGGTCAGCGCGCGGCTGCGGGTGGGCGACCACAGATCGGGCGGAATGTCATAGCGCTTCAGGTCGATCTTGCGGCTGACCTCGCCCTGCGGCACCGCATCGAGCGCGCGGGTGATGGTGCCGGAATGGCAGCAATCGAAGATCGCCCAGACAAAAGCCCCCTTGCGCCGGA
>JAFIEL010000047.1 GCA_020832585.1 Natronohydrobacter sp. | reverse complement strand
GGTGCAGGCGGTGATACATATGCGTGAACACCGCCGCCCCCACCAGCGGCATGGCAAGGTTCAGGATCGGGATGCTCAGACCGATGGCCAGAAGCACACCCGGTAGCCAGAGCCAGTAGAAATCGCGCTTGAACAAAGCGCCTGCAGTTTCCGCGTCGTGACGGCGGCGGGCGATCATCGTGAAATATTCGCGTGACAGCAAAAAGCCGTTCAGCGCCCATAGAATCGCAATACCCCAACCGCTGGAAATGGCGAAAACCGCCATGCCCAGCAGGTTGACCGCGACCAGAAGCCCGAAATAGCGCAGACTGTCACTGATCGCCTCGCGCCACGGCACCCGATTGCGGGGCTCTTGCCCGCGATAATGCTCTGCCTCGACCGCATCGGCCACGTCATCCAGGTAAAGCCCGGTGAAGATCGAGGCCACAGGCACCATCAGGAACACCGACAGCCACGGCAGATAGAGCATGGTGCCGATCGAGAATCCGGCAGAAATATCCTGCACTTGCCCCACAACCGGCAGGAACAGCGCGCCGGGCACAAGGATCTGGATGATCAGAAAGGCAATCGCGGCCAGCCCGACCAGCAGCGCCAGTGACAGCGCCATGCCGATCCATAACAGCCTGCGATAGCGCGGGTCGCGCAACTGGGCAAAGGCGTGGCGATAGGCGAAGATCATGATGGTGCCCCTTGTGGCTGGGTCGCGGTCAGTGCGTGGATCAGATGCGTGAAGGCGGCAACGCCGATCACCGGCATCAGCAGGTTCAGAAACGGCACTGACAGCAAAATGGCAAGCACGATCCCTGCCAGCAGCAACTGGCGGCGATGCGCCCGGTTAAAGGCTTTGATGGCTGTGGCATCGGCGCGGCGTTCGGAAATCATGGTGGTGTATTCGCGCGACAGAAGCCAGCCATTCAGCGCCCAGAACAGCGCAATTCCCCAGATCATGCCAAAGAGCGTGATACCGATAAAGGCCACGATATTGATGAAAAACACCATTCCGAAATAGTTGACCGAGTCGAGCCAGAGCTTCTGTGTGGTCTGTGGCCTTGGTGCTGCAAGTCGGGGATAGTGGCGCGCCTCGACGCTGTCCGTGACCGCGTGCAGATGCAGCCCGGTAAAGAGCGAGGCGACGGGGGCCATCAGGAAGATCGACATGAGCATCATGGTCGCGAGCGAGACTGTCGAGAAGAAATTTCCCAACCGGTCCATGCGCGTGCCATCGGAAAAGGTGAACACCTCTTCGTCGAATGTGCTGAACAGCTGGATCAGAAGCGCATAGAGCGCGAAGAGCAGCGCCAGCGAGAGCGCTGCGCCGATCAGGGCGGTCTGGCGAAAGCGCGGGTCGCGCAGATCGCCAAAGGCCAGTCTGTAGCTGTCGCGGATCATTCCCGCCACTCGGTCAGGGTGTCGATATCAGGGCGCGGGCGTTCGGGCGGGGTGGCAGCACTGGTGCCGATATGGACAAAACCGGCGATCCATTCCTGTGGCGCAAGGCCCAGATCCTGTTGGATGTCGCTGTCCATTGCTGCCCAGCCCGTCAGCCAGCATGCCCCCCAGCCAGAGGCCAGCGCCGCATTGACCAGCGACACGCAGACCGCGCCCGCCGAAAGGGTCTGTTCGATCTGCGGGATTTTCTCTGATGGTTTGGGGCTGGCCACAACGGCCACGATCAGTGGGCTGTCGGCGAAAGTCGCGGCGGCCTTGTCGCAGGCATCGGGCGGCAGACCCAGATCGGCCCCGCGCTTGGCGACAGTTTGTGCCAGTTTTGCATTGGCCGCCGCAGACAGCACGATGAAGCGCCAAGGTTCCAGCTTGCCGTGATCGGGTACGCGCGCGGCGGCGGTCAGAAGCTGCGTCATCTGGGATCGGTCCGGCACCGGGGTCGTCAGCATCTTGGCAGGACGGGACCGTCGCGTCAGCAGGAAATCCAGAACGGTGGTGTCAGAGGTCATGTCATGGCCTGTCATCTTCGTGTTGTGCCAACAAGCTAGCCCTTACGGCCTCTGGCGAAAAGGGCTATCCCTGCGCTTCGCGGATTTGCGTGACCTTGCCTCGTGTCAGGCGGTGTTTGGCGGCCATCCGCCAGGATTAAGGGTTTTTTCAACCGGATTGCGCATAGTCGCGGTTTGTTGCCCAAGGGTCAGAGCCCGCTCGATGACGATCAGCACCCCGCCATATGACGCGCTTGCCCGCGAGAAACGCGCACGATTGCGTGCAGAACGGCTGTATGAACAGGTCAAGCGCGAGTTGCGCGCGGCCAATGACCGGTTGACCGAACATGCCTTTGCCTTGTCGGATCAGATCATCGCCCAGCGCGAAGCCCTGTGCCTTGCACGCGACCGCGCCGAGAGTCTGGAGGGCGTGAACAGTCGCTATTCGCAGGATCTGTCGCTGGCCAATGAGCGCCTGCGCGAAGCCGTCGAAACCCTGGAGGACGGGTTTGCCGTATTCGACAAGGAACAGGTGCTGATCCTTGCGAATCAGGCTTATCTGAGCGTGTTTCGCCACTTTCCAGAAGTTCAGCCAGGGATCCGTTACAAACGCATCGCCGAGATCTGTGCCTTCGAGGGGCTGATCAGGCTGGAAGATATTTCGGAAGAAGACTGGGTCTCGAAAATGATGGAGCGGTGGACCAGCCCGACCATCTCGCCGATGCAATTGCATTTCAGCAATGGAATGTCGGTGCGCCTGGTCGAGCGACGGGTGGCCAATGGCGATCTGGTCTCGCTGTCCAACAACATCACCGAAACCCTGCGCTACCAGTCCGAACTGATCGACGCACAGCACAAGGCAGAAGCGGCGGCGGATGCCAAATCGGCGTTTCTGGCGAATATGAGCCATGAGATCCGCACCCCGATGAACGGGGTGATCGGCATGGCGGAATTGCTGGCCGAAACGGATCTGAATGACGAACAGCGCAGCTATACCGAAACGATCACCTCGTCAGGGCAGGCGCTGGTCACGATCATCAATGACATTCTGGATTATTCCAAGATGGATGCGGGCAAGATGGAGTTGCACCCGGACATCATCGATCTGGAAAAGATGATCCATGATGTCCTGAGCCTGCTGACCCCGAATGCGCGCGCGAAATCCATCGAGTTGATCGTGGACTATGATATCTTTCTGCCCAGTCGCCTGATCGCTGATCCGGGGCGGATGCGTCAGATCCTGACCAATCTGGTGGGCAATGCGGTCAAATTCACGGATTCGGGCTATGTGCTGGTGCGGGCGCTGGGCGTGGGCAGTTCCGCCCATGGCCAGATGGTGAATATCACGGTCGAAGATACCGGTATCGGCATTTCGAGGGACCATCAGGATCATATCTTTACCGAATTCAGCCAGGTCGAGGAAGGTGCCTGCCGCCGGTTCGAGGGGACAGGTCTGGGACTTGCGATCACGCGGCAGATCGTCTCGGCGATGGGCGGCAATATCTGGGTTGAATCCGACCTCGGCATCGGATCGTGCTTCGGGATTTCTGTGGAATTGCCGCTGTCGCCCGATGCCGGTCCGGTAGGTCCGGTGCCATTGCCCGACACGATCCGGACCGTGTTGCTGATCAGCGATCAGTTGATCAGCCGCGAGATCACCGCGCGTCGCTTGCAGGCGTCGGGGGCCAAGGTGCAGACAGCGACACAGATCGGGGCGGCCCTGCGCAATATCAGCAATTCCAGACTGGATCTGGCGATCATCGATCAGGATCTGGGGACAGAGCCCGCCGATGTCGTCGTCTCGGAATTGCGGTTGCATTCCGCAAGCCTGCCGATTGTGATGATGTGTTCCAGCATGGCCGAAGCCCGCGCGCTGCTTGACCGGGGGGATCTGCGTGCCGTGTTGCCCAAGCCGCTGCTGTGGCGGGATCTGCTTGCCGTCATGGGCGGGCCGGGACCGGCAAAGACCACTCCTGCGGCACCGCGCCCCCCCGCCGGACAGACCACAAAAGCCGATGTCAGGCTTCGGGTGCTGTATGCCGAGGACAACAAGACCAATCAGCTTGTGTTCACCAAGATGGTCAAGGATTTGCCGCTGGATCTGCACCTTGCGGATAATGGCAGGCTGGCCGTGGAAGCCTTCGACAGCTTGCGACCCGACATGATCTTCATGGACGTGTCGATGCCCGAAATGGACGGGCGAGAGGCCACACGGCTGATCCGGGCGACAGATGCGGGGCGGGATGTCCCGATCATCGCCCTGACCGCCCATGCGATGCAGGATGAGATCGACCGGATTCTGTCGGCTGGCATGAATGCGATGCTGACCAAGCCGCTGAAGAAATCGGAATTGCTGAGCGCCTTGCAGGACCATGCGCCACAGGGCCTGTTCCCGCAGGCCGGGTAATGGCACGCAACCTCAGATATGGCGCAGGAATACGGGCGCGTCCGGCTCGGACAGTTCTGGCGCATGGCGATAGCCTGCCGTGTCGAAATCGCATAGCGCCTCGGGGTCTGTCAGCCGGTTCTCCAGAATGAAGCGAGCCATTGCGCCGCGCGCCTTCTTGGCAAAGAAGCTCACGATCTTTGGTGCCTCGCCCTCGCGCTGTTCCTTGAACACAGGCGAGATCACGCGCGGGCGCAGCGCCGCGCGATCCACCGCGCCGAAATATTCCTGCGAGGCGCAGTTCACCACGATCTTGCTGCCAGTCGCATCGGCGGCGTCATTCAGCGCCTCTGCAATCCGGCTGCCCCAATAGTCGTGGAGCGAGGCCCCGCGCGCGGTTTTCAACCGGCTGCCCATTTCCAGCCGGTAGGGCTGCATCGCGTCGAACGGGCGCAGCAATCCATAAAGCCCTGACAGGATGCGCAGATGGCCCTCTGCCCATGCCAGCGCATCGGCGTCGAGTGATAGCGCGTCAAGTCCGGTATAGGTATCGCCATTGAACGCATGAAGGGCCGGGCGCGTCGCCTCTGGCTCCGGGTGGGGGGCGAAACTCTCGAAACGCTCAAGGTTCAGTTGCGCAAGATTGTCGCTGATTTTCATCAGCTTTTTCAGCCCTTCGGTGCCGATCTTGCGGGCCTCTTGCGCCAGCGCGACGGCATCGTGCTGGAAATCGGGCGCAGTCAAGGTCCGGGGTGCGCCCCTGTGTGACCAGTCGAGTTTCTTGGCGGGCGAGAGGACAACAAGCATTGCGACGCTATTCCCTGAGCAATCTGGCGGCAAACTATCCCTTGTGTCGCGATTGTCCAGTGTCCGCCCTGTCGCAGGTGCGAATCTGCCCGTGCCCTTCTTGCCCTTTGCCCGCGCGCCGCTTAGGTTTGCGCCAGACCACGACCCGAGGAGTGTGCGATGCTGTCCCTGATCCAGATTTTCCTGCTTATCCTGAGCGTGGTGCAGTTCATCATTATCGCCCATATCATCCTGAGCTGGTTGATCAATTTCAACGTGCTCAGCCTGCGCTCGCCCATCGTGGCCTCGATCTGGGACGGGTTGAACCGGTTGGTGGAACCGATCTACACGCGCATCCGCCAGTTCCTGCCCGATCTGGGCGGGATTGATCTTGCGCCCTTGGTTGCGTTGATCGCAATTTATGCAATTCGCATCATCCTGATCAACAATATCGGTGTCTTTGTCTGATCTCATGCCGGATACAAGTTCGGTCCTGTCGCGGGTATTCGGCTTTTCCGCCTTCCGCCCCGGTCAGGCTGAAATCGTGGACGCTGTGCTGGCCGGGCGCGACACGCTCGCAATCATGCCCACGGGCGGAGGCAAGTCGCTGTGTTTCCAACTGCCGGCACTGTGCCGCGAGGGGTTGACGGTTGTCATCTCGCCCTTGATTGCGCTGATGCGCGATCAGGTGCGCGGCTTGCAGGAACTGGGCGTGTCGGCGGGTGCCCTGACCTCTGGCAATACCGAAGCCGAGACCGAGGCCGTCTATCTGGCACTCTCGCGCGGCGAGATGAAACTCTTGTATATCGCGCCCGAGCGGTTGGCCGGATCGGCCACGATTGATCTGTTGCGGCGGTCAAACTGCACACTGATCGCTGTGGATGAGGCGCATTGCGTCAGCCAGTGGGGCCATGATTTCCGCCCCGATTACCTGCGCCTTGGCGATCTGCGCCGCGTGCTGGATGTGCCGCTTGCGGCCTTTACCGCGACTGCCGATGCCGAAACGCGGGCAGAGATCATCAAGCGGCTGTTCGACGGGCGCGCGCCGCAAGTGTTCCTGCGCGGCTTTGACCGGCCCAATATCCGGCTGAATTTCGCGGTCAAGGACAGCCCGCGCAAGCAACTCATGTCCTATGCGGCCGCGCGCAAGGGGCAGGCCGGGATCATCTATTGCGCCACCCGCGCCCGGACCGAAGCCTTGGCGCAGGCGCTGCAAGAGGCAGGCCACAATGCCCGCGCTTATCATGGCGGGATGGAAGCCCATGCCCGCCGCATGGTCGAGGAACTGTTCCAGCGCGAGGATGATCTGATCGTCGTGGCCACCATTGCCTTCGGCATGGGCGTGGACAAGCCCGATATCCGCTGGGTCGCCCATGCTGATCTGCCGAAATCCATCGAGAGCTATTATCAGGAAATCGGCCGCGCGGGCCGCGACGGGGCACCAGCCGACACGCTGACCCTGTTCGGCCCCGATGACATCCGCCTGCGCCGCGCCCAGATCGACGAAAGCCCCGCGCCCTTGGAACGCAAACAGGCCGATCACGCGCGGCTGAATGCGCTTCTGGGGCTGGCAGAGGCCGTGCAATGCCGCCGTCAGGTGCTGCTGTCCTATTTCGGCGAGGCGTCAAAGCCTTGCGGGAATTGCGACCTGTGTGCCAACCCGGTCAAGCTGTTCGATGCGACAACCCCGGTGCGCATGGCGCTCTCGGCGGCCTTGCGCACGGGTGAGAGTTTCGGCGCGGGCCATCTGATCGATATTCTGACCGGCAATGCCACCCCCAAGGTCACGCAGCGCGGCCATGATGCGCTGCCGACCTTCGCTGTGGGCAAGGATCTCAGCCGCGCGAAATGGCATGCGGTGTTCCGGCAGATGATGGGCCGCGACCTGATCCGCCCGGACCCCGAACGCCACGGCGGCTTGCGCATGACCGACGCCGCCCGCCCGATCCTGCGCGGCGAGGCGGAAATCCATCTGCGCGAGGACACGATCGCCCGCGCGAAAGACGGGCCAGTGGTCAAGGCATTGGTGTCCGACGAGGATGCGCCGCTTCTCTCGGCGCTGAAAGCCAAGCGCCGGGCATTGGCCGAGGAAGCCCGCGTGCCCGCCTATGTCATCTTCACCGACCGCACGCTGATCGAAATGGCCGAAACCCGCCCCCGCGACATGGATGCGATGGCGCGGATTTCGGGCGTGGGGGCCAGCAAGCTCGACCGCTACGGCGCGCTGTTTCTCGAAGTCATTACCGGGGCCGCGCCGGATGCCCAGCACCCGCAACGGCGCAAACTGGCGGGGCAGGATGCCGGGGGCCTTTATGATGAATTGTTCGAAATCGCGCGCGGGCTGGAACGCGGCGCGGATGGCACGGACAAGCTGCTGACACTCTCGCCCGCGACCTTGCGCGCGATTGCTCAGGCGCGGCCCGCATCCGAGGGTGCACTCGCGCGAATCAAGGGGATGGACCCGGCGCGGGTAGATCGATTCGGTCCCGCGATTCTGGAACGGCTGCACATGCTGTGACGCAACGACCGTCTTGACGCGGGCCAAAGCGCAGCCCACGGCTGGGGCCAGACACAGGAGCCGCGCCATGTATCCGATCTTCCGTTTCCTCAAGGAAATCCTCAAGTTCCGCAATGCGCCCGCGCTGGGCTTGCTGGAAACGCATGTGTCGCATCACCGCTGCTGGCCCTGGGATCTTGACCCCTGGATCGAGCTGAACAACGGCCGAACGCTGACGCTGTATGATCTGGGGCGCATTCCGATGGGCATGCGCACCGGGCTGACCAGCATGTTGCGCGCTCAGGGCTGGGGGATCACGGTCGCAGGCAACACGACGCGCTATCGCAAGCGGATCAAGGCGTTTCAGCGCTTTGAGATGCGCTCGCGCTGTATAGGCTGGGATGCGCGGTTCTTCTATATCGAGCAGGCCATGTGGCTGGGCAAGGACTGTGCCAATCACATTCTGATCCGCTCGGCCATCACCTCGGCGCAAGGCATCGTGCCGCCTGTGCGCGTGCTGGAAGCGATGGGTCAGATGCAGGACAGCCCCGAATTGCCGGGATGGGTGCAGGCGTGGATCGCGGCAGATGCAGAACGGGCTTGGCCGCCAAAAATCTGATCTGATGACATAAAAACATATCTAGAAAATACAACTTTAGAAATGTTCTAAATCTTGACCCAGATCAAGGTGCTTGGGCTGCTGCCTCGCTAGACGTGACTCATACGCGCGAAATCCGCTAGTTTGACCACGAACAGGAGGCTACCATGACCCCCAGACACCTGCACCGGCTTGGCGCGACGGCCATCGCCCTGGTGCTGAGTGCCACGGCAGTTCATGCCGAAGACATCGCCGACTACATGGACTTCTTCGAGCCGCTGCCCTTCTTCCCGCCGATCCCGGCCGATAACACGATCACACCGGAAAAGATCGAACTGGGCAAGATGCTGTTCTTTGAACCGCGCATCTCGGCCTCTGGCGTGATTTCCTGTGCAACCTGCCACAACCCCGCGCTGGGCTGGTCCGACCGTATCCCGCGTGCTGTGGGTCATGGTGGTCAGGTGGGCGAGCGCAATACGCCGACCGTGCTGAACTCGGGCTTCCTTGGGGCGCAGTTCTGGGACGGGCGCGAGCCTGATCTGGAGGGCCAAGCGCTGGGGCCGATTCAGGCCGATATCGAAATGAACATGACGCTGGCCGAGGCCATTGAGCGGCTGAAAGAGTTCGATATCTACCACCAGCATTTCGCAGCCGCTTTCCCGGATGATCCTGATCCGATCAATCAGGGCAATGTGGCATTGTCGATTGCCGCGTTCGAGCGCACGCTGAACACGCCCAACTCGCCTCTGGACCGGTTCCTTGCCGGGGATGTACAGGCGATGAGCAGCCAGCAGGTTGAAGGGATGAAGCTGTTTGTCGATGCGGGTTGCGTGGCTTGCCACAACGGCCCTGCGCTGACCGACAGCAATTTCCACCGGTTCGAATTGCCGGGGTCGCGGGATGAGGGGCGTTTCCTTGTGACGGGGGACGAGAACGACATGTTCGCCTTCCGCACGCCGACGCTGCGCAATGTGGCCGTTACCTATCCGTATTTCAACAATGGATCGGTCGACAACCTGCGGGATGCGATTCAGTTGATGGGCCAGCAGATGCTGGGGCAGGACTTCGCAGAAGAAGAGCTTGCCAGCCTTGTGGCCTTCATGGATGCCCTGACCGGCGAAATGCCGCATATCGAGATCCCGGCGCTGCCATGATGCCTGCGATCTTCTAAGACATCCGGCCCGCCTGACAGGCGGGCCGGTTTGCCTGTGTCAAGCGGTTTTGCTGGTTCTGAAACAGGATTTGGCGCATCTTCACTCTTTCACAAAAAGTCTATAGTCATTTTGTCGCCTTGCGCATTTCCGCGCAGTCCCTATTTTCACAACAGAGCAAGGCGAGATTCGCGCTGTCATGGCGTCATGTATCAGGGCCTTTGTGAATGAGGAGAGTGCAATGACCTTTTTGAAATCTATCGCCGTGGCTGCGGCTCTGGTGCCCTTCGCGGGTCTCGCGCAGGCGGGTGATGCTGCGGCAGGCGAACAGGGTTTCCGCCAATGCGCAAGCTGCCACGGCATCGCGTCGCCCGAAGGCGAGGTGATCCAGCGCGTGTCTCCGACCGGGCCTAACCTCTGGGGCGTGGCGGGTCGTCAGGCTGGTGCATATGACGGATATGCACGCTTTTCCGGGGCCATCGTGGCAGCGGGCGAAGCCGGCATCGTCTGGGACGAAGAGAATTTCGTGGCCTTCGTGAATGACCCAAGCGGCTTTCTCCGTGAAGTCACCGGCGATTCGCGTGCGCGTTCGAACATGAACCACCGTCTTCGTGGCTCTGCTGAAGATATCTTCGCCTATCTGGCGCAATTCGGCAGCTGACACAGCCGACCGAACCGGACATCCAGTAACCCGCCGAGTTTTCGGCGGGTTTTTTCGTGGCTTTCGCGCCCGGACTGGTCTGCGGCGCAGTTTGCGCCAGCGCAAGGACGCAAGGGTTGCAAGCTGCGATGATCCCGGCTCAGGCTTGATCATGCCATGAAAGGAGACAGCCATGTTCGATTTTTCCGGGAAAACCGCCATTGTGACAGGGGCCGCATCGGGGATTGGTGAGGCCATCGCGATGGAACTTGCGGCTAGCGGGGCGCATGTGATCGTGTCCGATCTTGATGCGGACCACTGCGACCGGGTGGTGGCGACGATCCTGGATCGCGGGGGCAAGGCCACGGCCTTTGCCGCAGATGTCGCCGACCCGGCAGCGATGGAAGCGCTTGTCTCCTGCGCCGAATCCGAGACCGGCGCGCTGCATCTGGCGGTGAACAATGCAGGCATTGGCGGCGCGCAGGCACCGACGGGGGAATATCCGCTGGATGCCTGGCACAAGGTCATCAACGTGAACCTGAACGGGGTGTTCTACGGGATGCGGTATCAGATCCCGGCGATGGAACGCGCGGGCGGGGGAGCGATTGTCAACATGGCCTCGATCCTTGGGTCAGTGGGCTTTGCCAATTCAAGCGCCTATGTGGCCAGCAAACATGCGCTTCTGGGCCTGACCAAGACGGCAGCGATGGAATACGCGGCCAAGGGAATCAGGATCAATTCGGTGGGGCCCGCCTTTATCGCCACACCGCTGCTGACCAATAACCTGAGTCAGGAGATGCTCGATGGTCTGGCCGGGTTGCACCCTGCGGGCCGGATCGGCACACCCGAGGAGGTTTCGGCGCTGACCTGTTTCCTGTTGTCCGAGCGGGCGAGCTTCATCACTGGCAGCTATCATCTGGTCGATGGCGGCTACACGGCACCCTGACAGGACGGAGCAGGCATGAACGAGCAGAACTGGTGGACCCTTCCGGCCAATCAGGTGCTGGAAGGACTGGAGACATCGCGCGACGGGCTGGACAAGGCGACGGCTGACGCGCGTCTGGCCCAGCATGGACCGAACAAGTTGCCAGAGGCTCCGCGCCCCGGCGCGCTGGTGCGGCTTGTGCGGCAATTCAACAACCTGCTGATCCTTGTGCTGATCGGCGCGGCGGTGATCACGGCGGCTCTTGGGCACTGGATCGATACAGGCGTGATCATGGCCGTGGTGATCATCAACGCCGTGATCGGTTTCGTGCAAGAGGGCAAGGCCGAAGCGGCGCTGGAGGCGCTGCGCGACATGCTGGCGCCCAAGGCCAATGTGATCCGCGCAGGCGAGCGCATGAGTATTCCCGGCAGCGATCTGGTGCCCGGTGACATTGTGGTGCTCGAAGCAGGCGACAAGATCCCCGCCGATCTGCGCTGGATCGAACTCGCGGGGCTGACGGTCGAAGAGGCGATCCTGACGGGGGAATCCGTTCCGGTGCGCAAGGCGCTGGACCCTGTGGCGGCAGATGCAGCGCTGGGCGACCGCGCGTCCGCCGGATTCAGCGGGACGATGGTGGCCGAAGGCACCGGCACCGGGGTCGTGACGGCCACCGGCGCGCAAACCGAAATCGGGCGGATCAGCACACTGATGGCCGGGGTCGAGACGCTGAAAACCCCGCTCATCCAGCAGATGGAGGTTTTTGCCAAGGTTCTGACTGGCTTCATCATGGCACTTGCGGCCGGGATTCTGGCCTTCACGATGCTCTTGCGCGACATGGCGTTCTCTGAGGCGTTCATGATCGTCGTGGGCCTGTTCGTGGCCGCTATCCCCGAAGGTCTGCCCGCCGTGCTGACCGTGACCTTGGCGATTGGCGTGCAGAGCATGGCGCGGCGCAACGCGATCATCCGCCGCCTGCCGATCATCGAGACGCTGGGCGCTGTGTCCACGATCTGCTCGGACAAGACCGGGACGCTGACGCGCAATGAAATGATGGTGGCGTCTGTCGTGACCGCGCGTGATGTGGTCACGGTCAGCGGGCAGGGCTATGCGCCCGAAGGCGAGGTATCAGGCGGCGACACGCCGACACTGGCCGCGATGGCGAAGGTCGCGGCGCTGTGCAACACGGCGGCGCTGGTCAAGGGTGATGCAGGCTGGCGGGTCGAGGGCGATCCTATGGAAGGCGCGCTTCTGGCCTTTGCGGGCAAGCTCGGCGAAACCGTCGAGACCCGCCCGCGCGCGCAAGCCACCATCCCCTTCGATGCGCGCTATCGCTATATGGCCGTGCTGCAGGACGGGCTTGTGCTGCTCAAAGGCGCGCCCGAGCGCGTGATGGCACATTGCGCGACGCAGATGGGGCCAGATGGGCCGGAACCGCTGGACAAACCCCATTGGGACGCCGCCAGCGCACAGATCGCAGATCAGGGCCAGCGCGTGCTGGCGCTGGCGCAGATGCCGTTTGACGGGGGCGAGTTGACGCATGACTCCGTGTCCGAAGGGCTGATCCTGCTGGGTCTGGTGGGCCTGATCGACCCGCCGCGCGACGAGGCGATTGCCGCCGTGGCCGAATGTCATCAGGCAGGCATCTCGGTCAAGATGATCACGGGCGACCATGCAGGCACGGCCGCCGCGATTGCGCGCCAGATCGGTCTGAGCCAGACCGACCAGCCCCTGACTGGCGCCGAGATCGACCAGATGGATGACACAGCACTCGAAGGCGCGATCCGGCGCACCGATGTCTTTGCGCGCACCTCGCCCGAACACAAGCTGCGGCTGGTGCAGGCGTTGCAGGCGCGCGGGCAGGTTGTGGCGATGACCGGGGACGGGGTGAATGACGCGCCCGCGCTGAAGCGCGCCGATGCCGGCATCGCGATGGGGCAAAAAGGGTCCGAGGCCGCGCGCGAAGCCTCTGATTTCGTGCTGGCCGATGACAATTTCGCCTCCATCGCCGAAGCGGTGAAACAGGGCCGAACCGTCTATGCCAATCTCAAGAAGGTCATCGCCTTTCTACTGCCGGTGAACGGGGGTGAGTCGATCTCGCTGATCATTGCGGTCCTGTTCGGGCTGATGCTGCCGATCACGCCCTTGCAGATATTGTGGGTGAATATGGTCAGTTCGGTGGCGCTGGCCATGTCGCTGGCCTTCGAGAAACCGGAAAAGGCGATCATGCGCCAGCCGCCCCGCCGTGCCAATGCGCCGATCCTGTCGCGCTTCATCCTGTGGCGGGTGTTTCTGGTCTCGATCCTGTTTGCCATCGGCATTTTCGGCCAGTTCGCACTGGCACAGGTGCAGGGGGCAGGTGTCGAGGAAGCGCGCACCATGGCGCTGAACACGTTGGTCGCGATGGAAGTGTTCTACCTGTTCTCGGTGCGCTTCCGGCATGGCTGGTCGCTGACATGGGCGGGGGCCAAGGGCACGCCTGCCGTTCTGATCGCGGTGGTGCTGGTCGTGCTGTTGCAGGCGGGGTTCACCTATCTGCCCTTCATGCAGGTGCTGTTCGAGACGGTCGCACTCTCGCCGGGCCAAGTGGCGCAATGCGCGCTTGCGGGGGTGATCCTGCTTCTGGTGCTCGAGTTCGACAAGCACGCGGCGGCGATGTGGAAAAGGCGGGGTGTGGCGCAGGTGTAAGGGACAAACGGAAGGCCAGAGGACCGGTTTTCCGTGATCCGGTCCTCGTGGCGCGTCCGTTCGCGGATTTTTCGCAACCGCGCAAGAAGCCCTCAGCCACCGGTCATCAGTGCTTCCATTGGCTGCCATGGTTGCAACGGCTTTCGTCGCCGAGAGCAGAATTCGAACCAGCACCCACCCCCTTCGGGTCCTTGGTCAAATCGGCGGTCAATCCTGATACCCGACAACGCGCAGAAAAGCAGAGTGCCGACGCCGCCATGCCCGACGAAAAGAACATCCCCCGCTTGCGGACCGGCAAGACAGGCATCAACTTCGGCCACGATGCGACGTTGCGCATCTTCCGCCGTTTCCCACCCGCGCACGCTTCTGCTTGGCTCAGCGAAAAACTGGTCCGCAACGGCTTCGAATTCGTCAGGTGGCAGAAAGCCCGTTGCGCTGCGATCATTTTCATGCATCCGGGGCCGCACCTCCAGCGCTACCCCCAACGCTTCTGCAAGTGGCGCGGCGGTTTCGAGCGCTTTCGTCTCGTCACTGGTGATCACCCGACAGGTTGCAGAAAGGGATCCGAGCTGCCCAGCCAAGGCAGCAACACGTTCTCTGCCTACAGCACTCAGTGACCATTTCCGAATATCCGTCATCGGCTC
This sequence comes from Natronohydrobacter sp., assembly GCA_020832585.1. Lineage (GTDB taxonomy): Bacteria > Pseudomonadota > Alphaproteobacteria > Rhodobacterales > Rhodobacteraceae > Roseinatronobacter. Next base: position 4,216 of record JAFIEL010000047.1, on the reverse strand, counting down.
TACAAGAACTTGCGGGTGCGTCAGATAACGAACAGTTGTCGGCATGTTGAACCAGTATCCGAGATGTCAGTCAGTACGGACTGTAATCGCCAGTCTGCCGATCATCCATATCTGATTGGTCTCGCAAACCCGCGCTTGGAGCGGCCTGCCAGAAAACCCTAACCGTTCTCGCGCAGGATGCCCCCGGCCAGATAGAGGGATCCACAGATCAGGACATGCGCCTGTGAGTCTTGCGCGGCAATCGTGGCAAGGGCGGCCTGCACGCTCTCGGCGGTGCTGGCGGTGATCCCTGCATCGCTTGCCGCCTGTGCCGTCGCCTCGGCAGGCAAAGTCGCCGCTTCACCGGGGATCGACACGGCGTAAAGGTGCTGCGCCACATCGCGCAAGGGCCGCATGAAGCCGGCCACATCCTTGGTGTTCAGCATCCCGCAGATCAGCCACAGCCGCCCGACACCCATTTGCGCCAGTGTCGCGGCAATCGCCTCGCCCGCTGCCGGGTTGTGCCCGCCATCCAGCCAGAGCGTGCCCTCGGGCAGCGCCTCGACCAGCGGGCCATGACGCAGGCGCTGCATCCGGGCAGGCCATTCGGCGCAGGTCACAGCCCCTTCGACCCCGTCACCGCGCCCCAGCGCGCGCAAAGCCGCCAGCGCCATACCTGCGTTCTGGATCTGGTGCGGCCCCGCAAGGTTCGGCAGCGGCAGGTCCAGCAAGCCGGTTTCGTCCTGATAGACCAGCCGCCCGGCCTCGGTCCCGATATGCCAGTGTTGACCGAAGGCCAGCAACGGTGCACCCAGACGCGCCGCGCGGGCTTCGATCACGTCCATCGCGGCCTCCTCCTGCGGTCCGACAACACAGGGCACGCCGCGCTTGAGGATCCCGGCCTTCTCGCCTGCAATCTCGGGCAGGGTTTCGCCCAGATATTGCTGGTGGTCCAGACTGACCGGCGTGATGACCGTCAGCGCAGGCCGGTCCACGACATTGGTGGCATCCAACCGCCCGCCAAGCCCCACTTCCAGCAGCGTATAATCCGCAGGCGTGCGAGCGAAGGCCAGAAGCGCTGCGCAGGTGGTGATCTCGAAATAGGTGATTGCGTCGGTGCCATTCGCGGCCAGCGCTTCGTCCAGCAGCGCCGAGAGCGCAGGTTCCGAGATCAGATCACCCGCCAGCCGGATACGTTCATGAAACCGCGCCAGATGCGGCGAGGTATAGGCATGGACGCGTGCGCCCGTGGCTTCCAGCCCCGCGCGGATCATGGCCTGCGTGGACCCTTTGCCATTGGTGCCCGCGATATGGATCACTCGCGGCAGGCTGCGTTCCGGGTGATCCAGCGCCGCCAGGAGCCGCCAGACCCGATCCAGCGTCAGGTCGATGATCTTGGGGTGAAATTCCATCATCCGCGCCAGCAGCGCGTCGGAATGGGGCGTGCTCATGGGGCAGGTGCAGCGGGTGGCGGCGGCGGCAGATCGCCATGCACCACAGCGCTTTGTCCGGTCAGCATGCGCAGGATCGTGGCGATCTCGACCCGCAGATGCTTGCGCGCGGTCACACGGTCCAGCATGCCATGTTCCAGCAGATATTCGGCGCGCTGGAAGCCCTCGGGCAGTTTTTCGCGGATCGTCTGTTCGATCACGCGCGGCCCGGCAAAACAGATCAGCGCACCCGGTTCGGCAATCTGCACATCGCCCAGCATGGCATAGCTTGCCGTCACCCCGCCCGTGGTCGGATGGGTCAGCACGACGATATAGGGCAGACCCGCCTCGCGCAGCATGTCCACAGCGACCGTGGTGCGCGGCATCTGCATCAGCGAGAGAATCCCCTCCTGCATCCGCGCGCCGCCTGCAGCGGAAAACAGCACCAGCGGCAATTTGCGCGCCACGGCATGTTCGCAAGCCGCGACGATTGCATTGCCGACATACATGCCCATCGACCCGCCCATGAAGCTGAAATCCTGCGCCACGGCGACAAGCTTCGTGCGCAGCACTTCGCCTTCGCCCACAAGCATGGCTTCTTTCTCGCCCGTCTGCTTCTGCGCGGCTTTCATCCGGTCGGGGTATTTCTTCTGGTCGCGGAAATGCAGCGGATCGGCCAGCGGTTGCGGCACCGCGATTTCCTTGTACATCCCGCCATCGAAGAAACTATGGAAGCGTTCGCGCGGAGTGATCCCCATGTGATGCCCGCAAGAGGTGCAGACGCGCTGATTATCCGCCAGTTCCCGGTGGAACAGCATGGTGCCGCATTCGGGGCATTTCTCCCACAGGTTCTCGGGCATTTCGCGCCGCGAGAAGAGCGAGTTGATCGTCGGGCGGACGTAGTTGGTGATCCAGTTCATCAGCGCATCCCTGCAAGATTAGGGGCCAGATAAGGCGTCGTCGTGCAAATTGCAATCAGCGCCCGCGCAGGGCATAGCGACAGGCGGCCCAGACCAACGCCATGCCGAACAGATCAACCGCCAGCAAGGGCAGGATCGCCTGGGTATCGCTGACGGTAAAGGGCAGGCGGTAGAGGGCAAGACCGTCCAGCGCTTCTCCGGTGGTGAAGAGCAGGATCGCAAACAGGTTATTGGCGAAATGCAGCCCCCAGGCCATGCCAATCGATCCCGAGCGCGCGGTCAGATCGGCCATGATCAGCCCGAAAAACCCTGTCACGAAGACCAGCAACCACACCGAATCGCCCATCTCATCGGGCGCGTAATGCACCAGTCCGAAAATCACGGACGGCAGCACCATCCAGATCCAGCGAGAGGCAAACCGCGCCGCGAGTTGCTGTTGCATATAGCCGCGAAAGACCAGTTCCTCGGCCCCCGTCTGGATCAGCAGGCCGATCAGTGCAAGCGGCAGGAACATGAGCCAGATATGCCAGGTCGCATTGGGTGTCAGATCCAGCGTGAAAAAGAACCACAGAATACCGGGCACGGCAAAGGCCGCGAAGACACCAAAGCCAAGGGCAAAATCGCGCAGCACGATCTGTCCGGGTCCGAACAGCGTGGCGATGGGGCGCTTGTGCAGCCAGCGTGTCGCCGCGAAGGTTCCCAGCGCCATCCCGACAAAAGTCAGCAACAGCAGGATCAGCGACCCCGGCGTGCTGCCCGTGCCGATGCTGCCCAGTGCCCGGTCCAGCCCGGTTTCACCTTTTGCGGTCCAGATGATCCCGGCCATCAGCGCCATCCAGCCCAGATAGATCAGCACCACCACGCCCAGACCCACGATCAATCGCCACAGTTGCGGGCGCAGGCGGGCAGGGGCCACGAAACGGTCAAAGGCAAGCGGGTGCAGCAACATGGGCAGACCTCTGGAACAATCCACAATCTGCCGCCTTTAGACAGGCTTCGCGGGCAGGCTTCAAGCAACAACCCGCGCTGGGCGTGACTTTGACGCAGCACCATGACAGGGTGAGCGCGACTCAAGCTTCACGGTGATCCGCGTGACCGGCGCAACAGTGGTTCTGGTATTCCTCTTGCAGGTGGCTTTCGTCATCCGTGCATTGCTGCGTGCAGGTCTGACGCCTGCGGCGCGGCTGGCCTGGGTCGCGGTCATTTCCGCCCTGCCGGGTGTCGGGATCGCCGCCTATTTCCTGTTCGGCGAGGTGCGCCTCGAGCGCGCCAATCGCGAACGGATGCGCGAGGTCCGCAACCAGTTGCTGGAAGCGCAGGCCGCGCGCCCGGACCTGCCAATGACCATACGCGGCCCGGCCCGGCCCGCCTTTGCGGCCGGGCACGCGATCAGCGGGTTTCTGCCCGTGGCAGGCAACCGCCTGACGCTTCTGCCCGAAGGCGACGCGATGATGGAAGATGTGCTGCAGGCAATCGAAGCCGCCACGCAGCATGTCCATGTGCTGTTCTATATCTGGCTGCCTGACACCACTGGCACCCGCATGGCCGATGCGCTCTGCCGTGCGGCGCGGCGGGGTGTGGCCTGCCGGGTGCTGGTCGATGATCATGGCGCGCGCCGCCTGATCCGCTCGGCCCTGTGGCGACAGATGCAAGGGGCGGGCGTGGCGCTTGAACGCGCGGCCCCGGTCGGCAATCCGCTCATCAGCCTGTTGTTCCAGCGTATCGACCTGCGCAATCACCGCAAGATCGTGGTGGTAGACAACCATCTGTCCTGGGTGGGCAGCCGCAACTGCGCCGATGCCGCCTTTGCGATCAAGCGACGCTATGCCCCTTGGGTCGATATCCTGATGCGGCTCGAAGGGCCTGCCGTGCGCCAGCAACAGGCCG
>JAFIEL010000046.1 GCA_020832585.1 Natronohydrobacter sp. | reverse complement strand
CGACCTGTTTCACATCCGGGTAGCGCGCGGCCAGCGCCCAGGTGTTGATCGCCATCGGGTTGACGTAATTCAGCATCAGCGCGTCCGGGCAGAGCGCGCGCATGTCCTGCGCCAGCGCCCAGAGATGCGGCACCGTGCGCAGGCCGCGCATGATGCCGCCTATGCCCAGTGTATCCGCGATGGTCTGGCGCAACCCGTAAGCCTTGGGGATTTCGAAATCCGTGACCGTGCAGGGCTTGTAGCCGCCGATCTGGAACGCGACGATCACGAAATCCGCCCCATCAAGGGCAGCGCGGCGGTCGGTCGTGGCCGAGATGCGCGCGCCCACACCAAGCGAGGCCACGAGCTTGCGCGCGACAAGGGCCGATTCTTCCAGCCGGGCGCTGTCGATATCCATCAGCGCGATATGGGCGTCTGAAAGCGCGGGGCGCAGCAGCGCATCCCCGATCAGGTTTTTCATGAAGACCGTGGACCCGGCCCCGATGAAGGCGATTTTTGTCATTTGACGGCTCCGAGAGTGAGGCCCGCGATGAAGTGCTTCTGCATCAGGAAGAACATCATCACAGGTGGCAGGGCAGCGATGATCGAGCCTGCGCTCATCATGTGATAGGCGGCGCGGAACTGGCTGTTGAAGGCGGTGATCCCGGCGGTCACGGGCTGGCTTTCAACGCCTTGGGTCAGCACCACAGCCCAGAAATAATCGTTCCAGATGAAGGTGAAGATCAGCACCGAGAGCGCGGCAATAGCAGGGCGCATCAGGGGCAGGACCACATACCAGAAGATGCGGATCTCGCTGACGCCTTCGACGCGCGCGGCTTCGATCAGTTCGCGGGGCAGGGCGCGGATGAAATTGCGCATGAACAGCGTGCAGAACCCGGTCTGGAATGCGATATGGAACAGCACCAGCCCCAGCCGGGTGTCATAGAGGCCAAGGTTGATCGTCAGATCGCGCACGGGCACCATGAGGATCTGGAAGGGCACGAAATTTCCCGCCACGAACATGAAGAACAGCCAGAGATTGCCCTTGAAGCGATAGACGGCCAGTGCGAATCCGGTCATGCAGGACAGCGCCACAGCACCGATGACGGTGGGCACGGTGATGAAGATCGAGTTCAGCAGGTAGCGCGGCATGGAGCTGTCGGTGAAAACGCGCGTGTAATTCTCGAAACCCGCGAAGGACGACGGCATCCCCCAGAGATTGCCGGAGGTGAAATCGCCATCAGGCTTGATCGAGAACAGGGCGACCATCAGAAGGGGCAGCAACCACAGGATCAGCGCCAGTGGCACCAATGCCTTGTAGGTGGCCTGCACTGCGGCGGATTGGCGCTCGACAGGGGTGGGAAACATCTCAGGCAGCCCTTTCGTCGCGCCACATCCGCCACAGGAAGAAGGCGATGTAGACCAGCATGATCAGGAACAGGATGACCGCGATGGCCGCGCCATAGCCCATGCGGAAGCCGTATTCGGAGAGCGAGACCTCGAACATGTAATAGGCCAGCACACGGCTTGACCCGAACGGCCCCCCGCGCGTCATCACCGACACCATGTCGAAACTGCGCAGCGCCCCGATGACTGTGACGACCACGGCGATAAAGGTCGCAGGGCGCAGTTGCGGCAGGATCACATACCACAGCATCTTCCATCCTTTCGCCCCGTCAAGGCGCGCAGCTTCCACCTGTTCGGGGTCCACAGCGTTGAGGCCGGTCAGATACAGGATCATGCAATAGGCGATCTGCGGCCACAGCCCTGCGGCGATGATGCCATAGGTTACAGTGTTGGGGTTGCCCAGCACGTTCATCGGCGCGAAGCCGAACAGGCCAATCAGCGGGTTCCAAAGGCCAATCGCGGGGTTGTAGAACCACACGAACACCAGTCCCACGACAACCTGGCTGATGACGAAGGGGAAGAAGAACAGGGACTTGTAGAGCCGCATCCCCTTGATCTGCTGGTTCAGGAACAGCGCGATGGCCAGACCCGCAGGAATGGCGAGCAGGTAGAGCAGCAGCCATTTGACGTTGTTGCGCAGCGACACATAGAAGGCCCGGTCTTCAAACAATTGCCGGTAATTGTCGAGACCGACGGGTGTGGCCTCGCCCAGACCATCCCAGCGGTAGAAGCTGATATGGAAACTCTGGAAAATCGGCAGGATCACATAGACGGCGAAAAAGGCGATGCCGGGCGCCAGAAACAGCCATGGCGCGGCGCGCATCTGGTTGCGCGACCACCAACTGCGGGTATCTGCAGCATGGGCCTGCTCGGTCATCTGCGTCATGACTCTATCCTGCCTGTCAGAAACGGACCATCCGGGGGCAGCATCCGCCACCCCCGGAGACGGGGAGGAACCCTTAGCGGCTGTTCACGCGCTGGCGCACAGCTTCGAGGCGGTTCAGGATGTCATCCAGATTGTCGGGGAACATCATGAATTCCTGAAAACCTTCCATGCCCGCTGACGCCATTTCGGCATCAGTGTCGCGGTCGAAGAACTGTGCGATGCCGCCCGGTGCGGTCGAGAGCATCTCGAAGCCTGCCCGGATGAACTTGTCGTCGCTTACCTCGGCATTCGAGTTGATCGGCAACTGGCCAAGAACTTCGTTCACGATGCTCTGGTTCTCGGCGCTGGCCACATAGAGCAGGAAGGCGCGGGCATTGTCCTTGTTCTGGGCCTGCGCGGGGATATGCAGCGTGTCGGTCGGTGCATCTTCTGCGCGTGCGATGCCCGGTGTGATCTCCGGGAAGGGGTAAAAGCCGAGAGTGTCATCGGTCATGCCCGCTTCGCGCAGTGGTGCTACGACGAAATTGCCCATCAGATAGGCCGTTGCTTCGCCGTTGACGACAAAGGGCAGGGCTTCCTGCCAGTCATAAGCAGTGGGATTGTCGATGAACGCGCCCATGTCGAGCAATTCGCGCCATTTGGCAAAGGTTTCGCGCACGCGGTCATCGGTCCATGCGACCTCGCCTGCGGTCAGTTCCATGTGGAAATCATAGCCATTCGTGCGCAGGTTCAGGTAATCGAACCAGCCGCCCGTGGTCCAGGGGTGGCGCGAGCCGATGGCGTAGCATTTGCGGCCAGAGTCCAGAATGACCTGGCAATTGGCCTTTTCCTCGTCCCAAGTGGTCGCGGCGGTCAGGCCGAGTTCGTTGTAAATATCCTCGCGGTAGTAGATGCCCCACTGGTAATAGCTGTAGGGCACGCCCCATTGCTTGCCGTCGAGTGTGAGCGCCGGAAGGGTCGAGGCCAGTTCTTCGCCCATCGGGCCTTCCCAGAGGTCCGAGACATCCTCGAACAGGCCGGCCGAGACATAGGGCCGCATCCGGTTGCCTGCATACCAGCCGTTCACGTCAGGCGCGTTGGCGGTCAGGTAGTTGCGGATCTGGGTCTTGTTGGCTTCACGGTCGATCAGGGTCAGTTCGATGTTCAGATCAGGGTGCATGGCCTGAAAACGCTCGACCATGCCCTCCATCGCGGCGCGCGGCGCGGGGTTCTGGTCGTTGAAGAAGATTCGCAGGTTTCCGGTCAGTTCGGCGCTTGCAGGCCCTGCCAGTGCCGTTGTCAGCGCCAGCATCGCTGCTGCGCCCTTGAGTGTGAACCGCATGATTTCCTCCCTTGCGTGTTTCACTATTTGAAACTAGTTTTTACATATTGAAAAAGATGGCGCGACTCGTTACGTTTTGTCAAGGGAATGTTTGTCTCCGCCTTGGGAGGGGTGATGACCACAGCCACATCAGATGGAACAGTGGCCAAGGCACTTGAGGTGCTTGATCTGGTCGCGGGGCATGGCCGGCCGGTGCGGTTTTCGGACCTGCTGGACCAGAGCCCCTATCCCAAGGCCACGCTCTACCGGTTGCTGCAGACGCTGGTCAGTCAGGGCATGCTGGCCTTTGACCCGGACCGCGCGACCTATTCGCTGGGCATCCGGCTGGTGCGGCTCGCGCATGTCGCCTGGCAGCAAAGTTCGCTTGCCCCCATTGCGCGGCCCTATCTGGACCAGCTTTCAGCGGAAGTGGGCGAGACGGTGCATCTGGCGCAGCTTGATCACGCGCAGGTGCTTTATGTGGACAAGCGCAATGCGCGCGATCCGATCCCGATGTATTCTCAGGCGGGCAAGGTTGGACCGGCCTATTGCACCGGTGTTGGCAAGGCGATGCTGGCCTTTCTGCCGCAAGACCGGCTGCCCGGCATCCTTGCGCAGCAAAGCTGGCACCGGTTCACGCCCAAGACACTGACAACGCCAGAGGCGATGCAGGCAGAGCTTGACCTGATCCGCACGCGCGGTTTTGCCTTTGACGATGAAGAGCATGAACCCGGCATCATCTGCGTGGCGCTGCCGATCCTGTCGTCGCGCGGGGGCGTTCTGGGGGCGTTGTCCGTGACTTCGACCACAGCGCGCACGTCGCTGGCCGCTTTGGAAGAACTGGTGCCTACGGTCCAGAACATTGCGCAGACCATCGCGCAGGAAACCGAAACATGGCGCTTCCCCGAGGAAGACGCACCGCAACTCCGGAAAAGGGCCTGAATCATGTCTGGCGTCAATCTGACCAGTGTTGTCAAGAAATACGGCGAAACGCAGGTGATCCACGGGGTCGATCTGGCAGTGGAACCGGGCGAGTTTTGCGTCTTTGTCGGCCCCTCGGGCTGCGGGAAGTCAACGCTTCTGCGCATGATCGCAGGGCTGGAAGAGACCTCGGGCGGGGAAATCCGCATCGGTGCGCGCGATGTGACGCGACTGGACCCGGCGCAGCGCGGGGTGGCGATGGTGTTTCAGACCTACGCGCTTTATCCGCATATGTCGGTGGCCGAAAACATGGGCTTCGGGCTGAAGATGAACGGCCATCCCAAGGCCGAGATCCGCGAGAAAGTGGGGCGCGCTGCCGATATCCTGAAGCTCGGTCCCTATCTGGACCGCAAGCCCAAGGCGCTCTCGGGCGGGCAGCGGCAGCGCGTGGCCATCGGGCGCGCAATTGTGCGCGGGCCGGAAGTGTTCCTGTTTGATGAACCGCTCTCGAACCTTGATGCGGAATTGCGGGTCGAGATGCGGGTGGAACTGGCGCGGCTGCACCGCGAAATCGGCGCAACCATGATCTATGTGACCCATGATCAGGTCGAAGCAATGACGCTGGCCGACAAGATCGTGGTGCTGCGGGCAGGCAAGGTGGAACAGGTTGGCGCGCCGCTGGAACTGTATCGCGACCCGGACAATCTGTTTGTTGCAGGTTTTATCGGCTCGCCTGCGATGAACCTGCTGGCCGCGAAGCCCTCCGAGGGCGGCATCATCGTGCCCGCGCTGGGCGACGATGTGATCCCCTGCAAATGCCCGGCGCATGTAACCGATCTGGTCGCCGGGTTTCGTCCGCAGGATCTGCGGATCGTCGCAGGCAGCACGCACCGCGTCGAGATGACCGAGGCGCTGGGGGGCGTGTCCTACATCCACTGCCTGCGCGATGGCCAGCCCAAGCTGGTGATCGAGACCGATGGCACGCATGTCGAACGTCCCGGCGCACCAATAGCCGTTCAGGCGGACCCTGCGGCGACATTCCTTTTCGACAAGTCGACAGGGCTTCGGCTGCGCTAGGGCTCTGACGCCTAACGGACAGGCATTTTTGTCACGACGCGCCCTCAAAAGCCGCAATCTTCAGTCAAGGGGGCAGACAATCTCACGATCCGGGCTAGGGTCACTGCAACAGGCGCAGCGAACGGACGGACACACATGGCGATTCATGCCAGCATCTATCATCTGACCCACTACCTCTATGACCGCCCCGTGATGTTGGGGCCGCAGATCATTCGTCTGCGCCCTGCGCCGCACTCGCGCACGCGCGTCCTGTCGCACAGTCTGCGGGTCTCTCCGGGCGGGCATTTCGTCAATCACCAGCAAGACCCCTATGGCAACTGGCTGGCGCGCTTTGTCTTTCCCGAACCGGTGACGGAAATGAAGATCGAGGTCGATCTGACCGCCGATATGTCGGTCTATAACCCGTTCGATTTCTTCACCGAAGAAGGGGCCGAGAAATGGCCCTTCGACTACCCTGCCGATCTGGCCGAGGATCTGGTGATCTACAAACGTGCCGAAGCTGCCGGGCCGCTTCTCTCGGGTTTTCTTGCGACAATCCCGCGAGATCCCATGATCACGGTCGATTTCCTTGTCATGCTGAACCGCCGCGTCAGCGAGGTGGTGAATTACACGATCCGCATGGAACCGGGCGTGCAGACCCCCGAGGAAACACTGATCAAGGCCGAAGGGTCATGCCGCGATTCAAGCTGGCTTCTGGTGCAGGCACTGCGCCATCTTGGGGTGGCGGCCCGCTTTGTGTCGGGCTACCTGATCCAGCTTGCGCCCGATGTGAAAGCACTCGACGGTCCCTCCGGCACCGAGGTTGATTTCACTGACCTGCACGCATGGGTCGAAGCCTATATCCCCGGCGCGGGCTGGATCGGGCTGGACCCGACCTCGGGTCTGTTGACCGGCGAAAGCCATATCCCGCTGGCCGCCACCCCGCATTATCGCAACGCCGCTCCCATCACCGGCGGCTATAGCGGATCGCCCGACACTCAGGTCAGTTTCGATTTCGACATGAAAGTGACCCGCGTGGCCGAGCATCCGCGCATCACCAAACCCTTCAGCGATGACGCATGGGAGCGGCTGAATGCGATGGGCGGACAGGTCGATGCGGCTCTGAACGCCGCCGATCTGCGCCTGACGATGGGCGGCGAGCCGACTTTTGTCTCGATTGATGATTTCGAGAGCGAGGAATGGAACACCGAAGCGGTGGGCCCCACCAAGCGCGATCTGGCCGACAAGCTGATCCGGCGGTTGCGCGAACGATTCGCGCCGCAAGGGTTCCTGCATTACGGGCAGGGCAAATGGTATCCCGGCGAAACCCTGCCGCGCTGGACATTCTCGCTCTACTGGCGGCGCGACGGGAAATCCGTCTGGCGCGACCCGGCCTTGGTCGCACAGGAAGCAGTCGATTACGGTGCCAGCGCCGAACAGGCGGGCGCTTTCATGCAAGGCTTTGCCGAAAAGCTGGGGATCACGCCGGACCACGCCCAGCCCGCCTATGAAGACCCGGCAGAATGGATCCTGAAAGAAGCCAATCTGCCCCCCAATGTCTCGCCCGAGAATTCCGAACTGAAGGATGCCGAGGCCCGCGCCCGCATCGCGCGCGTTTTTGCGCGAGGTCTGACCGAGCCTGCAGGTTTCGTGCTGCCGATCCAGCGTTGGCAAAGTGCCGCATCAGCGCCGCGCTGGCGCTCGGAGATGTGGAAGCCCCGTCGCGGCAAGCTGTTTCTGGTGCCCGGTGACAGCCCGGTGGGGTTCCGCCTGCCCTTGGGCAGCCTGCCTTATATCCCGCCCGCGCAATACCCCTACAGCTACCCCGCAGACACGTCGCGCCCGCTGGACCCGCTGCCCGATTATCACGACAGCAATGACACCCGCGCGGCGCGCGAGCAGGCCGAACAGGACGCCATGACCCCGGCGGTGTCGCAGGGGCACCGTCAGGACGGCGCGCTGAAAGCAGATGACACGCATCGTCAGGCCATGGTCGCGCAGGGCAGCGGCGATCCCTCTGAAAGCGAGGTGCGCACCGCCATCGCCATCGAGCCGCGTGACGGGCGTCTGTGCCTGTTCATGCCGCCCTGCGAAGAGTTGGAGGATTATCTCGACCTGATCTACGCCGCAGAGGCAACCGCGCAGGAGCTGGGCCTGCCCATCCATATCGAAGGCTATGCGCCCCCTGATGATCCACGCCTGAACGTGATCCGCGTAGCCCCGGACCCTGGTGTGATCGAGGTCAATGTTCACCCCGCCCATAGCTGGGACGATTGTGTGACCACCACCGAGGCGATCTATGAAGAAGCGCGCCAGTGCCGTCTGGGGGCTGACAAGTTCATGATCGACGGGCGGCATACCGGGACCGGCGGGGGCAATCATGTCGTCGTCGGCGGGGCGACGATGACTGACAGCCCGTTTCTGCGCCGCCCGGATCTGCTGAAATCGCTGATCCTGATCTGGCAGCGTCACCCCTCGCTGAGCTACCTGTTCTCGGGGCTGTTCATCGGCCCGACTTCGCAGGCCCCGCGCATTGACGAAGCCCGCCATGACAGCCTCTATGAGCTGGAAATCGCGCTGTCACAGATCGGCGATCCGGTCGCGGGTGGCCCCTTGCCGCCGCCCTGGCTGGTGGACCGGCTCTTGCGCAATATCCTGATCGACGTGACCGGCAACACCCACCGCGCCGAAATCTGCATCGACAAGCTGTATTCCCCTGATGGCCCCACCGGGCGGCTGGGGCTGGTCGAATTCCGCGGCTTTGAGATGCCGCCCCATCCGCGCATGAACCTGGCCCAGCAACTGCTGATCCGCGCCATCATCGCGCGGGTGGCGCAAGACCCGGTGCGGTCAAACCCCGTGCGCTGGGGCACGGTGCTGCATGACCGCATGATGCTGCCGCATTTTGTCTGGCAGGATTTCCTGAGCTTGCTGGCCGATCTGCGCGCGCATGGCTTCGATCTCGATCCCGAATGGTTCCGCGCTCAGGCAGAGTTCCGTTTCCCCTTTTGCGGGCAGATCGAGGTCGAGGGCGTGCATCTTGAGCTACGGCAGGCGCTGGAGCCGTGGCATGTGCTGGGCGAAACGGGCGCAATCGGCGGGACCGTGCGCTATACCGACAGTTCGGTGGAACGCCTGCAAGTGCGGCTGAGCACGCTGCATCAGGACCGCTACCGCGTGATGTGTAACCAGCGGCCCGTGCCGCTTGCGAAAACCGGCACGGCGGGCGAATCCGTCGGCGGGGTGCGCTTCAAGGCATGGCAGCCCGCTGCGGCCCTGCATCCTGTGCTGCCGGTCAATGCGCCGCTGACCTTCGACATCTATGACACATGGACCGGGCGCGCTTTGGCGGGCTGCGTTTATCATGTCGCCCATCCCGGCGGGCGCAACTATGACACCTTCCCGGTCAATGGCTACGAGGCCGAAGCCCGTCGCCTTGCCCGCTTCGAGGCGCATGGTCATGTCCCCGGTGCCTATCAGCCCGCGCCCGAGCAGCCCCATCCCGAATTTCCGATGACACTGGACTTGCGGCGCGGCGCTTCTGTATGACAGCGCGATGAGTGAGCGCCTGCATCATCATCTGCCTCCTGTTCTGCAGGATTATGCGCCGCGTGCGGGCGTTGCCGATGAGTTATTCGATGCGCAGGGCAATATGCGTCCGGTCTGGCGGGCTTTCATCGACCAGTTGGCCGGACTCTCGGCACAGGAAATCGAGACCCGTTTCGCGCGCGGGGACCAGTATCTGCGCGATGCGGGCGTCTATTTCAGGCTCTATTCGGGTGGTCCCGCGCAGGAACGGTCGTGGCCGCTGAGCCATGTGCCGGTGCTTATTTCAGATGCCGACTGGCAGACCATCTGCGACGGGCTGGCACAGCGCGCGGACCTGCTGGAACGGATCGTGGCTGACCTCTACGGGCCTGCGCAGCTGGTGGCAGCGGGACATCTTCCGGCGGAACTCGTGGCCGGAAATCCCCATTGGCTGCATCCGTTGGTCGGCACGACACCAGCTTCCGGGCACTGGCTGCACCATCTGGCCTTCGAGATCGGGCGCTCGCCAGACGGGTCTTTCTTCGTGCTGGGCGACCGGACAGAGGCCCCGTCAGGCGCGGGTTTCGCGCTTGAGAACCGCATGGCGGCCACGCGGATATTTACCGACCCGTTTCCTCGGGGCAATCTGCGCCGCCTTGCGGGGTTCTTTCGCAGCTTCCGCGCCACGATGGAGGCGTTGGCGGGCGACGGGCGTCATATGGGGATTCTGACACCGGGGCCGAATAACGACACCTATTACGAGCATACCTATATCGCCCGCTATCTGGGCCTGATGCTGCTGGAAGGCGAAGATCTGATCGTCGAGAACGGGCAGGTCATGGTGCGCACAGTGCGCGGGCTGGAACCGCTTGGGCTGCTATGGCGACGTATCGATGACGAATTCGTGGACCCGCTGGAACTGATGGAGGCATCGCAGCTTGGCACACCCGGCCTGCTGGGGGCCTTCCGTCAGGGCGGCGTGACGATGATCAATGCGCCCGGCAGCGGGGTGCTGGAAACCCGCGCCTTCATGGCGTTTTTTCCGCGCATCGCGCGGCATCTGCTGGGCGAGACCCTGAGACTGCCCAATATCGCGACATGGTGGTGCGGCCAGCCTGCCGAGCGCGCCCATGTGCAGGCCAATGCGAAGAAAATGATCATCGGCAGCGCGCTGGAAAAGACATTGCCTTTCGCCATGGGCGCGGATGCGGCCCTGGGGGCGGCCAATCTGACGATGGCAGACTGGCCGCTGGAAGACTGGATCGGGCGCAATGGTCACAATCTGGTCGCGCAACAGGCCGTGACGCTTTCCACCACACCGGTCTGGGCCAGTGGCAGGCTGGTGCCGCGCCCGATGACGATTCGCGTCTTTGCCACGCGTACCGAGAAGGGCTGGAACTTCATGCCCGGTGGCTATGCCCGGATCGGCAAGAGCGATGATACCAACGCCCTTGCCATGCAGGCCGGGGGCTATGTGGCCGATGTCTGGGTCATGGCCCCGCGTGCGGTGGCCCCCGATACTTTGGCGGCGAAGGCAAACTTCGAGCGCGAAACTGCCGGGATCCTGCCTGCACGGGCGGCCGACAACCTGTATTGGCTGGGCCGCTATGTCGAACGCACCGAAGGCGCGATCCGCCTGTTGCGTGCCTATCATCTGCGGCTGGCCGAAACCGGCGACCGGGACGAGCCCTGCCTTCAAGTGCTGGGCACCTATCTGACCAGTCTCGGCATGGCCCCGGATCGCCCGGTGCCAGAAGCGCTGCCCGACCTGATCGCGGCTGCGCGCACGGCGGCCTCGAAAGTGCGCGACCGTTTCTCGCCGGATGGCTGGCATGCGCTGGATGATCTGGCCCGCACGACCGCCAGATTCGCGCGCGTGGTCGCTCCGGGTGACGATGCCGCGCGCGCCATGTCCGTTTTGTTGCGCAAGCTCTCGGGCTTCTCGGGGTTGGTGCATGAGAATATGTATCGCTACCTTGGCTGGCGGTTCCTGTCGCTGGGGCGCGCGCAGGAACGCGCCGATGCCATGCTGTTGCACCTCAAGACCTTTGCCGCCCCGGAAGCCGTGCCCGGCATCTTCGAGATCGCCATAGAGACCGGCGATTGCGTCATGACCCATCAGCGCCGGTATCGCTTTGGGCCGTCGCGCGAAACTGTGCTCGACCTGCTGGTGCTGGACCCGGACAATCCGCGCGCGGTGCTCTATCAGATCAGTGAAATGCGCGCTCACATTGCGCAATTGCCGCATGACTCTGATCGCGAGCGACTGAGCGAGGTCGAAAAGCTCTTGCTTGAACTGGATACGGACCTGCGCGTGGCTGATCCGGCAGATCTGCCGCAAGCGGAACTCGTGCGTTTCCGCTCACGGCTTGCGACTGTCTCGGACCTGCTGTCCGCGCGCTATTTCAGGTGACGCCATGCGCTATGACATTCGCCTCAGTCTGGACCACAGCTATCCCGCCGCCTCTGACCATGTGCGCAATTTGCTGCGCCTGTTGCCATCGGACCGGCCCAGCCAGCGCGTGTTGCGCCGCTTGCTGACGATCACCCCGGCACCGCAGGAACGCCGCGACATGGTGGATTATTTCGGCAATGCGACCACGCTGGTCGCATGGCACAGGCCGGTTGCGGCGATCAGTTTCCATCTGTCTGTGCGGGCCGAACGCCTGGCCGTCAGCGCAATGGATATTTCGCCCCGGTTGAATGCGCTTGCCCCCGAGGTCATGGCGGCAGGGCTTGGCCCGGCTTCGCCGCTGCATTTTCGCGGACCGTCGCCGCGCATTCCGCCTGCTCCCGAGATTGCGGATTTTGCTCGCGGCATATGCCAACCCGGCCAGACTGCGCGTGATGCCGTGGCCGCGCTTGGGCAGGCACTGCATGCAGAGATGGCGTTTGATTCCTTGGCGACGGATGTGACGACCGCGCCTGCTGCGGCCTTTGCCGCGCGGCGCGGCGTCTGTCAGGATTTCGCGCAGATCATGGTCTGCGGGTTGCGCGCCTTGGGGATCCCCGCAGGTTATGTCTCCGGCTTCATCCGCACCACGCCGCCGCCAGGAGCGAAACGTCTGGCCGGGGTCGATGCGATGCATGGCTGGGTCATGGCCTGGTGCGGGACCACTCAGGGCTGGGTCGAATATGACCCGACCAATGCACAATGGGCGGGTGAGGATTACATCACTGTGGCCATCGGGCGCGACTATTCAGATGTCGCACCCGTGCGCGGCGCACTGCGCACTGCGGGGGGGCAACGCGCCACCCACACAGTCGATATGATCGCGCTTTAGAGAGATCCCGAAGACAGGTGCCGGGCCTTCTCGGATTGAGATCGCTCGGAACAAGCCCCCTGAGATCAGGCGTCATCCGCGCAGAGATAGACCGCGCCCCCGATCACCACGACACTGGCGGCAGCCCCGGCCAGCACTGCCGGGGTGGCCAGCGCAGTGCCGACAACGGCCCCTGTCTGGCTGATCATGTTGACAAGTGCAGCGCCATTGCCAGACAGGATCATCGCCCCTGAACTATGTGTCAGCGTCGTGAGCGTTCTGCGCAGCGGGTTTTCACCGGATGCGTGCCCTGCCTGCTGCCCAAGCCCTGCGAGTGTCATGGCTTCCTGTTTCGTGGTGTTGACCAGTTGACAGGTCCGCGAAGGCTCTGCGCAGCGCCCGAAATTATCGCGCTTGCCCAAGGCAGGCTGCGAATAGCTTTTCAGTTTTTCGTCGTAATTGGCGCAGAACACTTCGCGTTCTTCCGCGCTCAGGTCGGGCGTCAGATAGGTGATGACGACTGCGCCGGGACAGGCCGCCCGGTTGCGCCGAAGGAATCGCTCGCGAAACGAGGAAAAGGTCGGATCATCGGTGTTGAAGAATATCGTGACGGGTTCCCCGTCGATCCGGGTGCTGCATTCGGCGGGGGCTGCCTGCGCAGCGGTGAAGGGCGCGATCATCACGATCACGGCCAGAAAAAGGGCGATAAGCCGCATATGGTGCCTCTGGATACTGCTCTGACCGGAGTTTTTTCTCCGATTCTGCGTCGCAGAATAGCACGAATTTCAGTCTGCCGCGCGCTCAATTTTCTGCCCGGCGTAACAGTCTCAGATCGAGACGCGCGCCAATATCTGCTCTTTCGTCACGGCACTGGCCGGTTTCGAGAGCACCACCTCACCCCGGTTCAGGACACAGAACTCATCGGCCAGCCCATAGGCGAAATCGAAATACTGCTCGACCAGCACAATCGCGATTTCACCCTCTTCGCGCAGAAGTTCGATCACGCGGCCGATTTGCTTGATGATATTGGGCTGGATGCCCTCTGTCGGCTCATCCAGCAGCAGCACCTTGGGCCGCGCGATGAGCGCGCGGGCAATGGCAAGCTGTTGCTGCTGTCCGCCCGACAGATCGCCGCCGCGCCGGTTCTTCATCTGCTCCAGCACCGGGAACAGTTCATAGATGCGGGCTGGGATCCTGTGCTCGGCGCGAGGCAAGCAGGCAAAGCCCGTCTGCAGGTTCTCGGTCACGGTCAGCAAAGGGAAGACCTCGCGCCCCTGTGGCACATATGCGATACCAGCGCGTGCGGCCTGTGCGGCAGATGCGTGGTCCAACACCTGCCCGTCCAGTGTGATCGCGCCGCCTGAATAGGGGTGACGCCCGGCAATCGCCCGTAAAAGCGATGTTTTTCCAACACCATTCGTGCCCATCACGGCAGTCACCGCCCCGCGCCGGGCTTCCAGAGACACCCCCCACAAGATCTGCGAGGCGCTATAGTGCAATGTCAGATTCTCGACTTTCAGCATGCTC
Source organism: Natronohydrobacter sp. (assembly GCA_020832585.1). Classification (GTDB taxonomy): domain Bacteria; phylum Pseudomonadota; class Alphaproteobacteria; order Rhodobacterales; family Rhodobacteraceae; genus Roseinatronobacter. The sequence continues at coordinate 4,637 of JAFIEL010000046.1, read as the reverse complement.
TAGCGCCCCAGATAAACATCAATGACCTGCTGGTTTCGGGTAACATGATCAAGGCTGCCTTCGGCCAGAACTGACCCTTCATGCAGGCAGGTCACGCGGCAGTCCAGCCGGCGGATGAATTCCATATCATGCTCGATCACCATGACCGCACGGGTTTTTGCCGCGCGTTTCAGCAGATCGGTCGTATGCTCACGCTCGGACGGGGTCATGCCCGCTGCGGGCTCATCCACCAGCAGCAGACGCGGGTCTTGCGCAAGCAGCATCCCGATTTCCAGCCATTGCTTCTGCCCATGGCTCAGGATGCCTGCGCTGTCCTCCAACCGCTCGGACAGGCCCACTTCCTCGGCCAGTTCAATGATGCGCGCCTCGTCCTGCGCTGACGCTTTCCACATCAGAACCGAAAACGGCCCGCGCTTGTTCTTCAGCGCCATCGCCAGATTGTCGCGCACGCTCTGGTCCTCGAACACGGTCGGTTTCTGGAACTTGCGGCCAATTCCCGTCTTGGCGATCTGGCTTTCAGAGTATTTCAGCAGATCGACCGACCGCTCGCCCCAGAGCACCTTGCCAGTGTCGGGTCTTGTCTTGCCGGTGACGATATCCATGAAGGTCGTCTTGCCCGCACCATTCGGCCCGATCACTGCGCGCAATTCCGGCTCGCCAATCGCAATCGACAGGTTGTTGATGGCGCGGAACCCGTCGAAAGTGACCGACACGCCAGAGACTTCGAGAAGCGTGCTCATGGCTTCTTCCTTACGAGATAGTCAAACACGCCGCCGATGCCCTTGGGAAAGAACAGCGTGACCGCGACAAAGCCCAGCCCCAGTAGCACCAGCCACCAGTCAGTCCAGACGATGCGGTAGAAGCCCAGATCGATATTCGGCGCACCGCCCCCGGTCAGCCAGCTAGACAGAAGCGAAACAAAGGCCGCCCCGATCACCGCGCCGTAAAGCCGCCCGCGCCCCCCAATGGCGACCCAGACCGCAAGGTAGATCGAGGCGATGGGTGCGATTTCCGCAGGGTTGATGATGCCCGCCTGCGGGTAGTAGAGCGCGCCCGCGATGCCGGAAATGACCGCCGTGATGGTGAACACGAACAGCTTGTAGCCTTCGACATTATAGCCAAGGAAGCGCACGCGGGCCTCGTTGTCGCGGATGGCACGGATCACCGAGCCGAACTTGCCCGACACCACCCAGGCGAACAGCAGATAGCCCGCGCCCAGTGCACAGGCCGAGGCCCAGAAGAACCAGACCGACAGCACCGATTGCGGCACATGCAGGAAACCGGGGATATTCTGCAGCCCCGACAGCCCGTTATTGCCGCGCAGGCCGGTGTCGTTCTGGAACAGATAGAGCGAAAGCGCGAGTGTCATGGCTTGGGTCAGGATCGACAGATAGACGCCCGTGACGCGCGAGCGGAAAGCAAGCCAGCCAAAGACCAGCGCCAGAAGTCCCGGCACCAGCACCACCATCGCCAACTGAAAGGGCAGCGATCCGGCGAATGTCCAGATCAAGGGCAATTCACTCGACCCGACAACACCGAAAATCTGCGCAGCGACGGCCTCTGACACTTCCAGTTCCGTGGGCGGGATGGTGCCCCGGCCCAGACTGTCACGGATCACGATTTCCGTGCGCGCATACATCAGCCACATGCCGATGGCATAGCCGCCCAAGCCAAAGAAGGCGAAATGCCCCAGTGACAGAATCCCGCAATAGCCCCAGACCACATCCATCGCGATGGCGATCAGGCACAGGCACAGCGTCATGCCCAGCACCTTGACCAGATTGGTCGAGATCATGCCGATCCCGAAGCCTTCGGACAGGACCGTGACCGCGACAGTGAACACCCCCAGAAGCCCCATGAACCACAGGACCGAGGGGTTTTCATGCAGGAAGCTGCGGGGCTTTGCGGCAGGGGCAGCCGTGCTGCGCGGAATATCTAGCGACATGCGGTCAGTCTCCTGTCAGTGCCAGCATATAGAAGGCGCTGTGTGGATCGATCTTGTACGTTCCGAATGGTGGGCAGGAGGTGAATCCAAATCGCTCATACAAAGCGCGTGCAGCGGCGAATTCCGGCGCAGTTCCTGTCTCCAGCCACAGGCTGGTCAGCTTCCCGGCCTTTGCCGCGGTGACGATAGTCTCGACGATGGCCCGGCCCACACCCGCGCCGCGTGCCGCAGCGACCGTGTGCATGGATTTTACTTCCCCTGCGCCGTCGGCGAGACGTTTCAGTGCGCCTACGCCCAGTACTTCTTCATCACGCCAGGCGCTCCACAGCGTTATTGTAGGGTCATCAAGTTCCGTTACATCCAGCTTGTGGCAGGACTCCGGTGGGCTGACCGCATTGCAAAACGCGTTATGCGCGCGGATGACGGCGGCTACCTCTGGCACATGCGGGCTTGCGGTCCGAATGCTGAACATCATGGATCAATCCCCGGCAGCGCGACCCTTCAGGGCGACAATACCCTTGGGCCGGAACTGGATGAACAGGATGATGAACAGCACCATGAAGGTCTGCGCGGCCAGCGTATTGGCGGGGTTGAACCATTCGATGCCTTTTTGCAGGAAGCCGATCAGCGTGGCCCCGGCCAGCGTGCCGAATACTGATCCGACACCGCCCACCACAACCGTCATGAAACTCTGGACGATGTAATTCGCGCCCATTTCCGACGTGACCTGCGCCACCAGCCCGATCGAGACACCAGCCACCCCTGCAATGCCCGAGCCAAGCCCGAAGGTCAGCATGTTGATCCGGTCAGGATTGATGCCCATGCTGGCGGCCATGCCGGGGTTCTGCGTCACGGCGCGCACTTCCAGCCCCAGTCTTGTACGGTTCAGGATATAGAGCAGCATCAAGAGGAACATGAGCGCCATGAAGAAAATCGCCACCCTGATCGAAGCCACGGACACCACGTCATTGACCTGGATCGCGCCCGCCAGCCAGTCCGGCGCGGTCAGCGGGCGGGCCTGCGTGCCGAAGATGTTCTTCGCCAGTTGTTGCAGTGCAATCGAGATGCCGAAGGTCGCCAGAAGTGTTTCCAGCGGGCGGGTATAGAGATGGCGGATCACCAGCCGCTCCATCGCGACCCCGGCGACGAAAGTCACGGCAAAAGCCAGCGGCAGCGCCACGATCAGCGATGTGGTGTAGTTGGGGATGACAGTCTGGACGACATAACCGGTATAGGCCCCCATCATGATGAATTCGCCATGCGCCATGTTGATCACGCGCATCACGCCGAAGGTGATGGCCAGACCAATCGCGGCCAGAAAGAAGATCGAGGCGAGCGACAGCGCGTCGAGCGAGATCGACACGAATTGCCAGAGCGAAATCTTGGTGCGCGTGCTGTCGAGTGCGTCGCGCGCGGCAGTGGTCACGGCAGGGTCGGGCTCCAGATAGGCGTCAAAGAACACCACCTCGGCGACTGCGGCGCGCATATCCGCCTCTGTGACCAGCGGCGCGACAATTCCTTCGGCCTGAAGGGCTGCATAAGCAGCACGGCGCATCTCGTCGGTGGTCAACTGATGCACCGGAATCCCGCCTACCGTGCCGTCCACGACATTCGTGCGCAGGGCATCGCGGATCGTGTTGCGACCGGGGCGCGCGGGGGCAAGACCAGCATCAGACAAGGTGCCATATGCGGCGGTCAGTTCCATATCCGCGCCCGGTTCGCGGATGCGCGCGACATTCGTGCCTTCGGGGATTTCGGGGGCGAACTCGGCGCGGGTTTGCAGGATCTGGTTCAATACGCGGCGCGCTTCGGTGCTGATGTCACCGCGCAACCCGTCTATGGCATCGACCCGCACAGCGGTATCTGTTGCGAAGCGCGCGTTCAGCAGGTCGAGCAGCCGGTCCATCCGCGCGGCGATGCGGCTGTCGTCTTCCGCCGCGCGCGCAGCGGTGAGCGCTTCGATCTGGTCCGCGTCCGGGCTGCGCGCGATATTGTCAAGGGCGGCAAGGCGGCGGTCAGGGTTGGGGTGCAGCAACTCGAAACTGACAAGCGCCGCACCGATCTCGCGGCGCACACCCGCATTGGGACGGATCTGGTTTACCTCGCGGGTACTGACCTCGGTGACGGTTTCACCGGTATCGATGTCGATCAGCGACAGCATCCGGTCGGGCGCGTCGGTGGCATAGAAAAACAACCCGTCACCGGGCCGTTCATAGACTTCGCGATCCCCCCAGGCGCGCAGAAAATCGACAGTGCCCGGCGCATCTGCCTGCAACAGGACGCGCAGGACCGCAGGCACTGTGGCGCGTGACGGATTGGCGACGTCAGGCTGAACCGTCTGCAAGGCATCTTGCAGGGGTGTCACGCTCTCGGTCTGGGCCTGCAAGGGCGTAGTGACGGCATACGCGAAGATAATCGCGACCAGTGCAAGAAGGCGCGGCATGGGCAGGGTCTTTCAATGGGCAGAAAGGGTAGGGTGCGCGGCCTTGCACGCACCCTACGACAGAGGATCAGTAGTTCGAGGTCAACTGGACGCAGGTCTCGGTCGCGGTGTCGAACATCCCGCATTCCAGCGTCTGCCAGTCGCTGACCAGTGTGGCGCTTTCCGGCAGGAAGGGCGACCATGCCTCGCCCGGGACTTCTTCGGTCTGGCTGATGATGTCAAACTGGCCATCGGCGCGGATCTCGCCGA
>JAFIEL010000045.1 GCA_020832585.1 Natronohydrobacter sp. | reverse complement strand
GGTCGCGCCCGTCGTAATTGTCCTGAAAATCGACCGTGTTCTTGTCGATATCGGCCAGCAGGAACGATGCGGCCTTGTCCATGCGCACTTCGGTATAGCGCATGGCGGCAGCGTTATCGCCATCCATCGACCCGAAATTGCCCTGCCCATCCAGCAACTTCAGCGACATCGAAAACGGCTGTGCCATGCGCACCAGCGCGTCATAAATCGCGCTGTCGCCATGTGGGTGGTATTTCCCCATCACATCGCCCACAGCGCGGGCGGATTTGCGGTAAGGCTTGTCATGCGTATTGCCGGATTCGTGCATCGCATAGAGAATACGCCGATGCACAGGTTTCAGCCCGTCGCGCAGATCGGGGATCGCACGGCTGACGATCACGCTCATCGCATAATCAAGGTAGGAGCTGCGCATTTCCTGCGTGATGGACACGCTTGGACCCGAAGGTGCCGCAGGCGGGGTTTCGTCCATGTTTTCAGGGGTTTCCGGGCTATCGCTCACGTCATCCTCGCAGGCTTGTCACATACTCTAGATATGGTTGGCCGCACTCTATCAGATGCACGATATAGGGTGCAATGGCTGCTGCGTCTTTCCTTTGGCAGCCGCGAGACAACAGTGACAACAATATGTTTTCATTGATTATTATTCTTTCTCTGGCATGATTCACATGGGAGGAACGAAAGTAGAGGTATCACATGGAAACACGCGCTGTTGAACTGATGCTCAAAGGCTATGGCCTGACCACGGCAGAAATGATCTACCGCATGCCAGATCACACCCATGTCCTGAACACCTTCGTCTGGCAGGACTATGATCTCGCCCCCGACTATCCGCGCCTGTTCGAATTCATCGAATTCTGGCAGGACAGTATTGAGGGGCCGCTACATTCCGTGCGCTTCACCCATCGCAAGCAACTCGCGCCAAGCGACTGGCGCCATGTCGTCGGCGAATTCGAGGTCGGCAAATTTTCAAGACGCGATCTGCGCCTGCATTAGCGCAGTCTCAAGCTGACCAGCCACAGCCCTGCAATGCCGAAGGATGCGACCGCGTTCCAACTGGCCATTGACAGGCCCAGCATCTCCCAAGGCACCTCGTCGCAACGCACGACGGGTGCCGCCATGATCCGCGCGAGCAGTTCTTCCGGTGACAGCCCGGAGACATCGCCCGCGCTGCAACTCGCAGGCCCCGGCCACCAGCCGCGCTCGACGCCAGTGTGATAGACGCCGATCCCGCCAGAGGTGGCCGCGCCAAGCGCCCCGGTCAGCGCGAAAACAGGGTTGGCCAGCACCAGCCCCCCCGCACCCAAGAGCGCCACGACATGCGGCCAGCGCTGCCAGATGCACAGCGCACAAGGGGCCATGCCCCCGATATATTCAAACGCCAGCGCCCCCAGCAAAAGCCCCACCGACCCTGCCAGCGCCAGAAGCTGCACCTGCCTGCGCATCACAGATACCTTATCGCCAGAAATCCACCCAACAGGAGCGCGATCAGCAGCGAAAAGACAAGCCCCAGACGCGCTTCGATGAAATCACGAATCGGTGCACCGTATTTCCACAAGAGCGCCGCCACGATGAAGAACCGCAGCGCCCGCGCGATGATCGAGGCCACCAGAAACACCCCAAGCGACAGCCCGGTGACGCCCGACAGGATGGTGATGACCTTGTAGGGAAAGGGCGTGACGCCCGCGATCAACACCGCCCAGGCGCCCCATTCGTTATAACGCGCCTGAAACTCGGCGAAATAGGCGTCCTTGCCGTAGAATTCCAGCACAGGCCGCCCCACGGCCTCAAACGCACCATAGCCGATCCAGTAGCCCAACAGCCCCCCCGCGACAGAGGCCAGCGTTGCGACCCCCGCTATCACAAAGGCCCGCGACGGGCGCGCGATAATCATTGCGATCATCAGCACATCGGGCGGGATCGGAAACACCGAGCTTTCGATAAAGGCCACCAAAGCCAGCGCCCACAATGCGTGCGGATGCCGCGCCAAGGACAAGGTCCAGTCATAAAGGGCACGGATCACTCGAAATTCGCTTTCATCTTGCCCCAAATACTCATTCAACAGCGCAGCCCGTCACACCGCAGGCAGGCGCAGCCCGATCACCTCCAGCCCCCAGCGCACCAGATCGTTCAGCACCTCATCAGAGGCTGCATTGAACGCCTGCACCACGTCCAGCGTCTCGGTCGAGGCCGCTGGGGCCAGCGCCTGAAAACTGCGTCGCGACAGCACGCGGGCATCGGCCTCGCGCACCATGCGCGCAACCAGCCGGATACGGGTGATTGCGCTACGCCCATCCTCGGAGAGTTCCGCCTGAAAATCCGTGATTTCGGAAATCAGCGCGAAATCGCCCGTGCCGCCCAGCGGTCTGCGCCCGACATAGTTGAGCGCGCCAGTATCCTCAAACGCCCGCAGCATGACGGTCTGATACATCGCAGGCGCCTTGTCTGACCAGCGCGCACCGGGCAGATAGAGCGATTGCAGCGCATTGGGCTTGATCAGGATACGGTCGATATCCAGCGCGCCAGATGTGGTCGGTGTCTCGATGCTCAGCGCGCGCGCGAGTGACCGCCCTGCCTGCGGCAGATCCGGTGCACGCAACTCGAACGCATCCAGCGGTGTGGTGGCATCGCCGATTGCCGACAGCGCCCCGCAGCCCGAAAAAAGCGACAAAGCGCCTGCACTGATCAGGAAATCACGTCTGGGAAATGTCATCGTCTGAACTCCGGGGTCTGGCGGTTGAGCAGGAAGCGCGCCGGGTCACGTTCGATCTGGCGCGTCAGGCTGTCAAGATTGCTGATCAGCCCGCGGGTTTCGCGCGCAAGCTGGGTGATATTGGGCAGGCCCGAGGTGGTGAATTCGCGCACCGGGCCGGAACTGTCACGCACCATCCGCCCCAGATCATCAAAGGCGCGCGCGGCACTTTCAGCCGTGCGGCGCAGATCAGCGGTGACTTCGGGAATATCGGCAGAGACCGAGTCCACAGCCCGCCCCAGACGCCCGAGCACATCGCGCAAATCCTCTGTGATCTGGCCGATATCTTCGTTGATCACCCGGTCCGCCCCGACAAAGGCACGTTCCGCAGCCTGAATGGCCCCTTCGCTGGTGGCAAGCGCGCGATTGATCGCAGCCAGCGTTGCATTGGCATTGGCGAAGGTTTCCGTCACCTGATCCAGCGTCTGCACGCCACTGTCGGACAGCGCCTCGATCCGCCCAGAGACCTGTTCCATATCCGCGCCCACCGTCGCCACGACACGGCGGATATCGGCGGTTGCCTCGCGCACATCCGTCATGATGGCAGGCAGGTCATTTTCCGCCACATCCGCGATATTGCGCGTGGCCACGGTTGCGGCCTGCACCATTTCGCGCGCCTCTGCCACCAGAAGCGCCCCATCACCCGAGACCAGCGCATCGACATTGCGCGACATGGATTCGAGCGACTCCAGCGCGCTGTCGGCCCGCGCCAGAAGAGGTTCGATCCGCTCCAGCGCAGGGTCCAGGGCCTCGATCCTTTGCGTGGCCGCTGCACCAGTGCGGGCAAATTCCGCGAAGGTCACTTGCGCCTCGCGCGACAATTCGGTGATCTCTGCCCCGACCTGATCCGCAGCAGCGCGCAGTTGCGCGACCATTTCGGTCATGTCCTGCGCCACGAAATCATCCACGGTCTGCAGGGTGGCCGTGCCGGTCTCGAAGGTGATGCGCGATTCGGTTGCCAGAAGCGCGAACTCGTCGATGGCGAATTGCAGGCTCTCGACGGTCTTTTCGGCCTGCAACAGGATCGGGGTCAGGTTCTCACTGAACTCGGCGAAAGTCTCGGTCGCCGTCGCGATCGTGTCGGTGAAGCCCGCGAAATTGTCCAGCGCGCGCGTGACCTCGCCCGTGGATTGCTCGACATTCTCCAGAATACGCCTCACCTTGCCCTGATTTTCATCCCCCAGAAGCTGGTTGACCTGTTCCAGAACGCGCAGGGTTTCATCCAGCACGCGCGGTGCGCCTTCGGTCAGCGAGGCGATGGTCGAGCGCCCTGCCTCCAGTTGCGGCGTATCAGTACGGTCATTGATCAGCGGCGCGTCAGGCGACCCCGTTGAAATCGCGACAAAGGACACGCCGGTAATGCCGGAACTGTCCACGGTCGCCACTGAATCCGCGCGCACGGGTGTTGCGCGGTCAACTTCCAGCCGCACCAGCACCGTGCCATCGCCATCAGGGGCAAGCCGCACATCCGTCACCTGCCCGACCAGCAACCCTGCAAACCGCACATCCGCCGCGCGAGAAAGTCCCGACACGGAGTCGAAGCGCACTTCGTAATAGGCAAACTGCCGGTCAAGCTGGAACTTGCCGAAAGCCAGAAAGAAGCCCAGCACGCCAAGAAAGCCCAGCGCCGCGAAGATTCCGATCAGCGTATAATTGGCCTTGGTTTCCATGCCTCAGGCATTCCTTTCCAACGTTTCCACTGCCGCGCGTGCGCGCGGACCGTGGAAATACTCATGAACCCACGGATGTTCGATATGCAGCATATCAGCCATGGTTCCAGTATACATGACCCGTTTTTCAGCAAGTACGGCAATCCGGTCACAAGTGGCGTGCAGCGTATCAAGATCATGCGTGACAAGAAACACTGTCAGGCCCAGAGTCTCTGACAGGGCCTTGATCAACTCGTCAAAGGCCGCGGCTCCGATCGGGTCCAGTCCAGCGGTCGGCTCATCCAGAAACACGATTTCCGGGTCGAGTGCCAATGCGCGGGCCAGTCCCGCGCGCTTGCGCATCCCGCCCGACAGTTCCGACGGGTAATTGTCCCCGGCCTTGTAGGGCAGCCCCGACATGGCGATTTTCAGATCCGCCAATTCACGCCGAAGCCCGGCATCCAGCCCGGCAAGGTTGCGCATCGGCACTTCGACATTCTCGCGCACGGTCAGACTGGAGAACAACGCCCCGTCCTGAAACATCACCCCCATGCGCATGTCGATGGCACGGCGCTCGGTCTCTGAGCAATTCAGCGCATCCTGCCCGAAAATATGGATACTGCCGCCCTGTGGGGGCCGCAGCCCCGCGATGCAGCGCAGCAACACAGATTTGCCCGTGCCCGATCCACCCACAACGCCCAGCACCTCGCCACGATAGACGTCCAGATCCAGATTGTCATGGACCCGGTGCTGGCCGAACTGGTTGATGATGCCGCGAAGCGCGATGACGGTTTCCTGCATGGCCTCAGATCCCCAGGATCGCGAAAAACACCGAAAACAGCGCATCAGCCACGATCACCATGAAGATCGCGCGCACCACCGCGCTGGAGGTCTGCGCGCCAAGGCTCTCGGCATTGCCGCCCACCTGCATCCCGGCATGACAGCCGATCACACCGATGATCAGGGCAAAGACCGGGGCTTTGACGAACCCCACGATCACATGATCAAGGCTGGTGTCATCCAGCAGCCGCGCCATGAACATGCCCGGCGAGATGCCCAACTCGATCCAGGCCATCATCGCGCCACCGATCAGGCCCGTCAGATTGGCAATCATGCCCAGGATCGGCAGTACGATCAGAAGCGCCAGGATACGCGGCACGAAGAGCGCCAATGCGGGGTCAATCGCCAGCGTGCGCATCGCGTCGATCTCTTCGCGCATCTTCATCGACCCGATCGCGGCGGTGAAGCTCGATGCCGTGCGCCCGGCCACAATGATCGCGGTCAGCAAAATCCCCAACTCGCGCAGGATCGAAATGGCGATCAGGTCCACCACGAAAATCTCGGCCCCGAACTGGCGCAACTGCACCGAGCCCTGAAAAGCCAGAACAACCCCGATCAGGAACCCCATGAGCGCCACGATGGGCACGGCCTTCAGCCCGACCTGATCGCAGTGATGGACCAGCGCTGTGAGGCGAAACTCTGACGGGTGCCGGATCGCATAGACCAGCCGCGCCAGAAACAGGCCAAGCATCCCATGCAGATCGCCCAGAAACCGCAGGAACTCGACAACCTTGCGGCCAAGCGCGTCAAAACCCGCCATCAGATTGCGCGGTGCCGCGGTCCGGGTTTCGGGCTTGGGCAGGGAATGTTCCACACGCTCGATCAGCGCCTGATGATCCGGCTGGACACCTGTCAGCGATAGGACAGCGCCCCTGTCCTGCAGGCGCGCGCGCAGACGGATCAGGGCATAGGCCCCGGCCGTGTCGATCTTTGCCAGGTCGGACAGGTCAATTTGCACGTCCTGACCGGCCAATGCCTCCAGCTCGGGCAGGATCGTGGGCAGACTGCGCACATTCAGGACACCTGTCAGAACAAAACCCGCGCCAGAGCGCGTGATCTGCGCGCGCGCCAGATCGCTGGCGACGGGCGCAGAGTCAGGCCCAGCGTCTGGCATAGTCTGGTCAGGCCCTGTCTGAACCATGTCACTGTTTCCCGTCTTGGTTCCCCGCTCTATATATAGAGGTGTTCCCACAAGCCAGCACTCGCGATATTTCTTTCCCGTTGCGGCACAGCTGACACATTCACGTCATGTGCCTATGTCATTGGCGTCAACTGCCGATTCCGTCACCATGACGCGCCCGCGCAAGCGCGAGCGCTTCGGCATGGATCGTGGCCCCGACCGATCCCGGCAAACGCTGTGTCAGGCGCAAGGTGGCCTCAGCTGCGGGACGTGCCAGGCGCAGGGGCGATTTCTTCAGGAAGGGCTGGCCAAGCACCTCATGGGCATAGGCGGGCATCACATAGGCCGGACCGGTCAGTGCAATGATGCCAAGCGCCGCTGACAACAGCCGCGCACGCTGCCCCGGCCCTTCCGGCTCTGCCAGAACACGCTGGCGCAGGGCTTCCAGCCGGTGATCTTCGGGGATCGCCAGTTCGGCAACGAAAAGATACAGATCGCGCGTCGAAAGCGCGTCAAGACGTGCATCCAATGTCTTGATCTTCAAGGTTTCCGCATGACTGAGACCCGCATCGATCAAGGCCCGCGACAAGGCGACTTCACCGCGCAGAACTGTATGAAACTTGTTGTCGGTCAGGCGAATCCGGCGCCAGAACCGATCAAATGCCGGATGCCGGATCGCATTCGGGCCAAAAGACAGCGCGAAGGAACAATAGTGAAACTGCGGCAGGCCCGGATCATAGCGCCATTGAAACCCGTCCAGCGACAGGGCCTCTGGCATGGGCACGCCGTAATTCGACACCGCACCTGCAACATCCACGCCCAGCCCCTCGGCCTGCAAGGGCCAGTCTGCACCACCGGGCAAGGGAAACCAGACCGAATCGTTGAGCAGCACCAGCCGATGCGCGCCCCCCAGATACGGCGCAAGGGCGCGGATCCCTTCACGATACGCGCCGAAATCATAGCCGAAATTCGGTCGCTCGATCAGTTTCCACACCAGCGGCGCCAATCGGGCGCGCTCTGTCTCGGTCAAGGGCAGGTTGGACACGGCAACCGTGGCGTAGCCACAATCATAAAGCGCCCGCAGCGCGTGGATATGGCTGGTCTGAATGCCCTGCTGGGGAAACAGCGTATAGACGGCCAGCCGCGCTGCCGGCTGCGCCATCCCTTCTGTCACGGTCAACGCCCCGGACCGGCGCTGGAGCGCATATCGCAGGCTGCCGGTGATGTCGTTCAGATGACGACGCGCCTCTGACAAACGCCAGATCACGGAACGCGTCAGACGATCCTTCAGGGCCCCCATGGACATTGCTCTCCCTGCGATCCCTGCACTGACAAACCAGTCAGTAACAGTGACAGAGCGCCCGCGGCAGATCAAGTTGACCTGTGACCTTCAGGCGTGGCATGGGCGCAACAGTGGCGGATCTGGGACACCCCGGAACAGGAAACCCTGTAGCGTGGTGACAAGGGTGCGCCCCGACAGGAACGCACCGGACCCCGTTGCAAGGGGTTCGGCAGCCCGCGAGAACCGGCCTTACCCGAAGCGACCGGTCACATAGTCATTGGTGCGCGATTTCTGCGGATTGGTGAAGATCGTATCCGTATCGCCATATTCGATCAGATGCCCCAGATACATGAAGGCCGTATTGTCCGACACCCGCGCCGCCTGCGCCATGGAATGGGTCACGATGACAATCGAATAGGTGCCTTTCAGCTCTTCGATCAGTTCCTCGATCCGTGCCGTGGCAATCGGGTCGAGCGCCGAGCATGGCTCATCCATCAACAGCACTTCCGGGTCCGACGCGACCGCGCGTGCGATGCACAGACGCTGTTGCTGCCCACCCGACAGGCCTAATGCGCTGTCGTTCAGGCGGTCCTTGACCTCTTTCCAGAGGGCGGCTTGCTGCAATGCCCGCTCGACCGTTTCATCAAGGATGGATTTCTTCGTCACCCCATCCACCCGCAGCGGATAGGTGATGTTGTCATAGATCGACATGGCAAAGGGGTTTGGCTTCTGGAACACCATCCCCATGCGCTTGCGCAGCGCAATCACATCGACGCCCTTGGCGTAGATGTCGAACCCGTCAACCGTGATCCGCCCTTCGATGCGCAGATCATCGACCAGATCATTCATCCGGTTCAGACAGCGCAGGAGCGTGGACTTGCCGCACCCAGACGGGCCGATCAACGCTGTCACCTGCCCTTTCTGGATTTCCAGATTGTTGTCGAACAGCGCCTGTTTCTGACCATACCACAGGTTGAAATCGCGGATATCCAGCGCTGTGCCTTCGTCGGATGTCTTGATGTGATAGGCGGTCGGCTCAAACTCAAGTGTATCTTGCATGGCTCTCACTCAGAACTGGCCAGTGGCGTATTTGCGCTTCAGGCGGTTGCGGACAATGATGGCGGTCGCGTTCATGATCACGATCAGCGTCAGAAGCAGCAGCGTGGTCACAAAGACCATGGGCTTGCCCGCTTCCGAATTGCGCGACTGGAAACCGACATCGAAGATGTGGAACCCCAGATGCATGAAGCTGCGGTCCAGATGGATGAACGGGTAGAACCCGTCGATGGGCAATGCGGGCGCAAGTTTCACGACGCCCACCAGCATCAGCGGGGCCACCTCGCCTGCCCCGCGCGCCATCGCAAGGATCATCCCTGTCATGATCCCCGGCAGCGCCTTGGGCAGCACGACATAGCGAATGGTCTGCCATTTCGACGCGCCACAGGCGAGCGAGCCTTCGCGCATCGACCGCGGCACGGCGGACAGCGCCTCTTCCGTGGCGACAATCACCACCGGCACGGTCAACAGCGCCAGCGTCAGCGAGGCCCAGAGGATCCCTCCCTTGCCGAATGTCGGGTTGGGTAGGTTTTCCGGGTAAAATAACTGGTCGATCGTCCCGCCCATCGTATAGGCGAAGAAACCCAGACCAAACACACCGTAAACAATACTGGGCACACCGGCCAGATTGTTGACGGAAATACGAACAATCGAGGTGATCCGCCCCTGTTTGGCATATTCGCGCAGATAGAGCGCGGTGATGACACCGAAGGGGGCCACAAAGATCACCATCAGCAACGTCATGGCGACCGTGCCGAAGATCGCGGGCAAGACGCCGCCTTGGGTATTGGCCTCGCGCGGTTCAGCCGACACGAACTCGCCCCAGCGCGAGATATAGATCCCGAGTTTCTGTCCCCAACTCAGTGTATTGGCCGGGAAGAAACGGACGATCTGGCTCATTTCCGGTTCGATCTGACGCCCGCCGACCTCTTCCAAGGTCACGCGGAAGCCACGGTCCAGCGCGCGGATTTCGTTCACCCGCGCCTGCAGGATCTGGAACTCCTCCTGCAATTCGGCAATGCGCGCCTGTGACTGCGCGATGATGGGTGCTGCAGCCTCTTCACCCTGTTGCAGAACGGCGCGGCGCTGGTTCAGGCGTTCACGCTCGATCAGATTGTTGATGCGCCCGATATCATTGCGCTCCAGCTTGCGGATCTGGCGGAAACGGTCGCGCGCGGCCGCCTGTTCGCGACGAAACACCGCCGGGTCATAGTCCATCGCGACGCCATTGAGTTGCATCCCGGCGATGCGCCCGACAAACACGCCCCAGACCTGCCGCTCGAAATAGTAGAAATCGGCAGGCTGGGTCACATTGGCCAGTTCGAAATCGGCCACCCAGCGGAAATCATCGCCATAAAGGTCGAAATTCGCCGTCTGATAGAGCGTGCGATAGGCAAATCCGTCGTTTTCCTCGACCACAGCGCGTTGGTCTTCCGTCAGGCGCGGCAGATCGGGACGGAAGATCGTGCCACGCCGTTCGACACCCGCAATCACGGTGCCATCGGTCAGTTCCACCCGGTCGATGGGCTTGGGCCAAAAGGTCGTGGCCCCGTTATAGAGCACCACCATCAGGAAAAGCGCGATCATGATGATCCCGAGCGCAAGCGCGCCGCCGAAACCCCACAGCGCCGGTTCCCCGAGCGCCGACAGATCCGCCGAATAGCGACGGCGCGCGCGCGGCGCGACGGCCTCGTTCGCAGCCACACCAGCCGCACCTGCGGCACTGGATGCGGGCGGGAGTTGTTCGTTCAAGCTGGTCATATCGGTTCCCAAGCCCTGATTTACAGATTGAAGGCGCGCTTGCGGAAGCGCTGGCGGATCAGTTCCGCGCCTGTATTGATGATGAAGGTCATGATGAAGAGCGTCAGCGCCGCAAGGAACAGCACGCGGTAATTGGTGCCGTCCTTCACAGCCTCGGGCAGTTCAATCGCAATATTGGCCGACAGCGTGCGCAGACCCGAGAAAATGTTCCATTCCATGATCGGCGTATTGCCTGCCGCCATGACCACGATCATCGTCTCGCCCACAGCGCGGCCCATGCCCATCATCACGGCCGAAAACACCCCCGACGCCGCAGTCGGCAGCACCACCCAGCGCGCGGTCTGCCACGGTGTCGCGCCACAGGCCAATGATGCCGCACGCAGATGGCCGGGCACGGAATTCAGCGCATCTTCGGCCAGTGTGTAGATGTTGGGAATCACCGCGAAGGCCATGATGAAGCCCACCACCAGCGCATTGCGTTGCTGATAGCTGTCGATGAAACTGCCGCGCGGGTCATAGCCGATCAGCGTCAGCATATAGGCAGTAAGGAAAGAGACAAGCATCGCGACCAGCAACAACGCCATCCAGCGCCCCGCATCGACCATGCCCGCGCGCGATCTGTCCATCCCGGAAATAAGATCACGGTAGTGATGACCGAATTGCTTGCGGAAGGACCACGCGACCACGAAATAGCTCAGAGGCAGCAGGATCAGGAACATGAAAGGCGTGCCTGTGCCGATCCGGCCCGTCGTCCATTGCTTGAAATCGCCGTAGAACAGAACCCGCTCCAGCGACGCCCCAAGCTGCGACGCGACCCATGCCGTCACAAGGATCGACACCCCCATCAGCGTGAATTTCGGAAAACCGTCATAGCGCAGCGCCACCTGTGCAGGCAGGGTCTGCCAGACAAAGGCCCCGATCATCAGCCCCATCGGCAGCGCGAAAAAGCCCAGCAGAACCGCGCCGATCCATTCCTCGACCAGCGGCGCAAGCACCAGCGCCGCGATGAAACCCAGAACCACGGTGGGCAGCGATTCCATCATTTCCATCATCGGCTTCACTGTGCCGCGCACGCGCTTGTCCACGAATTCGGAGGTATAGATCGCCGCCATCAGCGCAATCGGCACGGCAAAGATCATCGCATAAAAAGCCGCCTTGAACGTGCCGAAGATCAGCGGCACCAGCGAGTATTTCGGTTCCGCCAGATCGGTACCGGCGGTCGATTGCCAGATGAATTCGGGCTGGTTGTAGCCCTCATACCAGATCTGGCTGAACAACACTTTCAGCGTCACTTCCGGGTGTGCCTGTGTGTATTGCCAGGCTTCCACCTCTCCCGCCTCGGACACCAGCAGGACACCATTGCCGCGCGGAAAGATCATGGCCTGCGTCTCGGCCCCCAACGCGCCGCTGCGCGACATGCGCATCAACACCTGATCCGAGGTCGAATGATAGACCCAGACATTCCCCGCCGCATCAGTCACGACAAATTCCTTGGACCGCTGCGCTTCGGCAATGTCGGTCACGCTGGCGGGCATGGGCGCATGCGTGCGTGCGCGCACCAGTTCGCGCCCATCTGTCGTATCGCTTGTCCCGGTCTGTAGCCGGAAATAGACCATGACATCGCCACGCTCGGTGCCCACGACCAGCGCATCCTCGGCGGTCAGGAAGGTCATCGCCGTGACTGCTACCCCGTCGTCGGCCACACGGCGTCGCTCGGCCATGCTGGGCGCATCAAGATTGCGCAGGTCATAGCGGTAAATATAGCCCGCATCCGACGAAATCAGCACACGGTCGGCATTGCCCGACAATAGTATCCCCGTCACCTGCTCATCGCCCTGAAGCCCGATGGGCGGCAGATCGGTGGTGGTGGTGGTCACGGTCTCGTCGCCGGTCATCATGTTGATCTGAACCCGCGACCGGCTGACACGCACCTGACCGGTCGCATCGACGGTGGTGAAGGCGATGACCGGGCGTTCGGGTGTTCCGCCGATGCGATAATCCAGTGCAATGATCGGTGCATCCGAGATGGTTTCTGCGGTGCGCAGCTCTGACACAGCCGAGAGCGTGCGGAAATCGCCCGTGCCGACGCGCGTGAACACCCGCGCGTCCAGCCGCTGATCGCGCGCATCCAGTGGCGTCAGGCCCGTGGGCATGCGCGCCTGCGCTGTCGCACTCGCTTCAAACCCGAGGGTCGCGAAACGCACGGTCCCGTCATCAAAGCCCAGCGCCACGCGGTCGCGTTCCAACGTGCCACTGATGGCCGTCACAGTCGCGCCCTCGAAATCGAGAACCGTGCGGGAAATCTCGGTGCCCATGGGCAGGTGATAGGTCAGCGCCGTGCCGTCAGTGCTCAGGACTGTCGAGAGGGTCTGGAACTCGTCACCATTCACCCAGACCACAGGTGCGGATGTTGCAAGCTGATGGCGCACCGAGCCATGCATCTCTCCGCCCGCCATCAAGGGGGCCACGACCCGAAACAAGAACACCATGATCCCGAGCACTGCGACAATGACCATCAGGCCACCAACAGTGATGACACCACCGGCGACACGTTCGCCGATCTTGACACTGGCGCGTGTCGTCATCCGGCGTTTTCGCGCAGAGACCGCGCGCTCCTGAGTTTGGCTCAAAGCCTGGCTGTCGCTCATCTGGTCCTGTCCATGCGTGCCGGGAAAAAAGAACGGGGTGAGGCAGCACGCGCTGCCTCACCCTTCAGAAACAAAGTCTTACTTCAGACCGAAGGCTTCCAGATCCATGTCGGCAACCCGCGCCGTCACCGGGAAGAAACCCGCGCGAACGACATCTGCCTGACCCTGCTGGCTGTAAACATAGCGCACGAATTCGGCGCGCAGCGGCTCCAGTTCAGCATTGGGATCGACGTTCATGTATACATAGAGGAAGCGGGCGATGGGATACATGCCGCTGGGCGCATCATCGGGACCGTAGCAGGTGCCATCTTCGCCGCGAATGTTGATCGCGCGCACATCTGCGGTGCCATAGCCCACGCCCGAATAGCCGATGCCACCGATATCTGCCGCAACACCCTGGATAACGGTCGAGGAACCGGGCTGCTCACGCACTTCTGCGGCGTAGTCGCCACCGAACAGAGCCACTTCCTTGAAATAGCCATAGGTGCCGGAAGCCGAGTTACGGCCATACATGGCGATCGAGCGGTCCGCCCATTCGCCTTCCAGACCAACCTGACCCCATGTCGTGATCGCGGCATCCGCGCCACCGGCGCGCGTCGAGGAAAAGATCGCGTCAACTTCCTGCAGGCTCAGACACTCGATGGGGTTGTCGCGGTGCACAAACACCCCCAGTGCGTCAATCGCACCGCGCAGCGGGATCGGCGGATAGCCGTAGCGCGCTTCGAACTCTTCGATTTCAGAGCCACGCATCGCACGCGACATCGGGCCGAACTGTGCCGTGCCTTCGATCAGCGCGGGCGGCGCAGTGCCCGAACCAGCGCCCTGAATCTGCACGGCGACATTCGGATAGAAGCTGCGGAACCCTTCCGACCAGAGCGTCATCAGGTTGTTGAGCGTGTCCGACCCGATCGAGGTCAGGTTGCCCGACACACCCGAAGCGGCCTCATATTCCGGCAGATTGGGATCGATGTTCTGGGCATGGGCCATGCCAACACTCAAGGCAAGGGCAGAAGCTGTCAGTGTGAAGGATCGAAAGTTGCGCATGAAACGCTCCTTGTGGATTGCGCCCGGTCGGGCTGTTTCGATGCGCTGCTGATAGCGGCCCTGTATGACAGTGGTGTGACAGTCGTGACATCCTGTGCCACGCTGCCCGCAAATCCGGTTCGGGACAGCCTGACGGCGCATCATTGCCCTGCGATTACGAGGGCGCAGCGCATCTCGCGCCTGCAGTTTTCGGCGCTTCATGTGGTGGAATCGGGGGGAATCGCGCGGGCCTGATCCGTGATCAGGACTGGTGCAGAAAATCCCGCACCATTGCGTTGAAAAGTGCGGGCTTTTCCATGTGCACGGCATGGCTTGCGCCGGGAATCACCGCAAGTTCCGATCCGGAAATCCCGCTCCACAGTGCCTGAACCTGTGGCCAGCGATAGGAACGGTCCTGATCGCCCCAAAGAATCCGGCAAGGCATGTCGATCTGCGCCAGCGTGGCCCGACCGTCCCAGTCGCGCATGGCCATCAACGCGTTCTGCGCGGCCTGCGGATTTGCCAGCCGGGCAATATCGCGGGTGACAGCATATCCCGGCGCGGCGGCACCGTCGCGAAACCATGTGGCGCTGATCCGGTCCGCTGTCGCCGGGACACCCTCTGCCGCAAGCCGCGCCATCGAGGTCTCTATCGGCTCGAACCGGTCGGGCATCAGACCCAGCGGCCCCGTGCCATAGAGCACCAGCGCCTTGAGTCGCGCGCCATGGCGTGCGGCGATGTCCTGCACGATCATCCCGCCCATGCTATGGCCCAGCAGCGTAAAGCGCCCGATCCCCAACTGGTCAAGGCATCCGATCACCGCATCCGCGAAATCCACAATGCGCGCCGGCCCCGGCAGATGCGCCGCCTGCCCGAAACCGGGCAGAGCGGGCGCGATCACGTCATGCGTCGTGCTGAAGGCGTCGATCTGGTCGTGCCATTGCGCACTGCCCCCCAGATAGCCATGCACCAGCACCAAGGGCGGACCGGACCCTGCGCGCAGATAGGGAAGGTCCATAGCTCAGCGCACCTGTTGCGGCAACCACAGCGCCGCTTGCGGAAAGACGATCATCACGCCCACAAGGATCACCAGCGCCCCGATGAAGGGCAGCGAGCCCACGATCACATCCGGCACCGAAACCTTGCCCCGGCTGATCCCGGATATGACGTAAAGGTTAAGCCCCACAGGCGGCGTTAATACCGCAATCTCCATCGTGATGGTGTAGATGATCCCGAACCAGATCAGATCGAACCCCGCCGCAACCACCAGCGGAATGATCACCGGCAGCGTGATGAAGGTCATCGAGACCGGCTCAAGGAACATGCCCAGCGCGATGTAGAACAGGATGACCAGCGCCAGCACCATATAGGGCGACAGTTCAAAAGTCAGAAACAGGGCCGTGAATTGCTGCGGCACACGGTAATAGTTCAGCACGAACCCGAACAGCACCCCCGCCGAGAGCAGCAGGCCCAGATAGCCCATCGTGCGCATGGTGGCCATCAGCGCCTCGACAAAGCCCCGCCAGCGCAAGCCCCCTACCCCAACGGCCAGCGCAACTGTCACCAGCGCCGCGATGGCCGCAGCCTCGGTCGG
This sequence comes from Natronohydrobacter sp., assembly GCA_020832585.1. Taxonomy (GTDB): domain Bacteria; phylum Pseudomonadota; class Alphaproteobacteria; order Rhodobacterales; family Rhodobacteraceae; genus Roseinatronobacter. Next base: position 3,053 of record JAFIEL010000045.1, on the reverse strand, counting down.
GGTGGCAATGCCGCCATAGATCGACACGGTGATCACGCCCCCGATCACGATGATCGGCCCCAGCGAGGCCGCGATCTGCAACAGACGCAACCGGGGCCCGGTGTCGCGATCAGGCACATGCGCCGGATGTATGCGTGCCCAGATCAGCACCACGACCACGAAGAGCGACGCCAGCATCAGGCCCGGAATGACACCTGCCATGAACAACTGCCCGATCGATTGGTCCGTGACGATCCCGTAAAACAGCAGGATCAGGCTGGGGGGCAGCAACACGCTCAGGGTGCCGCCTGCCGCCAGAACACCACTGGCCAACCGCCGGTCATAGCCCAGCCGCAGCATTTCCGGCAGGGCCACACCGCCAATGGTCAGCGACCCCACCATGGACGACCCCGACACCGCCCCGAAACCCGCACAGGCCCCGATGGAGCCATAGGCGGCAGAGCCCCGGATCGGAACGCCGCGATGCAGGAACATATAGAGGTTCGCCCCGATATTCGAACGGCTGATCAACTCGCCCAGAAACACGAAGAGCGGCACGGCGAGCAGGATGTAATTGATCCACACCCCCCAGAGCTTGAGCTGCGCCGACACAAGCGAGGTGTTGAAGGTCTGGATCTGCCACAGAAACGGCAGCGAGGCCGCCGCAAGAGCAAAGGGGATCGGCAGACCAAGTGCAATCAGCACGATCAGAAGGCCCATCAGGCCCAGAGCGACCTCATACCATTCCATCGCGCTCTTCCTTCTCAGGGGCCGGACTCAGCGCGATCTGCACCAGTCGCAGCGTGGCATAGAGGGTGAAAACCGAGAGCGACGCCGCCGCCGCGCCCCAGAACAGGTAGCGCGGCCAGTTCAGGATCTCGGACGAGGCACCCGAGTTGAACGCCCGGATCGTCGCATTGATCGTGGTGATCGAGAAGAACACGCCGATCAGCGCCATGATCGCGCCATTCATCAGCGCGATCAGTTTCTGGATACCGGGACGCAGCGCATCCGTCAGCAGGGTCACGCGCGGATAAGAATCCTCGCGCATTGCATAGGCCAGCCCCACCAGTGCCACCGGAAAAAGCAAAAGCGCGGTCGCTTCCGTCACCATCCGGTCGGGCCGCCCGATCACATAGCGCATGAACACCCCGTAGCTGATCCAGACCATCTGGACCACGATGATCAGCGCCCCGATGGCCGCCAGCCCCAGCACCAGCCATTCGACGGTTTTCGTTGCTCGATCAATCAGCGCGCGCATGAGAACCTCTCTGGTCGGTATCGGGGCTGGCCCTTAGTCCTGAACCCGCCTTAAAGCTGGTGTTGGGCAAACAACGCCCGGATCTGGCCCGCAAGCTCAGGGCCGCAGGCATTGTCCACCTCTTCGGTCCATTTCGCGGCAATCTCCGAGATCATCGCATTGCGCTCGGCGCGCGAGATTGACACGGCAGCGCCGCCACCCTTCATCACGGCATTGCCGACCTGTGCATCAATCCAGTCCTCATAGCGCGGTTGCAACCAGGCTTCGGTCTCGGCACCCGCTTCCAGCAGCGCGGCCTGATCAGCTTCCGACAGCCGGTTGAAACGGTCAAGATTCATCATGTACTGGATATTGCCATAGAACAGGCTCGCATTGATCATATAGGGCATGACGTTCCACAACTGCCACGAACTGTAAGTGGCAACACCCATGTTGATTCCGTTCACGACACCGCGCTCGGCGGATTGAAACACCTCGCCCGGCGCAACAAAGACCGGCTGCCCGCCCCATGTCTCGATCATCATGCTGACCAGCGGGCCGATAGAGCGCACAAGCATGCCATCAAGCTTGTTCAGACCCTCGATCGGTCCCTGAAACCACCATTCCTGATCATAGGAGTAATTCGAATTGATGATCGGGATCAGCCCCACATTGGCGGCTTCCGGCGCGATCAATTCGGCATAGGCCGCGTCCAGCCCCACCTGATCACTCAGGTCCACCGCTGCCGGATAGAGCGAGGTTACACGGTAGCACGGCAGGCGCGTATCGGCCGAGATCCAGCTGATATCCGCCACCCCGCCCTGAATGGCGTCAACCCCGTCCGACCAGCCATGCAGCGTTGAAGATGGGAAAATCTCGACCGTGATGCGGCCTTCGGTCTTCTCTCCCACCAGTTCCGCGAATTTCGCGAATCCCTGATAGCGGATGTCGGTTTCATTGACATAGGTGGACAGGCGGATGGTTTCGGCCTGTGCAGTGCTTGCGAGAAGGGCACTTGCGAGCGACAGGGCCACGAGTTTGGTAGGGGATGTCATCAGGGTTCTCCGTTGTTGAACGTCTTGGGGTCCGGGCCGCTCAGGCGACCTTCTGGGTATTGAAAAGATGGCCATAGGCAAACAGCGCCACAGAGCCCCCCGTGTGCAGAAACACCACGCGATCAGAGGGCTTGAAGGCGCCCGCGCGGATCATCGAGACCAGCCCGGCAAAGCCCTTGCCGGAATAGACCGGATCAAGAAGGATGCCTTCAGTCTGCGCCAGCAGCAGGATCGCCGCAACCATGTCATCGGTCGGCTGTCCGTAACCCGGTCCGACCTGATCATCGAATGCCATGACCATATCGCGCGGCAGCGCGCCGCGTGCGCCGATCAGATCCGCAGTCCGCTCGGCCAGTCTGTGCACATTGTCGATCTGCTTTTCGCGCGGCGCGCGCACGGAATAGCCTGTCACCGGGATCGGCGCATTCAGCGCGAAAAGCCCCGCAAGCAACCCGGCCTGCGTGCCCGCGCTGCCCGTCGCATGGACGATATGATCAATCCGCAGACCCGCTGCATCGGCTTGCCCGACCAGTTCCTGCGCACAGGCCGCATAGCCCAGCGCGCCCACCGGATTGGACCCGCCACCGGGGATCACATAGGGCTTGCGACCCTGCGCGCGCAGGCTCTCGGCCAGCGCTTCGGCTTCGGCGTTCATGTCCAGCCCCTCGGAGCGGAAATCGAAGCTGCATTCCATCATCACATCCAGCAGCACATTGCCCGCAGTCTCGTAATCCGCGCCCTGATTGGTCACGCGCCGCTCCAGCAGCGCATGACATTGC
>JAFIEL010000044.1 GCA_020832585.1 Natronohydrobacter sp. | reverse complement strand
TGCCGGTGCGCAGGTAGAAGGGCGTGCCCTTCCAGCGCCAGTTCGAGATATGCAGTTTCATCGCAACGAAGCTTTCGGTGCGCGAGGCGGGATTGCCTGCTTCCAGCAGGTAATCATCGCCATCAGCGCCGCGATACTGTCCGCGCACGAAGTCACCTGCCGCCAGCGGATCGAGCGCGCGGATGACCTTGAGTTTCTCGTCGCGCATCGCGTCGGGTTCGAAACAATGCGGCGGCTCCATCGCGATCAGGCACAGAAGCTGCATCAGGTGGTTCTGCACCATGTCCCGCATTGCGCCGGAATTGTCATAATATTCACCGCGCCCGCCGACCCCCACGGTTTCGGCCACGGTGATCTGCACATGATCGACGAATTGCGCATTCCACAGGGGCTCGAACAGGATATTGGCAAAGCGCACTGCCATCAGGTTCTGGACCGTTTCCTTGCCCAGATAATGATCGATCCGGTAGATCTGGTCCTCGTGGAAATAGGCGGCCAGATCGGCATTGAGCGCGCGGGCGGTTTTCAGATCCTTGCCGAAGGGCTTTTCCACGACAATGCGCGAGGCCCGATCCGCAATCCCGCGATGGTGCAGGCGCTGCGCGATATCACCGAAAAGCGTGGGCGCGACCGAGAGGTAGAAGGCACGCACCACGTTTTCGCGCATCCGGGTTGCAAGGTCATCCCAGCCACCATCGCCCTTGGCGTCGATGGTCACATAGTCGATCATGCCCAGAAAGGAGTCGATCATCTCGGGCGTCAGTTCCTGCGCCGCGACAAATTCCTCTAGTGCGCCCTTGACCTGGGCGCGGAAGGCGTCGCGTGTCATGTCCGAGCGCGCGGCCCCGATGATCGCGGCACCCTCGGGGATCTGGCCCTCTTTCCAGCGGCGATACAGCCCCGGCAGGATCTTTCGGCGCGCCAGATCGCCTGTGGCCCCGAAAATCACCAGATCGAATGTATCGACAGGTATGACGCGTGCAACCATGATGACCTCTTCGCCTGCGCGGTGCGTGGCTAACAGACACGGCTGTTAGCGCTATCAGGTGCCATTTACACGCCAAGCGCAAGTCTGTCCAGACGTGATGCGCGTCAGGCTTCGAGTTCTGTATCCCAATACAGGTAGTCAAGCCAACTGTCATGCAGATGATTGGGCGGAAACCTGCGTCCGAGGTTGCGCAACTGCTCTGATTGCGGGCGCACGGGTTGGTTGCGCAATTTCATGCCGGCCTCGCGCAGGGTCTTGGACCCTTTTTTCAGGTTGCAGGGCGCGCAGGCGGCAACCACGTTTTCCCAGCTTGTCACCCCGCCCAGCTTGCGCGGCCAGACATGATCGAAGGTCAGATCATGCTTGGCGCCGCAATACTGGCAGGAAAACTCGTCGCGCAGGAACAGGTTGAAGCGGGTGAAGGCCACGCGCTTGCGCGGCTTAACATATTCGCGCAGCACCACGACCGAGGGCACGCGGATTTCCATACGCTGGCTGCGCACGACATGATCATATTCCGCAAGGATATCGACCCGGTCCAGAAACACCGCCTTGACCGCATCCTGCCAAGGCCAGAGCGAGAGCGGGTAATAGGAAAGTGGCCGGTAATCGGCATTCAGCACAAGCGCCGGAAACTGCCGCAATGCCGCCGGATCGCGCACGAAATCAGTTCTGAAATCACCATCCACAGGTGCTGCCTCCGTTCCAGCAGCCCTTGGGGCGACATCTTGCGCGCGCCCCGCAGGGCCGAGAGCGTGCTGCGCCACAGCAACGCCATGCGCAGGACTATATATGGTGCGCGTGTTCTGGCAAGCATTTCGAACGCACCAGATGTCGCAGGCGCGACTTTGGGCGCGATTTGTAACGTCGTGGCGACAGTTCGCGCATGTGATGCGCAATTACTGCGCCAGAAGAGGCCGGATGCGCGACAACTCGTCTTCGAGATCCACCCGTCGCAGTGGCTTGGTCAGGAAACCCTGAAAGCCTGCCTGCAAGAAATCGTCGCGATTCCCGTTCAACAGATCCGCGGTCAGCGCGATCACCGGCAGGTCGGCCACCGTCCCCGGAAGCTGGCGCAGTTCCGCCAGCATCGTGCGACCGTCCATCACGGGCATATGCATGTCCAGAAGCACCAGATCCACGGCGTCGCGCGCCAGAATCTGCAGCGCCTGAGCCCCATTCTCGGCATCGATACAGGTCGGACCGAGCGGTTTGAGCAACCCCTTCACCACCATGCGATTGATCTGGCTGTCATCGACGACAAGGAGCGTCTTGTCGGACAGCCAGCCAAGATCCTGCGCGACATCTGCCTGATCGTTTGGCAGATCCCCGCTCTGGCAGATCTTGCCGGCCCGGAACGAAAGCCTGAAACACGATCCCTCGCCCGGATTGGAGCGGACATGAATGTCACCGCCCATCATCCGGGCAAGACGGCGTGACAAGGCCAGTCCCAGCCCGGTTCCGCCATATTCGCGCGAAGTGGACAGATCCGCCTGTTCAAAGGGTTGGAAAAGGCGCGTAAGGGTCGCTTCCTCGATCCCGATTCCGGTGTCGCACACCTCGATATGAATTTGCCAGTGATCGCGCTCATCTTCTGCGGAGACATGCACGCTGACATGGCCTTGTTTGGTGAACTTCACGGCATTGGAGACCAGATTGGCAACGCATTGGCGCACCCGGACCGAGTCGTAGATCACGCGCTCGGGCACATTGGGGTCATGGGTGAAGGCCAGCGCGACCTCGTTTTGCATCGCACGCCCCCGGAACAGTTCGACGGTGCTGCCAATCACCTTTTCCAGCGCTTGCGGATGCGGATCGAGCGACACCTGCCCGCTTTCGATCTTCGACAGGTCCAGCACGTCATTGATGATCGCCATCAGCAAGGTGCCGGATTCGGTGATCATGTTCAATGACTCGCGTTGATCCGCCGACAGTTGCGAGTGTTCCATGATCTGCGCCATACCCAGCACCCCGTTCAGCGGTGTGCGGATCTCATGGCTCATATTCGCCAGGAACTCGGTCTTGGCGCGATTCGCGATCCGGGTCTGTTCCAGTGCCCGGCGCAGATCGTCGCGAATGATCTGGACCCTTGCCACCAGAAGATAGCCGAAAATCACCGCGGGCGTGGCCACGACCAGAGCGACGCCCCCCGCAAGGACTGTGGACAGAAGCCGCCAGTTCTCTGCCGGAGACACGCCAAGCCATCGCACGGCCACGACCCAAAGCCCAAGCGACATAAGGGCACTGCAGATCACGATGACAATGACCATCACCGTATTGTAGATGGTCGGGTCGCTGCGTTCCGACATCGCCATGAAACGTTCGAACCACGACGGCTGCCTTGTCGGTTCTGGAAGCTGCTTGGTCATGTGGCCTACTGGCAAGAAAGATTTGGCCCATAAGGTGATGGCAGCCGCTGCTGCCGCCATTGCCGACGGGGCGTGATACTGTTCCTTCCGTCGAAGAATAGTTTACTGTCCCAAACGCAATCTTAACGCGCAATACGAAAATTCTGCATCACATCTGCGTTCGGGATCCGGGTCGGGGCCGGATTGTGCTGCTCAGGCAGGCAGTTTTTCACGCAGGAAAGACAAGGCCAGCGACAACCCGTCATGGGCAATCCCGTGGCCTGTGCCCTTGGACACATGCGTATAGGTCTCGATCCCGGCCGCGACAAGCGCATCGGCGGCCTGGGGCAGCGACTCGAGCGGCACGACCTCGTCCTGATCGCCATGGATCAGCAGGACAGGCGGTTGCGAGATCATGTCTGCGTCCAGCCGTTCGGGGACCATCAGGCGCCCTGAAAAGCCCACCACGCCCGCAATCGGTGCGGCACGGCGCGGGGCGACATGCAGGCTCATCATCGTGCCTTGCGAGAACCCTACCAGAGCCAGCCGGTCCGGGGTCAGTCCTTCCTCTGCCAGCACCGTGTCAAGAAATGCGTTCAGATCCTCTGCCGCTGCGGCCAGCCCGGTCAGGGCCTGCGCTTCGCTTGATCCGTCCAGCCAGGGGATCGGAAACCACTGAAAACCGAAAGGGTTGGCCGTGCAGCTTTCGGGTGCATCGGGGGCGAAAAACACCGTGTCGCGCAGATGCGGCCCCAGCGGGTCGGCCAGCCCCAGCAAGTCGGACCCGTCGGCACCATAGCCGTGCACGAAAACCACGGCTGTTTTCGCCGCGCCGCCCGAAGCGGGGCCGCGGCGTTCGGATTTCAGCACGCGTGTCATATGATTCCTTCCCTGTCGGTTTCCACATGGTAATAGGCCCACAAGAGCCCCGCCGCAACGGTCCGCCAGGGCGACCAGGCTTCCGACATGCGGCGCATCGGTGCTTCGCGGGGGCGGTCGGGCAGGTCGAACAGGCGGCGGGCGGATTCCTGCAGCGCCAGATCGGCAGGCGCAAACACATCGGCCCGGCCAAGGCTGAACATGGCATAAATCTCTGCAGTCCAACGGCCTATGCCGGGAACCTCGACCAATACTTTAACAACATCGGCGTCCGGCATGTCGCGCAGCGCGTCGAAATCGATCCCCGCTGCGGCAAGCGCTCGCGCATAGCGCATCTTCTGTATCGACAGGCCCGGTGCGCGCAGGGTTTCATCATCAGCGGCCAGAACGGCGGCAGGGGTGGTCAGCCCGGCCCCCTCCATCCGGCCCCAGATCGCGCGGGCGGCATGGGTGCTGACCTGCTGGCTGACAATCGCGGACAAAAGATGCGCGAACCCGTCGGGCCTGCGGCGCAAGGGCGGTGTGCCGGTCAGGCGCAGGGCATGGGCGAAACGCGGCTCGGCGGCGGCCAACCATGCGGCCCCTTCCGCCATGCAGGCGTCTGATGTCAGGATGCGTCCGACCATCACCGAGGCACCAGTTTGCTGAACATGCGTAATACCTCTTTCCCCTGCCCGGTTTCAGGTCTAATCCTGCGCGCATGAGTGATGCTTACGCAACCCCCGATGATCGCCGCGCCAAGCGCAATGTGATGGTTCTGGTCGCAGCCCAGGCGGTTGTGGGCGCGCAGCTGCCGATCCTGTTCATCATCGGCGGTCTGAGCGGGCAGATGCTGGCGTCCAACCCCTGCTGGGCGACCTTGCCAATCTCGATGATCGTTCTGGGGTCAATGGCTGCGGCCACGCCGCTTTCCAGCTTCATGCAGGCCTACGGGCGGCGCGCGGGCTTCTGGGTTGCCTGTGGTGCAGGTGCGGTGGGGGCTGCGATTTCGGCCTATGGGCTGATGCTGGGGTCATTCGGGCTGTTCCTGTTGGGGTCATTCATCACCGGCACTTATATGTCCGCGAATGGCTTTTACCGCTTCGCGGCAACAGATACGGCCAGCCCCGAGTTCCGGCCCAAGGCGATTTCCTATGTCATGGCGGGGGGGCTGCTGTCGGCGGTATTCGGGCCGCAACTGGTGTCCTTCACCACCGACGCCATGCCGATCCCGTTTCTGGCCACCTATCTGACCGTGATCGGGCTGAACATTGCGGGCATGTTGCTTTTGAGCGCGCTGGATATCCCTACGCCCCCCAAGCCCGACAGCGCCATGGATGCAGGCCGGTCGCGGCGCGAGTTGCTGAGCGTGCCGGTGATCGCGGTGGCGGTGATCTGCGGGACGGTTGCCTATGCGCTGATGAATCTGGTGATGACTTCGACCCCGCTGGCAGTTGTGGGCTGCGGGTTTGATACTTCGGATGCGGCGAATATCGTATCGGCGCATGTTCTGGCGATGTATGCGCCCTCGTTCTTCACCGGTCATCTGATTGCCCGGTTTGGCTCGCGCATGATTGTCGGCTCGGGTCTGGTGATCCTCGCGGCGGCGGGTGCTGTGGCCATGACCGGGGTGGAGCTTGAGCAATTCTATATCGCGTTGATCCTGCTCGGGATTGGCTGGAATTTCGGCTTCATCGGGGCCACAACCATGCTGACCGCCGCGCATAAGCCCGAAGAACGCGGGCGGGTTCAGGGCATGAATGACATGATCGTGTTCGGGGGGGTGTTCGTGGCCTCGCTCAGTTCCGGCACGCTGATGAATTGCGCGGGCGGCGATGCACAGACAGGCTGGACGCTGGTCAATATGGCCATGCTGCCCTTCCTTGTGCTGGCAGGCAGCGCACTGATCTGGCTGGCTGCGCGCCCGCGCGAGGTCTGACGCCCTCTTGATCCCTTTGCCGTGGCGTGGTCTGCTTTGCCCCAAAGGGAGGCACGACCATGCACCAGTTCAAGACCAATGCCGATCTGCGCGCGCTTGGAGCAGAGATGCCCTATGCGGCGCGCGATCTGCCCGTCACTGTCTATCAGGCGCTGGAACAGGTTGCCGCGAGGCATGGCAACCGCCCGGCGATCAGCTTTCAGATGTTCTCTGGCCCCGGCGCGAAGGCGCAGACGCTGAGCTGGGCCGAGGTCAAGGGCCGTGTCACGCAGGCGGCCAATCTGTTCCGCAGCCTTGGGCTGGGCGCAGAGGATACGGTCGCCTATGTCCTGCCAACCCTGAATGAAACCGCGATCACGCTTCTGGGCGGTATGACAGCCGCGCGCGTGGCGCCGATCAATCCGCTGCTGGAGCCTGACAAGATCGCCGAACTCTTGCGCGAGACGGGCGCGCGCGTTGTCGTGACGCTGCGCGCCTTTCCCAAGACCGATGTCGCGCAGAAGGTGGCGAAAGCCGTCGCACTGGCCCCGGATGTGGAAACGGTGCTGGAAGTGGATATGCTGCCGCATCTGAGCCCGCCGAAAAGCTGGATCGTGCCCTTCATCCGGCCCAAATTCACGCCCCGGCACCGCGCCCGCGTGCTGGATTTCGCCCGCGAACTGGCCGCGCAGCCGAGCCACCGGCTGACATTCGAGTCCCCGACCGAGGACCGCATCGCGGCCTATTTCCACACTGGCGGCACGACGGGCATGCCGAAACTGGCGCAGCACCATTATTCGGGCATGATCTATAATGGCTGGCTGGGCGCGGAACTGCTGTTCACGGAAAAGGACGTGCTGCTCTGCCCGCTGCCGCTGTTTCACGTCTTTGCCGCCTATCCGATCCTGATGTGCTGCATTATGTCGGGCGCGCATGTGGTCTTTCCCACACCGCAAGGCTATCGCGGCGAGGGGGTGTTCGACAATTTCTGGAAGCTGATCGAACGCTGGGGCGTCACATTCATGATCACCGTGCCCACGGCACTGGCCGCGCTGATGCAACGCAAGGTCGATGCCGATATTTCCAGCCTGCGCACGGGCATTTCCGGCTCTGCGGCGCTGCCGCGCGAGCTGTATCGCCGCTTTGAACTGGCGACCGGTGTGCAGATCGCCGAAGGTTACGGGCTGACAGAGGCCACTTGCCTTGTGTCCTGCAACCCTGTGGACGGGGCCAAGAAGATCGGCTCTGTGGGCTATCCCCTGCCCTATACGGAGGTGAAAATCCTGCGCGCCACGAATGGTGGCTTCACGGAATGTGCGACTGATGAGGTGGGTGAAATCTGCATCCTTAATCCCGGTGTGACGCCCCCCACCTATACGGATGACGCCAAGAACCGCGATCTTTATGCGCCGGGGGGTTATCTGCGCACGGGCGATCTGGGGCGGCTCGATGGTGATGGCTATCTGTTCATCACCGGACGGCAGAAGGATCTGATCATCCGGGGCGGGCATAATATCGACCCGGCCGAGATCGAGGACGCGCTGCTCTCACACCCTGAGGTCAGTTTTGCGGGTGCGATCGGCCAGCCTGATGCGGTCGCGGGTGAATTGCCCTGCGCCTATGTCGAACTGGTCAGCGGATCGTCGGTCACGCCCGAGGCGCTGCTGGCCCATGTCACCCCGCGCATTTCCGAACGCGCGGCACTGCCCAAGCATATCGAGGTGCTGGCCGAGTTGCCGAAAACCGCCGTTGGCAAGGTTTTCAAGCCTGATCTGCGTCGCATGGCTATTGCGCGGGTGCTGGATGCCGCGCTGCGGGATGCCGCGATTGCCGCGCATGTCACCGAAGTTGTCGAAACCCGCAATCGCGGGTTGGTGGCACGGATCGCGGCAGATGACGACGCAGACGCCGCGCGCATGGGCGCGCTGCTTGACAGTTTCACGATACCCTGGGAGCTGGAGTGAGTCATTTCTGTCGCAATTCCCCCATGACGAAAGCGCAGGAAACTGTGCATCCTTGACATGCACGGTTCAAAAGAGAATTATTTGCCTAAAATACAATAAAATGAGGCAGATATGGGCAAGTTTCTGGCAATGCCGCTTCTCGCGGCAGCGTCTGTGGTGATCGCTGCATGTGGCGGTGGCAAGAGCATCACGGCAGCACCCCCTTCCAACACGCTTTCGGTCGGTCCTTCGAATACTGTCACCGAGGCCCGCGCCGATGTGTCGCGCGCGCCGAGTGGTCAGATTCTGTTGCAGATGACCGATGGCCCGATGGCCGGGATGAGCGTGGAATGTGTGGACGCGACACTGGGGCGCTGCATCGTGACCGGCGGGCCGGACGGCACCAGCGCCGAAGGCGTGTTGCTGCAGCGCATGCATGGCCAATATGCTTTCGTGGGCAATTTCAACATCCTGCAGGTCTTGGACGGCAATCTGCAAGGCCAGTCGATCTATGTCCATTCGACCAGTCCCGATGCCTCTGGCGGCCCTGTCAACCTGCCGCAGGACCGCACGCAGTACACAGGCGCCTTCCATGCGGGTGCCGGGCTGGCCAATGGACCTTCGGGGATGGTGAATGGTTCTGTGCAAATGGTCGCGGATTTCAATCAGGGTGTTCTGTCGGTGCGGATGGATGGCAGTTTCGAAGATGGCACTGCGCTCAATGCCAGCTTCAGCAATATCACCATCAATGCCTCTAACGGGCAGTTCACCACAACCGATGACAGCATCATCCTGTTTCAGGGAGCGCTGGCGGATGGCGATATGCTCGGTGCCTTTTATGGCCCGTTTGCTGACGAGGCTGCCGGTATTTTCCAGACCGGCAATGATCTGGGCGGTATGAGCGGCATGTTCCTGGCCTGCAAGGGTCTGAGCACCGATTGCATCCAGCCCTGAACCTGCTGGACCCTGCGCAAAGCGCGTGACGGGCTGCGGCCCGTCTCGCATGCTGGGTTCACGCTGTCTTAGCCGCGCACGGTCCCGTCCCCTGTCACCAGATATTTGAAGCTGGTCAGTTGCTCGGCACCAACAGGCCCGCGGGCGTGCATCTTGCCAGTGGCGATGCCGATTTCCGCCCCCAGCCCGAATTCCCCCCCATCCGCGAACTGGGTCGAGGCGTTGTGCATCAGGATCGCACTGTCGAGCCCTGCGAAGAATTTCTGCACGACGCCCGCATCCTCGGCAATCACGGATTCGGTATGCTGCGACCCGTAGCGGCGGATATGGTCTATCGCGCCCTCGACATCGTCAACCACCGCAGCCGCGATGATCATGTCGAGATATTCCTTGCCGAAATCCTCGGACGTGGCCGCTACCACTCCGGGCAGATGCTGCAAGCCCGCGCCTGCCCGCACCTCGACCCCTTTGTCCACCAGATCAGCGATGATCTGCGCGCCAAGCCCGTCCACGATGTCGCGATGGATCAGCAGACATTCCGCCGCCCCGCAAATGCCGGTGCGCCGGGTCTTGGCGTTCAACACCACGCGCCGTGCTTTCTCGGGGTCTGCCGAGGCATCGACATAGATGTGACAGATCCCTTCGAGATGCGCGAAGACCGGCACGCGCGCTTCGCGCTGCACCAGCCCCACAAGCCCCTTGCCCCCGCGCGGCACGATCACATCGATATGTTCGACCATGCGCAGCATGTCCGACACGGCGGCGCGGTCGGTGGTCTGGACAAGCTGGATGGCATCTTCAGGCAGTCCTGCCGCGATCAGCCCGGTCACAAGTGCTGCATGGATCGCGCGCGAGGAATGGAAGCTCTCGGAGCCACCGCGCAGGATCACGGCATTCCCGGCTTTCAGGCACAGCGCACCGGCATCCGCCGTGACATTGGGGCGCGATTCATAGATCACGCCCACCACGCCCAAGGGCGTGCGCACGCGCTGAATATGCAGCCCCGTGGGCCGGTCCCATTCGCTGATCACGGCACCCACCGGATCGGGCTGGCCAGCGACCACGCGCAGCGCATCGGCGACGCCATTCAGGCGCGCGTCATCCAGCATCAGCCGGTCCAGCATGGCGCCCGACAGACCCTTGTCGCGGGCTGCCTCAAGATCGCGGGCATTCGCTGAAAGGATGTCGGCTTTCGCGGCAAGCAAGGCCTCGGCAGCGGCTTCCAGGGCGTGGGTCTTTGCTTCCGGGCTGACGGTCGCCAGCACCTGTGCGGCAGCGCGGGCCTTTTTGCCCATCTCCAACATGGTCTCGCTGATTTCGCTCATAATGCCATCTCGTCCCTGTGAATGAGCGCCACGCGCCCCGGATAGTTCAGTATCTGCGCAATCTCGCGCGACTGGTGGCCTGCAATCGCGCTGGCCTCAAGGCTGTCATAGCCAGCGAGCCCCACGCCAAGCGCGCCCTCTGGCCCCATGATCGTGACCGCATCGCCGCGCGAGAATATGCCTTCGACTCGTGTCACGCCTGCGGGCAAGAGCGATTTGCCCTGCCCGAGCGCGGCGACGGCACCCGCATCGACATGCACCACGCCCTTGGGCTTCATCGCCGCAATCCAGCGTTTGCGCGCTGATCGCGGGTCGCCCTGCGCCACAAACAGGGTCGCGCGCGCGCCGGTCCGCAAAGCCCGCAGCGGGTGCAGCCCCGCGCCTGCCGTGATGATCATGGCGCAGCCGCCCGAGACAGCCGTTTTCGCGGCCATGACCTTGGTTTTCATCCCGCCCTTGGACAGCGCCGAGGTGGGTTCGCCCGCCATCGCCTCGATCTCGGGCGTGATGGTGTCCACCAGTTCGAAATGCTGCGCGGCAGGGTCCGTCTGCGGATTGCCGGTATAAAGCCCGTCCACATCGGACAAGAGCACCAGCAAATCCGCGCCAATCGTCACCGCCACCTGCGCGCCAAGGCGGTCATTGTCGCCATAGCGGATTTCATCGGTCGCGATTGTGTCGTTTTCGTTGACAATCGGCACCACGCCCAGACCTAGCAGCGTTGCCAGTGTCGCGCGACTGTTGAGGTAGCGGCGGCGGTCATGGGTGTCTTCCAGCGTCAGCAAGACCTGACCCGTGGTGATGCCATGGGGCGCAAGCACTTCCTCATAGGCGCGCGCCAGCCGGATCTGCCCGACCGAAGCCGCGGCCTGGCTTTGCTCCAATGCCAGCGGGCCTGCGGGCAGTTTCAGCGCACCGCGCCCCAGCGCGATGGAGCCGGAGGAGACCAGCACCACATCTGCACCGCCCGCGCGCAATTCGGCCACATCTTCCGCCAGCGCATGCAACCAGTCAGCCCGAAGCGCGCCCTGCTCGACCAACAGCGCCGAGCCGATCTTGACCACCACGCGCCGCGCGCCCGCAAGGGTTGCGCTCGCACTCAGGGTTGCCATATCTCGTCATCCTCGTCCTTGGGCTTGCCCTTGTCGATCCGCGCCATGAGCGCGCGCAAGATGTCCTGCATTCCTTCGCCCGAAACCGCTGAGATCATATGCACAGACCGCCCGCAGATCGCTTCGAGCGCGGCTTTCTTCTCTGCGCGTTCCTCGTCGTCCAAAGCGTCGATCTTGTTGAGCGCAATGATCCGCGGCTTCATCGCCACATCATGCGAATAGGCGTCCAGCTCATGGTCGATGATGCGCCAATCTTCGGCCACACCTTCCGATGTGCCATCGACAAGCTGCAACAGCACGGCGCAGCGTTCGACATGGCCCAGAAACTGGTCGCCCAAGCCCCGGCCCTCGCTGGCCCCTTCGATCAGACCCGGAATATCGGCCATGACGAATTCGCGCCCGTCCACACCCACAACACCCAGATTGGGGTGCAGCGTGGTGAACGGGTAATCCGCAATCTTGGGGCGCGCGTTCGAGGTTGCGGCCAGAAAAGTCGATTTTCCTGCATTGGGCAGACCCGCAAGCCCTGCATCCGCGATCAGTTTCAGGCGCAGCCAGATGGTGCGCTCGACGCCCTCCTGACCTGAATTGGCGCGGCGCGGGGCCTGATTGGTGGCGGATTTGAACTGCAGATTGCCCCAGCCGCCATTTCCCCCCTTGGCCAGAAGCACCCGCTGCCCGACTTCAGTCAGATCGGCGATGACGGTTTCCTGATCCTCATCCAGAATTTCAGTACCCACAGGCACGCGCAAGGTGACAGAAGCCCCGTCCTTGCCCGTGCGCCCCTTGCCCATGCCGGGCTGGCCGGAATTGGCGAAGAAATGCTGCTGGAAGCGGAAATCGATGAGCGTGTTCAGCCCGTCCACGACCTCGGCCCAGACATCGCCGCCCCGGCCCCCGTCGCCGCCATCAGGGCCACCATATTCGATGAATTTCTCGCGCCGGAACGACACGCAGCCGGACCCGCCGCCACCAGAGCGGATATGGACCTTGGCCAGATCGAGGAATTTCATGCGTGCAGACTCCGTGTTTTCAGGCGCTAGCCTTTAGCGCAGCTTGCGCGCGGGCGAAAGGGGCCAGCCCCAAAAGCGCGCGCAGGCGTGCGGGGGGGGGGGGGGGGCGCCCCCGGCGCGCGCGTTTGCCCGACAGGCCCTGTCATCGCCCTTTCAGCAAGCCCCCCAACACCCCGCGCACCAGCGCCTGCCCTGTGCGCGTGCCAAGCTGGCGCGCCATCGACTTGGCAAAGGCATCCACAGCCGTATCGCCGCGCCGCGCGGCAGGCGCGCGTGTCGTGGTCTGGCGTGGCGCATTGCGCGCCGCAGGTTCATACCTTCGGGCGGAATTGAACTCGCGCGCGCGTTCTTGCTCGACCTCTACGGCCTTTATCGCGGCCTCTGCCTCGCGTGCCGCAGCTTCTGCGCGGCGCGCCAGCATCTCATGCGCGGAATCGCTGTCCACCATCCGCTCATATTTGCCCGCGACGGGCGAGCGCAGCATCAGCATCTGGCGCTGTCCGTCTTCGATCGGGCCAATCAGGCTGCTGGGCGGTCGGATCATCGTGCGTTCGGCGATACCCGGATTGCCCTTGTCTTCCAGAAAAGAGGTCACGGCCTCGCCCACCCCCACATCGCGGATCGCATCGGCAATATCGAAACGCGGGTTCGGGCGATAGGTCTGCGCCGCGCGCCGCAACGCCTGCTGGTCGCGCGCGGTGAAGGCGCGCAGCGCATGCTGCACCCGGTTGCCCAACTGGCCCAGAACCGTGTCGGGCACGTCATCGGGGTTTTGCGTGACGAAATAGACCCCCACCCCTTTCGACCGGATCAGCCGCGCCACACGCTCGACCTTTTCCACCAGCGCGCGGGGGGCTCCGTTGAACAGAAGATGCGCCTCGTCGAAGAAGAAGACCAGCACCGGCTTGTCGGGGTTGCCCACCTCGGGCAGATCCTCGAAGAGTTGCGACAACAGCCACAGCAGGAAGGTCGCGTAAAGCTGCGGCGTGCGCATCAGCCGTTCGGCATGCAGGATCGAGATATAGCCGCGCCCGTCAGGGGCCACGCGCATCAGGTCCGCAAGTTCGAGGGCCGGTTCGCTGAAGAAATGCGCGGCCCCCTGATTTTCCAGCACCAGCAGTTTGCGCTGGATCGCCCCGATGCTGGCGGTCGTGACATTGCCATAGGTCTGCGAAATCTCGCGCTGGTTCTCGCCCAGAAAGCTGAGCATCGCGCGCAGATCCTTCAGATCGAGGATGGGCAACCCTTCATCATCCGAGATACGGAAGGCCACATTGATCACACCTTCCTGTGCCTCGGTCAGATCGAGCATGCGCGACAAGAGAAGCGGCCCCACTTCGGCGATGGTCGCGCGCACCGGATGGCCATGCTCGCCAAAGAAATCCCAGAAGATCACCGGGCTTTCGCGATAGCCATAGCCTTCGAGCCCGATGGCTTCCGCCCGCCGCTCCAACCCGCCGCGCGGGGTGCCCGGCAGGGACATGCCGCTGCAATCGCCCTTGATGTCGGTCAGAAACACCGGAACGCCCGCGTTCGAGAATTCTTCGGCGAGGATCTGCATCGTGATCGTCTTGCCCGTGCCGGTCGCCCCGGCGATCAGGCCATGCCGGTTGCCATATCCCAGACGCAGGATCTGTGGCATGCGCGCGTCCTCGCCCCCACCCCCAACGAAAATAGGTTCCTGTTCCGTCACCACTCATACCTCCCGGTCACACAGATTTGTCATGCCTCAACGCGTTGCCGCCAGCGCGCAAGGTAAGGCAGGCCGCAACGCTTTGGAAAGCGAATCTTTACCATTCGGTCTTAGGGTTAACCCATGCGAAACAGCGAATCCTCCCTCTGTTGTCGCATGTTCCTCCCTGTCAGACTGGCTGCACCTTCGGGTGCAGCCTTTTTTCGCTGGCAACTGCGCAGGAATGGGCTTGTCAAGATCGGTCAATTCACAGTCGGGATACGAAAATCAATGCGGCAGGTTTTTTGTTGACGGCTGCAAGATTTCCGCTTACGGTCTGCTCAATTCGTCGGCCAGTCCGACAGGGAGCGAAAAAAATACAAGTGAAACAAGGGCCTTTGGGTCCTTGTTTTTTATTCGTTCGGACCACACCAGAGAGGCGCAGTGGCGCGGGCTTGTGTAAATTTCAGCCATGAAACCGGTTCTGTCCCATGACGATCACAAGCAGGTTTTGGCTTTCGTTTTTCAACTGACAGCGATTTGGGCGCATGTTACCACATCGGCAATCAGGACGAGGATGTGAAGGACACATTATGACATTTCCGACTTTGGCATCACCGCAATTCACCCAGGCACGACTGATCGGCGCTGCTGCGATCCTCGCGCTTTTCGCAACTCACGCGTCGGCCCAGACCGCTGAAGAACCCGCTGCCCCGCAAGCCCCCGCAGCGGCGGAATCGCCTGCGATGGCGCTCTCTACGGGCGAGGTGATCGGCGACGGGCAGGACGGCGAGAGCTATGTAGGCAACACGCATGGCGACTGGGAAATGGTTTGCGTGCGTATTCCTGACGAGGAAGACCCCTGCCAGATGTATCAGCTTCTGCGCGATGGCGAAGGCAATGCCACGGCAGAAATCTCGCTCTTTCCGCTGCCGCCCGGACAGGACGCCGTCGCGGGCGCGACAATCCTGACGCCGCTGGAAACCCTGCTCACCGCGCAACTGGTCATGCAGGTCGATGGCGGGGCGGCGAAGCGCTATCCTTTCACCTTCTGCACCGCCATTGGCTGTGTCGCGCGTGTGGGGTTCACGGGCGAGGAGATCGACGCTTTCCGGCGCGGTGCGCGCGCGACCTGGACATTGGTGCCCGTCGCGGCCCCCGACCAGACAGTTGATCTGAACATGTCCCTGATCGGCTTCACGGCGGCCTTCAACGAGGTGTTGGAACAACTGCCGCAATAGCACTACCTTTGACGTGCTGAAGATCAAGCCCGGCCCTGCGCCGGGCTTTTTTGTGGCTTTGTGCCTTGGCCCTGCGGGCGGAACATGATTGTCTGCGCGCAAGAAGCCCCCTCGCGAGGGGACGCAAAGCAGGAGGAAACGACATGACGCTTGAGCCAACCCTGAGCACCCTGGGTCTGGGTGCAGATGTGCTGTCCGGTGGTGATCTGAGCGCGACAAGTCCCATTGACGGGCGCGAAATCGCACGGGTGCATCAGACCCCGCCCGCAGAGATGGTGCGGGTGCTTGACCGGGCGGATGCTGCCTTTCGCGTCTGGCGCAGTGTGCCTGCGCCGCGGCGGGGCGAGTTGGTGCGGCTCTTGGGCGAGGAATTGCGCGCGGCCAAGGACGCACTCGGGGCTGTGGTGACGCTGGAAGCGGGCAAGATCACCTCTGAAGGCCTGGGCGAAGTGCAGGAGATGATCGATATCTGCGATTTCGCGGTCGGCCTGTCGCGCCAGCTGTATGGGCTGACCATTGCCAGCGAACGCCCCGGCCACCGGATGATGGAAACATGGCACCCGCTGGGGCCGACCGCTGTCATCACGGCCTTCAATTTTCCGGTTGCGGTCTGGTCGTGGAATGCGGCGCTGGCGCTTGTCTGCGGCAATCCGGTGATCTGGAAACCGTCCGAGAAATCGCCCCTGACCGCCTTGGCGACGATGGCGGTTCTGGACCGGGCGCTGGCGCGCTTTGGCGACGCGCCGGAAGGATTGGTGCAATTGGTCATCGGCGGCGCTGACCTCGGGGATGCGCTGGTGAAGAGCCCGCGTGTGCCTCTGGTTTCGGCCACGGGATCAACGCGAATGGGGCGGATCGTGGCCCCGAAAGTGGCCGAGCGCTTCGGACGTTCGATTCTGGAACTCGGCGGCAATAACGCGATGATCGTGGCCCCGTCGGCGGATCTGGACATGGCGGTGCGCGCGATTGTCTTTTCGGCAGTGGGCACGGCCGGGCAGCGCTGCACCTCGCTGCGCCGTCTGATCGTGCATGAGAGCCTGCGCGAAGGGCTGGTTGCGAAACTGGCAAGCGCCTATGCCAGCCTGCCGATTGGAGATCCGCGCGCCGAGGGCACGCTGGTCGGCCCGCTGATCGACGCGGATGCGCTGGCGCGGATGCAGGCGGCACTCGATCAGGCGCGCGCCGAGGGCGGCACGGTGCATGGTGGCGAGGTGGTCGAAGGTGTGGCGGGCGGGGCCTATGCGCGCCCGGCGATTGTCGAGATGCCCGCGCAAAGTGAGATCGTGCGGACCGAGACCTTCGCCCCGATCCTTTATGTCATGTCCTATGACACGCTCGATCAGGCGATTGCGCTGCAAAACGATGTGCCGCAGGGTCTGTCCTCGTGCATCTTCACGCGAGACTTGCGCGAGGCTGAGACGTTCCTTTCCGCAGCCGGGTCGGATTGCGGGATCGCGAATGTGAATATCGGGCCATCGGGGGCCGAGATTGGTGGCGCATTCGGTGGCGAGAAGGAAACCGGCGGCGGGCGCGAGAGCGGCTCGGATGCATGGAAAGCCTATATGCGGCGCGCCACCAACACGATCAACTATTCCGACGCCCTGCCGCTTGCGCAAGGGGTGCGCTTTGACATCTGACGGCCCCGGCCTGTGGGGGGTGACTGCGCCCCCTGCACCCGATTGCCCGCCCCTGTCGGGCGCGGCAAAGGCCGATGTGGCTGTGATCGGCGCGGGCTATACCGGGCTGTCGGCGGCGCTGCATCTGGCGCGCGCGGGTGTGGATGTCGTGGTGCTGGAGGCGGCAGCCCCCGGCGCAGGCGGGTCTGGGCGGAATGTCGGGCTGGTCAATGCCGGGCTGTGGCTGATGCCGCAGGATGTGATCGCGCGGGCCGGACCGCAGTATGGACCGCGCTTGCTGGACTGTCTGGGGAACGCCCCAGCGGAGGTCTGGCAGATCGTGGTAGAGGAAGCGATCAGTTGCGAGGCCATGCCAGTGGGCACATTGCATTGCGCGCCAGATGCCGCAGGGATCGCGGCCTTGCGGGCGCGTGCGGCGCAATGGCAAAGCCTCGGGGGTGCTGTCACCCTGCTGGATGCCCCGGAAACCGCCGCGCGCACGGGCAGCACCGCCTTTCAGGCCGCGCTCTTTGACCCGCGCGCAGGAACGATCCAGCCGCTGGCCTATGCGCGCGGGCTGGCGCGCGCGGCGATGACGCATGGGGCGCGCATTTTCGGACAAAGCCCGGTGACGGGCCTGCGCGAGAGGGTGCAGGGCTGGGAGGTTTCGACACCGCAGGGACAGGTGCAGGCGCGGCAGGTCATTCTTGCCACGGATACATTCACGAGCGCGCCCCGGCCCGAATGCGCCCGCGAACAGGTCATCCTGCCCTATTTCAACTTCGCGACCGACCCGCTGCCGCCCGAGTTGCGCGCCGAGATCCTGCCCGGTGGCGAAGGGGGATGGGACACCCACAAGGTTCTGACCTCTTTCCGGCTGGATGCGGCGGGGCGGTTCATCATCGGATCGGTCGGCCAGCTTGGCGCGCTGGACGGGGCCGTGCATCGCGCATGGGCCACCCGCCAGATGGTGCGGCTATATCCGGGCTTGCGCGGTGTGGCGTTGCAGACGGGATGGTGGGGCCGGATTGGCACCACATCGGACGCCCTGCCCCGGCTGCACCAGCCCGCACAGGGGCTGTGGTCGATCTCTGGCTATAACGGGCGCGGGATCGCGCCGGGCACGGTGTTCGGCCGGTTGCTGGCAGAGCTTTGTCTTGGCCAGATCAGCGCGGATCAGATGCCCCTGCCCGTCACGCCCTCCAGTCCTGCGATGCTGCGCGGCTTGCGCGGGCTGGCCTTGCGGGGCGGTTCTGCGGCGCTGCATCTGATCGGCGCGCATGGCGCAAGCCGCTAGCGGCTATCCCATGCTTGCATCATGGGGGTCATGCAGGCGGGCGAGCCGCAGCGCCGCCTGACGCGCGAAGCCCTGCACCAGCGCCTTGCGCCGTGCAGGGGCCAGCGGGGTCGCGTCCGGCAGGCGCATCACTTCGGCCCCGAAGCCATCGCCAAGGATCAGACCGGAGTCGGGCGGCAAAAGGTCTTGCGGAAAATCAGGGTCCACGGCCCAGAAGAACCGGTCGCACCAGTCGAGATACCCTTGCCATTTGTGATCTGACTGGAAATCCGCGCGGGAGGATTTGCATTCCACCACCCAGATCTCTCCCTTCGGTCCCAGCGCCATCACATCGACGCGCAAACCGCGTGTTGGCGTGAATTCGGTCAGGGGCGCGAAACCAAGGCTGGTCAGGCAGCGGCATACGCCCCGCGCCAGAACGCGGCCCGGTTGGGCAGGGATCAGGTCAATGGGGATCAGGTCAATGCCGGCCATGCGATCAGATTGAACGAAAGAAGAACATGCGTCAAGCTCTGGATCGCCCTTGCGCGAGGCCCTGTCCGGCCCTATGTCTGAAGCAGGCAGGTTCTGCTCTTCGCGTGTGTGGCCCTTTTCCAGTGGCCGATAAGCA
>JAFIEL010000043.1 GCA_020832585.1 Natronohydrobacter sp. | reverse complement strand
CCAATCACGCCTATTCGGCGCTGGGCTTCATGATGAATGCCAACCGCTTCAACGGTCTGAGCGAGAGCGAGCAAACCGCGATCATGGAAGCTGCTGCCGAAGCCGTTGCCATGCAGCGTGAAATGGCGGCTGCGAATGAAGCCGCGATGATAGCAGAACTGGAAGGCCGCGGCATGGTGGTGAATTCCGATATCGACGCGGCAGCTTTTCAGGCAGCCGTGACATCGGTCTGGGACGCGTTCATCGCCGACAATGGCGACGCGGAAGTCAACGCGATCATGGCCTTGCAATAAGCGCAGCTCTCTTCCTGTGGCTGAACATGAAGCCCCGGCCAGTGGTCGGGGCTTCGTCTATCGAAATGGCGCAACGCGATCCTGTCCTGGTTCCGACGATGCGGATCGCACCATCACCGTCGCCAAGGCGGTCGGTCATCGTCACGATGACAGATGATCCAGTTTCTTACATGACGGATGAGCTTTTCACAGGCGTTATCGTTCGATTCCGTGCGTTTATCGTCTCATGCAGGTGTTTGTTCAATCGTGCTGACCGCTTGGTCGGCCAGTAAAATTGGGCGGGCGCTTTTCGCGAAAGGCTGCGCGTCCTTCGGCTTCGTCGTCGCTGCCGCGAATATCAGCAAGCAAACGCTCCACGACACCAGCCTGTTCGATCGGATTGCGCGGCTCGCCCAGCCGTACGAGCTGCTTCATGGCCTGAACCACCAGCGGCGCGTTTCCGGCAATCCGCGCGGCCATCTCGCGGGCCACGCGTTCCAGATCAATGTCGTCTGTCAGACGATTGACAAAACCAATTTGATAGGCGCGCTCTGCGGGCAACGGATCGCCGGTGAACAGCATTTCCATCGCAATCGCATGAGGCATGTAGCGCGTCAGCGTGCTGGCATTGCCCCCTGTCGTGCCGATTTTCGGCTCGGGATAAGCAAATTTTGCGGAATGGGTGGCGATGCGGAGATCGCAGCCCAAAGCCAGCACCAGACCTCCGCCGACACAATGCCCTGAAACCGCAGCGATCAGCGGTTTTCCGACCTCGACGCCGATGCCGGGCAGGATGCGGGCCAGATCGCCGGGCCGAGTTCCGGCCTTGATGTCGGCCCCCACACTGAAGGCCCGCCCGCCTTCGCCGATCACCACTCCCACGCGCAGATCGCGCTCTGCCGCCAGCCTGTGCCATGCTGCTTGCAGCCCGTCGATCATCGCACTGTCGATCGCATTTAGTGCATCGGGCCGGTTCAGGCGGATCCATAGCACATGATCTTGCGCGCTCAGGCTGACAGCGTCGTTCATCTTGTGTCTCCTTCCGTCATCAGTCGCGCAGGATAGACTGGTCCTTGCGGCCGCGGCAATGACAGAGTTCTTCGGCTGAAGACCGCTCTGCGCAAGACCCCACCGTCGGCTCAGGCACGTTTTGCGCTTGACCAGTTGCCCTGCGGGAGATCATGCAGGGATCATGCGGATCGTCACGTTCAATGTCCAGAACCTGCGCCTGCGCCGCCGTGAGGGTCGCATGCGCTTTGATGGCGCGCGTGATCATGATGTGCCAGACGACACCACACCCGAGGCCATCGCGCTTGATCTGGCGGACAGACGACTGACCGCTGCCGTGCTGGCGCGCGCCGATGCGGATATGATCTGCCTGCAGGAAGTGTTCAATCTTGTCACACTCGAGTTCTTCCACGACCACCTGCTGCGTCACGCTGGTGGACATTCCTATCCGCATCGCATCTGCCTGCCCGGTAATGATGGAGGCGGTCGTGATCTGGCTGTTCTCAGCCGCAGGCCGCTTGAGGATGTGCGCAGTCACGCGGAACTGACACCCGAGATGCTGGGCCTGCCAGCACCCGACGGAATACGGGCGGATACCCCGATCTTCCGACGCGATTGCCTGCGATTTCGGGTCGGTGAGTTGACCCTGTTTCACTGCCACTTCAAAGCGCCTTGGCCTGATCTGGAACGCGCCTGGCCTGTCCGGCGCATGGAAGCGCTTGCTGTGCGCAAGCTGGTCGAGCATGAATTTGCGACAGATCCGGGCGCGCACTGGATGATCCTTGGGGATTTGAATGAACCCTCGGACATTGCAAACGCTGTTCCCGCCATCGCGCCGTTGCTGCCACCTTTCGCGGTCGATCTGTTGGCACGGATGCCGAGCGCCGAGCGCTGGACCTATTACAACGCGCAGGACGATCACTATGCTTGCCCGGACGCGGTTCTGGCATCGCCTGCACTGGCACAACGCTGGCGGGACGTGGTGCCACGCGTGCTGCGAGCGGGTCTGGACAGGGCGGCGCATCGGGCGACGGAAACGCGATTGACCGATGTCGGCGCGCATCGCCCGCATGCCAGTGATCATGCAGCAATCGTCGTGGACCTAGATGGTCTGGAACTAGGGTGACCGGATTGAGATCCGTCCCTGCGCTCCCATTTCCACCGATCCCCGACCGGGGCGTTCAACAAGCTGATCAATCATGGTCCCGAACTTTCTGTTGGCTTGCTGGTGGCCTCGATGCCGACGCAGCGTTTGCGGACGGTCCATCAGATGGGTTGGCATGATCACAACCATCATGTCGTGGTGATCGGCCACTCCGACGTGCTGCTGCTGGTGCTCGGCAACTGGCATCTTCGCCGGGCGCGTATTGAACGGCAGCGCCGAGGACTGCATGATCAGCCTCGGCACGCTGTGCCGCGACAATCCGCTGATGATCCTTATCGCATCTCCGGCCTTCTCCTGACGGTTGCTGGCACTGCGTGAACGCTGCTGCGTCCTGCAATGACGCGGTGATTCCTTGCTTGGCGAGACCACGCTCTTGTCCCTCGCTGCGTCGGTCTGGGGCAAGCAGGCGCTCATCTTGCGGCAGCGCGCGCTACTGCGGACCATAATGAAGCCATTGGCGTGTTGCTGAACGGTGTGCTGTGGGTTGGCTACACGATCGCCGAGAACCGGCAGCTTACCTTGCAAGAAGCCATCCAAGTACTGGCCAACGGCACTGGAAAGGCGCGGGTGAGCAAGCATGGATTGCTGGTCGATCAAGCGCGCTGCCAGTAGGTGCTGATCGCTCTGACGAAGTCGTTTGGTTACCATAAATCCGCTCCCACTTGATCTCATGTCGTTACGCAGCCTGCGCCACACTTACCCTACCACCCTAACCCAACCGAGATGATACTCTCAAGCGTATCGACGGCATGCCAAGAGCGTCGCCGCTCTCCCCGAAAATTTCGCCACGCGTCGCAGACCCTGCATAAGATATGTCATGAATGACGCCTTTCAGGTCGCTGCCCCTCGGCCGGGCATGCCGTTACAATTGCGTCGATGCGGAAATTTCCCTTATTGAGTCGCTGATCCCTTTGGGAGCGTCAGGTCAAGCCCGCGGATTGGTGCAATATCGCGGTTTCGAGATGAGTTTCAGTCAGACTCTTGTCCTTCCTCTGATCGAGGTTGGGCGAGCATCGCCTGCAATCGCATTCGCAAGCCTTCGCTGTCATCAAGGGCGGTCCGCGCTTGTGACAGCAGTCCGAGATCTGGGTCTTGCGGTGCCAGTGCAGCACTTGACGCCTGCCCAACCACTTCCCGGGGCAATGTGCTGATACCCGATTCCAGTGTATCTGACACATTCCGCAGTTGAGACGGTGGTCCAGCCATCGAATTCTCCTCCAAGCTGCCTTGAGTGTTTGTGACGACCGGCACTCGCGCGGCCGAGTCCCTTTCCGTTTGCAACTGTGCTTGCGCGGTCCTTGCCCGGACGACGTCCGGCATGTTGAACACATCGCTTGCGTCTTCTTCTGCAACGGCAGTTCCGCCCGTTGAAGGCATCAATTGACTGTCATCTGTGTGATTATCGGGAAATGACCCCAACCCCGAGAGTCTCGCTTCGCGCAGAAGTCTTGCCTGATCAGCGAATCCGAGACGATCCAGACGTGCCGCCATTGTTTCGCGCAGATCAAAGGGCAAATCTGCATTCGCCCAAGGTTGCTGCGAAAAGGTATTCACCACGAAAACAGTATCATCAGCGCTTTGGACCAATGCATCCAATATCCAATGCTGCAAGTCGCTGGCCTGTGCAGCGGTCAAGCCGCTGTGACGAGAAGCTGCCAGTTCGAATGACTTGTCGAAGGCCGAATTGCGCGTCAAGGCGCGCGCCAACAGTCGTGTGATCTCAGCAGCAAGCGGATCTCCCCGCAATGCAAGAAGTCGATCTTCGGCAAGTGCGACAAGTTCAGCTTCCGCGCCTTCTCCTTGCAGATCCCGGCGCGTCAAGAGAAACACCAGTGCCTCGTCAGAGAGTTCGGGCGACAACGAATTTTCGAGTTCTCTGTCATGTGCCGAATCGGAAGCGGCGAGCGCGACAGTCACAGATGCGAGTTGCAGTTCCGGCGTCTGGGCATGTGTCACTCTGCTGATCGATGCCTGTATGCGCTGTGCCGTGCTGACATGTCCCTGAGATACCAAGCGCTGCACGATAGCCGGCCCAAGATGCAAGCGCAACGGCACTGGCAAAGCCTCGCTTGCCTGTACGAGCATATTCAGGGACTCATGCGATTTGACAGGATAGCCGTTCTCGACCAAGAACGCCCAAAGCAGGCCGGATGGACCGCAAGAAGCGATACCTTCTGGTGCTGACATGCCTGCGTGCGGATCAAGGTCGACGGCATGGCTGATCGGCAGAACGAGCCGGATCAAGGGATCATCAGGGGCCAGAAGTGATGCAACCAGTCGGGCTTCTGTTCCAAAACCCATATTGAGAAAGTGCCCGATTACTCTGATCAATCGCCCTCGATCAAGTTGATCGAACTCGCCGAAAACGCCGTCAATGGACGGCGGTCCCGGCAATCGACCAGTGTCCTGTCGTTCGCCCTGAAGCTCCATAGATGCGAGCATGCGACAGATCTCGGATGTGGGGTCTGATGCGGCTGTGGTCCTGAGCCTGTCATCGCGCGGCAATTCAAGATGGTCATGTAGTCTACTATCAGTTCCGGATGCGCCATTGACGTTCAGGTCAGATCTGTCCGACCCCTGACTGAAATGCTCTGAGGGCTGCAGCGCGCCAATTGCGACTGAATTGGACAGCGCGCGCCCAAGTTCGCGCGCGATAACCTCACGCGCGAGCTGTGCTTCTGTTGGGGCTTCGTTGTCCGAAAGGGTGCTCGGGCGGAGCAGCTCATTCGCCAAGGCAGGATGTAGCGGGAGCGAGGCGGGCTCTGACGAAGTGTCTGTGCTTCCGCGCAGACGGCGCGCAAGATCCCGGCCCGCCCGCCCAAGTTCAAGCGATTGCTCCGGTTGACTACGCGTCAAGCCTTCGGGGCGGGCTTGTGGGCGGAGATTGGACAGCGTTTCCTTGGGTGCCTTGGTGACGTCGCCCAGAATATCGATCACCAGGAACTGGGGTATGTCCTCGTATGCGCGCAACGCGCAGTCGCACGCCAACTCGAACGCCAATCCATCCGATGTCGTTCGCACCGCCCGCAGGCGGGTTCGAGGAATTTTCGAGAAGGTCTGAGAAAGATCGAAGCGCAATTCAGGACCATCAACAATCAATTGCCCTGTCCGGCCTTCTGATGTGACACGCCAGCTATTTTCCGACGGTATCTGGATAACCAGCCGCGTGAACTCCATATGTTCACCTGCTCGCACCGGGATCGTGGTGACTTGCGCAGAAACCGGAGCGCCGAAAATCGTGAGTGCAATGATGATGAGGAACAGGATTTTGTCTGGCATCGTCAGGCCGCATTTTTCTTGAGGTCGCGCAGCGCAGCTTCGAGATTTGCAAAATCCGGACGCTGATGGTGCGGGGTGTTCTGGCGTCCGACTTCGATGCAGATATTCGCAGGATGCGCGTGAAGATTCGCGATCAGCACTTCACGGATCAGTTGATAGAAATGATCATCTTCTTCAACTATTGCACGCATGCGGCCAGCGATGGGGCCGACAAAGCCATAGGCGAGGAATACACCCAGAAATGTTCCCGTCAAAGCGCCGCCAATCATCTTTCCAAGAATTTCAGGTGGTTGATCGATTGCCCCCATCGTCTTGATAATCCCTAGAACAGCCGCCACAATCCCAAGAGCGGGCAATGCATCAGCGACGACCTGAACTGCGTGACTGGAGTGAAGGGCATGATGCTTTTGCGCGACGAGGCGCTTGTCCAGAACCTCTTCTACCTGATGAGGGTCATCGTAGTTCATTGATGCGGCCCGCATGGTGTCGCAAATCAGTTCAACCACATCATGATCGGCCTGCACTTTGGGATAGCGACCAAAGATGCTTGACGCTTCCGGGGTCTCTATATGCTCTTCGACAGCAACCGGGTTTTGCCGTGCGAGCCAGATCAGTTCGAAGAGCAGGCACAAGATGTCGCGATAGTCGGCAGGTTGCCATTTAGGGCCCTTGAATACGCGCGCGATATCGCGACCGGTGGCTTTGATCGTGCTGATGTCATTGCCCAGAACGAACGCGCCGGTTGCTGCGCCGCCAATCATGACCATCTCGAACGGGAGCGCCTTCAGGATGATGCCCATCGTCCCGCCGGACCCAAGGTAGCCGCCAAACACCATGACAAGGACGATCAGAATTCCAACTATTGCGATCACGACAAACCTCGGTCCTTGTCTTGGGTGGCTTCCAGAGGGCGCGGTCGTTGCCGACCCGGTTGCGCCACGTCTCATCTTTGCAAAGCGGTGTTAACAAACCGCTTCTGCGCCACGATTTGTAACAGCGGTGCTTCAGTTTCGGGGCGTTCGCGCGTGACGTCCGGCCAGGACTGCGCTGATGGCGTAGGCGATGGTTGGTTCCAGACCAGCCATGACCTCTCCTGCGAATTCGGGTCGCAGACGCGCCATGAACCCCGCGGCGAATTCTGTGTCCATTTGCGAGAACAAATCGGCGGCCTGTGCCGGTTTCATATGTTCGAATACAGTCGTCAGGCGTTGCAGGTCATCCTCTGCAGCGGTCTCTGTCAGACGTAGTGTCGCTGCGAGTCTGGCTTCTGTCGCGATCAACGTCTCGATCTGGCGTTCCAGTTCAGCCTCTGCCGCGTGTAACCTGTCCTGCCGTTCCTGCAGCGCAGCTTCGGCCTGTGTGATTCGCTCTTCCCTGGCACGCAGAGACGCCAGTAGGTCGCCCGGGTCCGGGGTGGCGGGTACCGAAGTGGGCGCGGTCGCACTTTCCTGGTCCGGCTCGGCGGCGATCACTTCCGCGACACCAAGCCCCAGCCGTGACATGCCGGCGGCAAAAAACAGGACAGACAGCAAGACCAGTACATGTGACGTTGCTGGCTGGTATGTCGCGTTCCTGCTCACCTCGTTGCTCCCAATGGCTCGCGCTGGCGCAGAACTCTTGGACGTGTTTCGCCATTTCGCGCTCCGGCGCGACCAAAAGGGGCGAAGTCAGACGACGGGTCAGCGGGGGCATCATGAACCCGAGGCGCAACTGCGGAAACATCGGGCATGGGAGGGGTGTTCTTTGCACCGCCCTGTTGCGCGGCCATCATCAGTTCCAGTCGCCGCGCGGTTGCGTCGGCGCGATCAATCTGGGCATCGAGCGCCGAGCTCGCCTGTGCGTTGGTCTTTTCCGCCTGATGAAGCGCACGGGTCAAGGCATCGACCTGCTGTGACAGAACCGCGATTGCCTTGCCGACATCACCGTCAAGCCGCGTGAGGGCACGCAAGCGGCGCGACAGCACCATGCAATAGGCGGCCGCCAGCAATGCGGCGACAGCGATCACCAAATCAATCAAGAGTCCCATGTCTTCCTCGTCAGTTGAGTATGAATTCAGTGATCAGAAAATCGCGGATATGGCCCTCTCCTGCGATGACCTGCAATCGCCGCAGGATTTGAGCGCGGATACGGATCAAGGCCGCGGGTTCAGACAGATCCTGTGGATCAATCGCGCGCAGATAGGTGTTCACGACATCCAGAAACCGTGGCTGCATGCGCGCCATATCCGATTCGGAGCGCGCCGCGACCTCGATCTGCCCGGAGAAACGCAGGAAGCGGGCATCGGCGGTCGTGGCCAGTGAAATGGTGATGTTTTCCAGCGGGATATAGGCAAAATCCATATCGATCGGGGCGACAGATCGATTCTGTGGTTGAGGACTGAGGACCAGTCCCGAAAAGACCGCATAGAAACTGCCCCCGCCCAGAAGAATCGCACCAACAAGTCCTGCGACGAGTGGGAAAAGGCTGCGTTTTTTTGGCTCCTGGGGCGCTTCTGCGATGGCTGGGCTTTCTGACATGCGATCTTCCAAATGACGTGACTGACTGTCTTTTCGCACAAGGTCACTAACCGAATGTTAAACGATCTGGGTGAAAACTCCCTTGGACGGCAGAAGGCCGGATGAAGGAGAATCGCAGTGCAGCAGCTTCAGTCCATGTGGAACGCTCTGGAAACACGGCGTCGGATGGTGGTGATCGCGGCAACCGTGGCCATGTTTGCTGCAGTGCTGGGCCTTGCGCGTCTGGCAACGGCTCCTGGCATGTCGTTGCTTTATGCCGGGCTGGAAGATGCCGCCGCGGGCGAGGTGATTCAGGCGCTCGAAGCGCGGTCCGTGCCCTATGAGGTGCGCGGCGACGCTATTTTCGTTGCGTCCGGGCAACGGGACGAAACGCGGCTGATGCTGGCGGCCAGCGGATTGCCGTCCAACAGCCATGCAGGCTACGAATTGCTCGAATCGCTCAGTGGGTTCGGCACGACATCGCAGATGTTCGATGCAGCCTATTGGCGCGCAAAAGAGGGCGAGCTGGCCCGCACCATTGTCGCGGGCCCCTACATCCGTTCGGCGCGCGTACATATATCGCAAGGTAGCGCGAGCGCGTTTCGTCGCGAAATCGTGCCGACAGCATCGGTGACAGTCACCACCACCGGCGCTGCGTTGACGGCTGCGCAGGCGCGAGCGCTTCGGTTTCTTGTGGCTTCGGCTGTGGCCGGCATGACCCCGGATGATGTGTCCATCATCGATGGTACGGGTGGTCTAGTGTACGGGCCGGAGGGCGAGACCAGTGTTGCGGCACAGGGTGCTGAACGCGTGCAGGCGCTACGTCGCAACGTGGAGCGCCTGCTTGAAGCGCATGTGGGACATGGCCGGGCGGTGGTGGAACTGAGCATCGACACCGTGACCGACCGCGAGGTGATTCATGAACGCAGGCTGGACCCGGAAACACGGGTCGCCATCAGCAGCGAAACCGAAGAGAACACGCTGAGCAGCACGGACAGTCGGGCGCAGGGCGTGACTGTGGCCAGCAATCTGCCTGATGGCGACGCCGCAGCCACTGATGGCAGGGCCGAAACGCGCGAGAACCAGACCCGACAGCGCACAAATTTCGAAATGTCCGAAACCCGGCGCGAGATCGAACGCCAGCCAGGGGCGATCCGGCGCATGACAGTTGCTGTCTTGATTGATGGTGTGCGCGAGCCTGGACCCGATGGTGCCATGGTCTGGCGTCCGCGTGCCGATGCCGAACTTGAAGCCCTGCGCGATCTCGTCGCGTCTGCAGTGGGTTTCGACGCGGACCGGGGCGATGTGATCACGCTGCGATCCCTGCCTTTCGAACCTGTAGCGGCAATCGGCACAGAAGCGCGTTCGGCGTTCTTCTCGATCGGGGCGCTTGACGTGATGAGCTTGCTGAAATGGCTTTTGCTCTTGGTCACAGTGGTCGTTCTGGCACTGTTTGTGATCCGCCCGATCCTTGCATCCACCCGCAGGCCAGAGACCTGGCCGCAACTTGCCGGGCCGCAAGAGACGTTTTCATCGGGCCCTGATGGAGGGGAGGCGCTGTTGCAGAATTATGTCGCCGGAGAACAGGGGGGAGGAGAGATCGATCCTGTCGAAAGGCTACGCAAGCTGATTGATGAGCGCGGTGCAGATTCCGTGCATGTGCTGCGGCACTGGATGGATGAGCGCAAGGAAACCCAATGAGACAGTCCATGTTGAAACTGGAAGTTTTCGAGACAGTGTCCGATACTTCAGAAACCGTTGTCCTGGATGGCAAACAGGCAGAAAAGCTGCGGGAAACGGCCTTTGAACAGGGGTATGCCGCCGGGTGGCAGGACGCGCTGGAATACATGCGCAACGAGGATGCCATGCGCCGGATTGCGGCAGAGGAAGCCCTGCAGCGGATCAGTTTTACCTATACGGAAGCACATGCAGCATTGCAGGGCAGCTTTCTGGCACTGGTCGATGCGATGCTGATGCAAGTGCTGCCAGAGGCTGTACGCCTTGCCTTGCCGGGCTGCCTGCGGGTCGAACTGGAGGCATTGGTTGCGCTGAACACTCGCCTGCCGATCCGCATGGCCTGCGCGCCAGAGGCCTGCGCGACGCTGGAACCGATCGTGGCTTCAGTGCCCGGCCTGGCGATAGAGCTTGTTCCAGAGCCAAGCTTCACGGAGGCGCAGGTCGCGCTCACACTGGGAGCGCAGGAACGCCTGATCGACCTAGACACCCTGCTGGCCCGCATGCGCGAAATCTTCGCGCAGGGGACACAACGTCAAACAGACAAGGAGAAAGCACATGGATGACAGTGATCTTGCCAGCGGGATCCTCAATCAGGTGCCCATCGAAATCACGATTTCCGTGGGTCGCGCGCGGCCATTGGTACGCGATCTGGTCAAACTGAAGCGTGATTCCGTCCTGGCCCTGGACCGACGTGTAGAGGATCCGGTGGAATTGTACATCGGCGACAAACTGATCGCGCGCGGCCAGTTGCAGGAACTGGAAGGGGAGCAGGCCGGGTATCTTGGGGTGCGTCTGACAGAGATTATCGATCTGCGCGAGGCGCTCTGAGCGATGGTTCTGCGTGTCGCGCTCCTGGCCTTTGTTGTTCTGCTAACCGGCGCTTTGGCCGCGCAGGCTCAGGAAATCACGCTTGATTTCGGCGATCAGGGCGCACTCAGTGTTCGGACAGTTCAGATCCTGATCCTCTTTACCCTGCTCAGCCTTGTGCCGGGTTTGCTGGTGATGGTCACATGCTTTCCCTTTATCGTAACAGTGCTGGCGATCCTGCGTCAGGCGTTGGGGCTGATGCAATCGCCCCCCAACATGCTGATCGTGTCGCTTGCCCTGTTCCTGACCTATTTTGTCATGGAACCGGTCTTTGTTGCGGCATGGGAACAGGGCGTCGTCCCACTCAATGCTGGGACGCTTGGAATTGACGAGGCCTTTGTGCAGATCATGGACCCTTTTCGGCAGTTCATGGCGGCGCGCGTCGATCCTGCGACATATGACAGCCTGGCGTCGCTGCGTCCTGGTGTGGAGCCGGTCCTGTCACCAGATGCGCCGCTATCTGTGCTCGTGCCATCCTTCATGCTCAGTGAAGTGACGCGTGCCTTTCAGATCGGGTTCCTGATCTTTCTGCCTTTCCTGATCATCGATCTGGTGGTGGCGGCCGTGCTCATGTCGATGGGCATGATGATGGTGCCACCCGCGATCGTGTCGCTGCCATTCAAGCTGTCATTCTTTGTTGTCGCGGATGGCTGGCGGCTGGTCTCGGAAGCCTTGGTGCGCAGCTATTTCTGAGCGCCGTTTTTTGCCGGAGCGGAGCCGGGGCAGGGGCAGCGATGCTTCCTGTCCCGGCCCGTGCCTTACCCTTCCAACTCTATCAGCAGGTCTTTCGCCTCGATCTGGGTGCCTGGCTGGACATGCACCGCCTTGACCACCGCCGCGCGGTCGGCATGCAGGCCCGTTTCCATCTTCATCGCCTCGATGGTCAGCAGCAGATCGCCGGCATTGACTTTCGCGCCGACACTGACCGCGACCGAGGCGACCGAGCCCGGCATCGGTGCTCCGACGTGATCAGGGTTCGTAACGTCTGCCTTCGCGCGCTGCGCCGTCTTGGCCTTCACCTCTCGATTCGGCACCCGGATCGTGCGCGGTTGGCCGTTCAGTTCGAAAAACACTTTCACATCGCCCTCATCCGTGGTCTCTCCCACTGTGATCATGCGGATTTCCAGTGTCTTGCCGGGGTCGATTTCGGCAGAGATTTCCTCGCCCGATTCCATGCCGTAGAAGAATGTGCGCGTCGGCAGAGACCGCACCGGGCCATAGACACGGTGGCGGCCCATATAATCGAGGAATACCTTGGGATACATCAGATAGCCGTTCAGATCCTCGTCATCGACCCGGTAGCCATCCAGATCCTCGATCAGTTTCGTACGCACCGCTTCCAGATCGACCGGCTCAAGATGCTGCCCCGGCCTGTCGGTCAGCGGCGAATCGCCTTTCAGAACCTTGTTCAATATCGCCTCGGGCCATCCCCCCGGCGGTTGACCCAGATTGCCACGCAGCATGTCGATCACGCTGTCGGGGAAGCTCACATCCTTGTCAGGGTTCTCGACATCGGCGCGGCTCAGGCCCTGCGACACCATCATCAGCGCCATATCGCCCACCACCTTTGACGACGGCGTGACCTTCACGATATCGCCGAACATCATGTTCACATCGGCATAGGTGCGCGCGATTTCGGGCCAGCGATCCTCCAGCCCCATCGAGCGCGCTTGCGCCTTGAGGTTAGTGAACTGCCCACCGGGCATTTCATGCAGATACACTTCGGAACTTGGTGCTTGCTGGGCGGATTCGAAAGCGGCATAATGCTGGCGCACATCTTCCCAATAGTCGGAAATCTTGCGGATCGCGCCCATGTCCAGACCCGTATCGCGCTCGGTGAAGCGCAGGGCTTCCACGATGGACCCCAGCGTCGGCTGCGATGTATTGCCCGAGAGCGCATCCATGGCCGCATCTGCCGCATCCACGCCCGCCTCAGCCGCGGCCAGAATCGTCGCGCCCGCAATCCCGCCTGTGTCATGGGTGTGGAAATGGATCGGCAGGCCGACCTCTTCCTTCAGCGCCTTGATCAGCAGCCGCGCCGAGGCCGGTTTCAACAGCCCCGCCATGTCCTTCAGCCCCAGCACATGCGCGCCAGCCTCGCGCAGCGCCTTGCCCATGGTCACATAATACTGAAGGTCATATTTCGCCCGGTCCGGGTTCAGGATATCGCCCGTATAGCAGATCGTGCCCTCGCAGACCTTCTCGGCCTCGATCACCGCATCCATCGCGACGCGCATGTTCTCGACCCAGTTCAGACTGTCGAACACGCGGAACACATCGACCCCGGTTTCGGCGGCCTGTTTGACAAAAAACTGCACCACATTGTCAGGATAATTCGTGTAGCCCACCCCGTTTGACGCGCGCAGCAGCATCTGCGTCATCAGGTTCGGCATCCGCGCACGCAGGTCGCGCAGGCGCTGCCATGGGCATTCCTGCAAGAAGCGATAGGCCACATCGAACGTGGCCCCGCCCCAGCATTCGACACTGAACAGCTGCGGCAGCATCTGCGCATAGGCGGGTGCGACACGGATCATGTCGATGGACCGCATCCGCGTGGCCAGCAGCGATTGGTGCGCGTCGCGCATCGTCGTGTCGGTCAGCAGCAACCGCTTTTCCGCGGCCATCCAGTCGGCAACGGCCTGCGGGCCCTGCTCGTCGAGGATCTGCTTCGCGCCGCGTGGCACCTCGCCCGACACTTTCGGTGCAACCGGTGTTCGGATCCCCGCAGGTGGCAAGGCACGCCCGGCGGTTTCCGGGTGCCCGTTCACCGTAATATCCGCAATATAGGTCAGGATCTTGGTCGCCCGGTCGCGGCGCTTGCGGAACTGGAACAGGTCTTCGGTCGTGTCGATGAACTTGGTCGAATAGCTCATGTCCCGGAAGGTCGGATGCTTGAGCAGGTTGATCACGAAATCAATATTCGTGCTGACGCCGCGAATACGGAATTCACGCAGCGCCCGGTCCATCCGGGTGATCGATTCCTCGGCCGTCGGCGCCCATGCCGTGACCTTGACCAGCAGCGAATCGTAATAGCGCGTGATCACGCCGCCTGCATAGGCCGTGCCCCCGTCCAGACGGATGCCCATGCCCGTGGCCGAACGATACGCGGTCAGACGCCCGTAATCGGGAATGAAATTGTTCAGCGGGTCTTCGGTCGTCACCCGGCACTGCACGGCATGGCCGGTCAGCGTCACATCGCCCTGGCTGGGCGTCCCGGTCGCTTCCGAGAGCGTCGCCCCTTCCGCAATGCGAATCTGCGCTTTCACGATGTCGATCCCGGTGACTTCCTCGGTCACGGTGTGCTCAACCTGGACACGCGGATTGACCTCGATGAAATAGAATTCGTCCGAGTCCATATCCATCAGGAACTCGACCGTGCCCGCGTTCTGATAGCCGACCGAGCGCCCGATTTTCAGCGCCAGTTCACAGACCTCCGCGCGCTGTTCCGGGCTCAGATAGGGCGCAGGCGCGCGCTCCACGACCTTCTGGTTGCGCCGCTGCACCGTGCAATCGCGCTCATAGAGGTGATAGAGATTGCCATGCGTATCGCCCAGAAGCTGCACCTCGACATGGCGCGCGCGCTGGATCATCTTTTCCAGATAGCCCTCGCCATTGCCAAACGCCGCTTCCGCCTCGCGCCGCCCCTCGCGGACCTTGGTTTCCAGCTCATCAGGGCCAAGGATCGGACGCATCCCGCGCCCACCGCCGCCGTGGCTGGCTTTCAGCATCAGCGGATAGCCGACCTTGGCGGCCATTTCGCGCGCCGCTTCCATATCCTCGCCCAGCACCTCGGTCGCGGGAATGACCGGCACACCCGCCTCGATTGCGACGCGCCGCGCACTGGCCTTGTCGCCCAGCGCGCGCATGGTCTCGGCCCTCGGCCCGATGAAGGTAATCCCGTTCGCGACGCAAGCATCCACCAGCGCGGGGTTTTCCGAGAGCAGCCCATAACCCGGATGGATCGCGTCCGCGCCCGACGCCTTGGCCACGCGAATGATCTCGTCAATCGACAGATATGCCGCGACCGGTCCCATTCCTTCGCCGATGCGGTAGGCTTCATCCGCCTTGAACCTGTGCAGGCCGAGCTTGTCCTCTTCCGCATAGACCGCGACCGTGCGTTTGCCCAGTTCATTGGCCGCACGCATGATACGGATGGCGATCTCACCACGGTTCGCAACAAGGATCTTCTTGAAGTCGGCCATTCAGTCCCCCCGGTCTGGATTTTCCTGTATTGGTCAGATTTCTAGGCCGATTTCTGCACTGCAGTAAAGTGCTTGTTAGATTTGGTTACAATTCGGCCCCTGTTTTCCGCCATCCCAGATTTGTTGAAAGGCCTGTGAAGGGCGCTCAATCCCCATCTGCACCATATTCGCGATCAGGTCGTCGTGCAGCAGTCGCGCCAGATGTCCCGGACCGGCTTCTCCAAGAGCACCAAGCGCATAGTGCCAGCCCCGACCCAACATCGTGAAATCCGCACCGCAACTCAGCGCGCGCAGCACATCCAGACCGGACTCGACCCCGCCATCATAGATCAGCGGCATCTCTGGCCCAAGCGCCGCGCGGATATGCCGCAGCGCTTGCAGGCTGTCAGGAGCACCGTCAAACTGCCGCCCGCCATGGTTCGAAACCCAGAGCGCATCTGCGCCCGCATCGCGCAACCGCTGCGCATCTTCCGGGTCCATCACCCCCTTGATCACCAGCGGCCCATCCCACAGATCACGCACTGCCCGCAGATAGTCCCAGTCCGGTGCCGCGCGCAGCAGATAGCCCGGATGCGCCGTCGAAGAGGCATTGCCCGCGAGCTTGAGATAATCCTCCATCAGACGCAGGCGCGGCGTGCCCATGCGCAGGGTGCCCAAGCCCCAGGCCGGACGCTGCGCAATCTGCCAGAGCATCGAGGGCGTCAATTTCGGCGGGATCGACAGTTGCGCGCGCAACTGTCGTTCACGCCGAGACGGGCCGGGCAGATCAACTGTCAGCACCAGCACCGCAAACCCCGCCTTGCGTGCACGGGTCAGGATATCGGCGCGAATGGCAGGGTCTTTCGGCGGGTATAGCTGGAACCAGCCCATATCGCCCGCCACCGGCCCGATCTCTTCGGGCAGGCGTGTCGCTACCGTGCTCAGACAATAGGGCAGGCGGGTCGTCTGCGCCATGCGCGCCAGCGCGGCTTCGGCGCCGGGCCAGATCAGTCCCGACATGCCCACAGGCGCAACCCCGACCGGCATGGAATAGTCCTTGCCCAGAAAGGAAAGGCACAGATCAGGCGTGATGGGGCCGCGCAGGATCGAGGGGCAGAACAGCACAGCCTCCAGCGCGGCGCGATTGCGGTGCTTGACCGATTCGGTCCCTGTAGCGCTGTCCAGATATTCCCAGACAAACCAAGGCACACGCTGTTTACAGGCAACTTTCAGATCCGACAGGGCAGGGTAGCGCAGATCAACATTCATGGCACAGCTGCACAGAAATCATGGAGCGCCAGCAGATCACGCGCCCCCCGGCTTTGCAAGCACCGCTGCATCCCGACGGAACCGGGTTCATGAATTGTCAATCTTGTTCGGGCAAACAGGCACAAAGGTCAGGAAGGACATGACATGCGACGCATCATCTATCTGAGTGCTGCGCGAAAGGCACTCGACCCGGCAGAAATCGATGAGATCCTGCAGATATCGCGTGCGAACAATGCCCGTGACGGCATCACTGGCTTGCTGGCCTATCATGACGGCTGCTTTTTCCAGACGGTCGAGGGCCCGGACAGCAAACTTGACGCGCTGATGACGCGCGTCCGCCGCGATTCCCGTCACGGCAATATGCTGATCCTGTCAGACAAGCCCGCAATTCAGCCCGCTTTTGACGGCTGGCACATGGCTTTGGTGCAGAAATCAGAGCTTGCGGGGCTGATGGATGACTCTATCCTGCCGTTGAAAGCGCTCGCCGCGCAACCCGGAAAACTGACCGAAGACACGACTGTGAATGCGCTCTTCACCAGTTTTCTGCGCGGATTTCGTGACATGGTGGTCTGAAATCGCGCCCCAAGCGCAGAAAACAATAGAACGTAGTGTGAACACCGCTTTTCCTTGCGCAAACCCCGCGCTAGAGTGGCGCGCATGAGTGATTTCAACACTGATCTGCCGCTATCCGCCCGCGCCATGGCTGCGCGTCCCGCGCCCTATCTGGACGGGCTGAACCCTGCCCAGCGCCAAGCGGTCGAAACGCTGGACGGCCCGGTGCTAATGCTGGCGGGCGCAGGCACGGGCAAGACCAAGGCGTTGACCGCGCGGATTGCGCATCTGTTGAACACAGGCCGCGCCTGGCCATCCGGCATCCTGGCCGTCACCTTCACCAACAAGGCCGCGCGCGAGATGAAATTGCGTGTCGGGGCCTATCTGGGCGAAGCGGTCGAGGGCATGCCCTGGCTGGGCACCTTCCATTCGATCAGCGCGAAACTCTTGCGCCGCCATGCTGAACTGGTCGGGCTGAAATCATCCTTCACCATTCTCGACACGGACGACCAGCTGCGCCTTCTGAAGCAATTGATCGCAGCATCCAATATCGACGAAAAACGCTGGCCCGCGCGGCTTCTGGCGTCGATCATTGACCAGTGGAAGAACCGGGCATGGCGCCCCGATCAGGTTCCCAGTTCTGAGGCGAACGCCTTCAACAATCGCGGCACGGAACTCTATGCCGCCTATCAGGACCGACTGAAAACCCTGAACGCCTGCGATTTCGGCGATCTGCTGCTGCATTGCGTGACGATTTTCCAGAAACATGGCGACATTCTGGAAAGCTATCAGAAACGCTTTCGCTATATTCTGGTGGACGAGTATCAGGACACCAATGTCGCGCAATATCTCTGGCTTAGGCTGCTGGCCGAAGGACACAGGAACATCTGCTGCGTGGGCGATGATGATCAGTCGATCTATGGCTGGCGCGGCGCGGAAGTGGGCAATATCCTGCGGTTCGAGCGCGATTTCCCCGGCGCGACTGTGGTGCGGCTGGAACAGAATTACCGCTCGACCCCGCATATTCTGGCCGCTGCCTCGCAAGTGATCGCGGGGAACGAGGACCGGCTGGGCAAGACGCTCTGGACCGAAGCGCGTGACGGCGAAAAGGTCCGCCTGATCGGCCATTGGGATGGCGAGGAAGAAGCCCGCTGGATCGGCGAACAGATCGAGGATCTGAACCGCAGCACCCGCGGGCTGCAACCGTTCAGCCTTGACCAGATGGCAATTCTCGTCCGCGCCAGCCACCAGATGCGCACCTTCGAGGATCGTTTCCTGACCATCGGCCTGCCTTACCGCGTGATCGGCGGCCCGCGATTCTATGAACGTATGGAAATCCGCGACGCGCTGGCCTATTTTCGTCTGGCCGTCAGCCCCGGTGATGATTTGGCCTTTGAGCGGATCGTGAACACCCCCAA
The DNA here is from genome assembly GCA_020832585.1 of Natronohydrobacter sp. Classification (GTDB taxonomy): domain Bacteria; phylum Pseudomonadota; class Alphaproteobacteria; order Rhodobacterales; family Rhodobacteraceae; genus Roseinatronobacter. The sequence goes on along the minus strand of JAFIEL010000043.1, from coordinate 1,180 downwards.
ACGCGGCTTGGGCGACAAAGCACAACAGACGATCCAGCGCATCGCGCGCGCCAATGGCGTGCCGCTGGTCGCAGGTGCGGCGCTGGCGCTCGAACAGGGCGAGATCAAGGGCAAGGGTGCCAGTCAGTTGCGCGCGCTGATCGAGGGCATCGCGCGCTGGCATGCCCAAATCGGCACGACCGGCATCGCCGAGGCCGAGGATGATCTGATCGAAGTCATCCGCCCCGAAGGATCAGTCACCAACCATATCGAACTGGCCGAGCAGATACTGGAGGAATCGGGCTATACCGAGATGTGGCTCAACGACAAGACGCCAGAGGCACCGGGGCGGCTTGACAACCTGAAAGAACTGATCAAGGCACTGGAATCCTTTGAAAACCTGCAAGGGTTTCTCGAACATATCGCGTTGATCATGGACAATGATTCCGATGCGGGCGAGGCCAAGGTCAGCATCATGACGCTGCACGGTGCCAAGGGTCTGGAATTTCCCGCCGTATTCCTGCCGGGATGGGAGGACGGACTTTTCCCCTCGCAACGCTCGATGGACGAAAGCGGGTTGAAGGGGCTGGAGGAAGAGCGCCGCCTTGCCTATGTCGGCATCACCCGCGCCGAACAGCTTTGCACGATCAGTTTCGCCGCCAACAGGCGGGTCTATGGTCAGTGGCAGTCGCAAATGCCGTCGCGCTTTGTCGATGAATTGCCTGCCGCGCATGTCGATGTATTGACTCCGCCCGGCCTGTATGGCGGCGGTGTCGCTGCGACCAGCAACATCGAAACGCGCGCAGAGCGCGCCGATGTCTACAATTCCCCCGGCTGGCGTCGCTTGCAATCTGCGAGCGCGCGCCCGGTCGTCCAACCGCGCGAGGCGCGCAACATGGTCATCGATGGCAGCGCGTCACCGGCCTTTGAGATTGGCGCACGCGTTTTCCACCAGAAATTCGGCTATGGGTGTGTGTCAGCTGTCGAGGGCGACAAGCTGTTCATCGAATTCGAGAAATCTGGCGCCCGTCATATCGTGGCGAAATTCGTCGTGCCCGCAGCGCAGGCCGATGATGTGCCGTTCTGAAACAGCCTGAGCGTCCAATATCTGAAAATAAAAAAGGCGACAGTCCCAGGGAGGAGGAAGGGACTGCCGCCGATTTTGCAAGACCCCAGGGAGGAGGAGGGGGCCTTTGCAACT
>JAFIEL010000042.1 GCA_020832585.1 Natronohydrobacter sp. | reverse complement strand
GCCACCCCAAGGACTGGACCTATGGCAATATCGCGGTGATGCGCGAGCAGATGAAGCCCTTGGGCCTGTCGATTGACTGGTCGCGCGAGTTTGCCACTTGTGACCCGGAATATTACGGCCAGCAGCAGGCCATGTTCATCGACATGCTGCATGCGGGGCTGGTCTATCGCAAGAATGCGGTCGTGAACTGGGATCCGGTCGATATGACCGTGCTGGCCAACGAGCAGGTGATCGACGGCAAGGGCTGGCGCTCGGGGGCCGAGGTGGAACGCCGCGAGTTGACGCAATGGTTCTTCAAGATCAGTGATTATTCGGCGGAATTGCTGGAGGCGCTCGACGGGTTGAAGGACTGGCCTGAAAAAGTGCGCCTGATGCAGCGCAACTGGATCGGCCAGTCGCGGGGGCTGCAATTCGCGTTCTCCACTGTGGACGCGCCCGAAGGCTTTGACCGGATCGAGGTCTATACGACACGCCCCGACACGCTGATGGGGGCGTCGTTTGTGGGTATTTCGCCTGATCATCCGCTGGCGAAGCATCTGGAACGGCACGACCCGCGCGTGGCTGAGTTTGTCGCGGATTGCCGTCGGATCGGCACGACCGAGGAGGCGCTGGAGAAGGCCGAGAAGAAGGGCTTTGATACCGGGATCACGGTCCGACATCCCTTTGATACAGAATGGGAATTGCCGGTCTATATCGCGAATTTCATCCTGATGGATTACGGCACGGGCGCGATTTTCGGCTGCCCCGCGCATGACCAGCGCGACCTGGATTTCGCGCGGAAATACGGGCTGCCGCACCCGGATGTGTTCGTCGCCTTGGAGAATGAAACGCCTGTCACCGACACGGCCTTCGTGCCACCCAAGACCGACCGCGTGCGCTATATCCGCGGTTTTGCGGGCGATGATCTACAGACCGGGGCGGAGGCTGTCGAGGCCGCTATCGCGTTTTGCGAATCACAGGGCGTGGGCCACGGTGTCACCCAGTTTCGCCTGCGCGACTGGGGGTTGTCGCGCCAGCGCTATTGGGGCTGCCCGATTCCGGTCGTGCATTGCCCCACTTGCGGCGTGGTGCCCGAAGCCAAGGAAAACCTGCCGGTCCGCCTGCCCGATGATGTGACATTCGACCAGCCCGGCAACCCGCTGGACCGTCACCCGACCTGGCGCAACTGCTCTTGTCCGAAATGCGGCGGCGCGGCGCAGCGCGAGACCGACACGATGGATACATTTGTCGATTCGTCGTGGTATTATGCCCGCTTTACCTCGCCGCGTGCTGACACGCCCACGGATGCCGAGGATGCGGCCTATTGGATGAATGTGGACCAGTATATCGGCGGGATCGAGCATGCGATTCTGCATCTGCTCTATTCGCGCTTCTTCGCGCGCGCGATGGTCAAGACCCGGCATTTGCCCGAATCGGCGTCCGAGCCGTTCAATGCGCTGTTCACGCAAGGGATGGTCACGCATGAGATTTACCTGACGCGCGATGCCAAGGGCCGCGCGGTCTATCACCTGCCTGAAGATGTCGAGGACGGGAAACTGCGCGCCACGGGCGAGGCGGTGACGATCATTCCTTCGGCCAAGATGTCGAAATCCAAGAAGAATGTGGTCGATCCGGTCAATATCATCAGCGCCTTCGGGGCCGATACTGCGCGCTGGTTCGTCATGTCCGACAGCCCCCCCGAACGCGATGTGGAATGGACCAGCGCCGGGGCAGAAGCGGCCTTCAAGCACCTTGGCCGGGTCTGGGCGCTGTCGGACCGAATCGCGGCGATGGAAGATGGTACCGCCTCTGATCAGGATACGGAGCTGATGCGCGCCATGCATCGCGCGATTGCCGATTGCACCCGCGCCATCGAGAATTTCGCGTTCAACAAGGCGATTGCCGAGCTTTACGCCTTCACCAACACGCTATCGAAATCTGCCGCCAGCGGGGCCGCGCAAAAAACTGCCATGCGCACGCTGGCGCAACTGATGGGGCCGATGGTCCCGCATCTGGCCGAGGAAATCTGGACCATGCAAAGCGGGCAAGGGCTGCTCGCGCAGGCCGTATGGCCCAAGGCCGACCCCGCGATGCTGGTGCGTGACACGATCACCCTGCCCATCCAGATCAACGGCAAGCGGCGCGCGGAAATCGAGGTGCCTGCCGAGATGGGCAAGGAAGAGGTTGAAAAACTGGCCCTTGCGCATGATGCTGTGGTCAAGGCTCTGGGTGGCAACGCGCCGCGCAAGCTGATCGTGGTGCCGGGGCGCATTATCAATGTCGTTGTCTGATCGCAGGACTGTCCTACTGGCGCTGGCGGCCCTGCCGCTGGCGGCGTGCGGTTTTACTCCGGCCTATGCGCCGGGCGGACCCGGACAAGTGCTGCGCGGGCAGGTGCGCGCAGAGGATCCGGTCACGACGCGCGATTTCGACTTTGTCGCGGCCTTCGAGGAACGCCTCGGCCGACCTGCTGCCCCGCGATTCGATCTGGCCTATACGATCACCACATCCGAACGCGGGGCCGCGCAGTTGAGCGGGCTGGGACCGACACGGATCACGCTATTTGGCGAAATAGACTATAGCCTGACGGAGATTGCGACAGGCGAGACTGTTACCAGCGGCAAGCTGCGCAATTTCACCAATTATTCGACCACGGATACTCAACTTGCCACACGCCGCGCGCAGGAAGATGCTGAAAAGCGGTTGATGCGGATTCTGGCGGATCAGGTGGCCGCGCGTTTGATGGCGGCGCTGGCGGAATGAAGCTGAATGCCCGCGATCTGGCGCGGCTGATCGCAAAGCCCGACCCGGCACTGGCGGGGCTTTTGATCTACGGGCAGGATGCGATGCGGGTCGCGCTGAAACGCCAGGACCTGATCGCGGCGATTGTCGGACCGCAGGGCGAGGCCGAGATGCGGTTCGAGCGCCTGCCCGGGGCAGAATTGCGGCGCAACGGGGCGCTGCTTCTGGATGCGGTCAAGGCGCAGGGTTTCTTTCCAGGGCCGCGCGCGGTGTTGGTCGAGGATGCCAATGATCAAATCACCGAGGCTGTGACGCAGGCGCTGGGCGACTGGCGCGCGGGTGATGCGCAGATTGTGGTGACGGCTGGCGCGCTCAAGGCCAGTTCCAAACTGCGCAAGCTGTTCGAGAGTGTGCGCACTGCCGGGGCAGTTGGGATCTATGATGAACCGCCCACGCGCGAGGAGATCGAGGACGCGCTGGCAAAGGCCGGGCTGACGCAGATCGGCGCGGATGCGATGCGCGATCTGGTGGCGCTGTCGCGTGCGCTTGATCCCGGCGATTTCCGGCAGACGCTGGAGAAACTTGCGCTCTATAAATACGGGGACAATGCGCCGCTTGTGCCCGAAGATGTGGCCGCGATTGCACCCGTCAGCACGGAAGCCGCCGTTGATGATCTGCTGAACGCTGTGGCCGAAGGGCAGGCGGCACAGATCGGGCCCCTGCTGACACGCCTGCAGGCGCAGGGTGTGGCGGCGGTGACACTGGCGATCATGGCGATGCGCCATTTCCGCAGCCTGCATGCGATCAGTTGCGATCCGGGCGGGCCGTCTGCAGGTATCCAACGCGCCCGCCCACCGATTTTCGGCCCGCGCCGGGACCGGCTTCTGGCACAGGCCCAAGGCTGGGGGCTCGCGCGGCTGGAACGTGCACTCGCGGATCTGGTGGAGGCCGATCTGACCTTGCGCTCGTCCTCGAACGCGCCCAGCATGGCCGTGATAGAACGCGCGCTGATCCGGCTGGCAATGCTGGGGCGCAGGTAGAGAGGGCGCATATGTACACAGTGATCGGCAAGGCCAATTCCCGCGCAACACGCGTGTTGTGGATGCTCGAGGAGTTGGGGCAGTCCTATGAGCATGTCCCCGCCGCGCCACGCTCTGAAGGGGTGATCAGCTTCAATCCCGCAGGCAAGGTGCCTGTGCTCATCGAAGATGGCACGCCGATCACCGATTCGACGGCCATCATCCAGTATCTGGCCGACAAGCATGGCGGACTGACCTACCCCGCCGGGACGCTGGACCGTGCACGGCAGGACAGCCTGACGCAATTTCTGCTAGATGAGTTTGACGCGGCTTTGTGGATGGCCGCGCGCCATTCCTTCATCCTGCCCGAAGCGATGCGGCAATCCTCGATCAAGGAATCGCTGATTTGGGAATTTACCAACAGTCAAAGGACGCTGGTGCACCGCATGGGCGAGGGGCCCTATCTGATGGGCAGCAAGATGACCGTGCCCGATATTATCCTGACGCATTGCGGCATCTGGGCCAAAGTCGCCAAATTCCCGATACAGGAGGCGCGGCTTGGAACATATCTAGACCGCATGATCGCGCGCCCGGCGCTGGTCAAGGTCATCGCCAGCATGGGCTGAAACACCGGGTCAGCGCCGCGCGGGATCTGACGGATAGGTGCCCAAGATATGCAGGTAGGACGTGAAATAGCCCAACTCTTCCAGTGCAAGGGCGACATTCGCATCTTCGGGATGACCTTCGATTTCCGCGAAGAACTGGGTTGCGGTGAATGATCCGTCCACCATGTAGCTTTCCAGCTTGACCATGTTCACACTGTTCGTGGCAAAGCCGCCCATCGCTTTATAGAGCGCAGCCGGAATGTTTCGCACGCGAAACAAAAAGCTTGTCATCATCTGATCGCCGCGCCGCACTAGGTCGATCTCGCGGGCCATGATCAGGAAGCGCGTGGTGTTGTCAGGGCGATCCTCGATGTGGCGGGCCAGAACATCCAGACCGTAGATCCGCGCCGCCATTTCGCTGGCGAGGGCTGCCTGCGCCGGATCACCGCGCTCGGCGATCTCTCGGGCTGCGCGGGCATTGTCGGAACTGACGACACCCTTGATCGCGTGTTGCCGCAGGAAGCCGCTGCATTGCGGCAGGATCACAGGATGGCCATGTGCTTCCTTGACCTGATCGAGCCGCGCGCCCTTGATCCCCAGCAGATTGACATGAACGCGCACGAAAGCCTCATCCACGATGTGCAGGCCGCTGTCAGGCAGAAGTTGATGCACATCCGCAACGCGCCCGTAGATCGAATTCTCGACCGCGACCATGGCCAGCTCGGCATCGCCGTCGCGCACGGCGGCCATTGTATCGTGAAAGGTCATGCAGGGCAGGGGCGTGAAATCCGGGCGGGCGTCCACGCAGGCCTGATGCCCATAGGCCCCCAGTTCCCCTTGAAATGCGATCTTTCCTGCCATGTTTCCGCTCACACTTGTCCGATTTCACCCGAATGGGCATTTCGTCGCGGTAACTACCGCTTGAATCCTGCAAGGGGAAGCGGATACATAGGCGCAAATTCGCTGGGCTACAGGATTGCGATATGTTTGACACGATGGTGATCACCAAGGCCGTTGCCGCATTCTGCGGTGCGCTGCTGGTCTTTCTTCTGGGCAACTGGGCTGCCAATGAACTCTACAAGCCGCGCAACGCCAATGCGCCGCAAGCGTTCATCATCGACACGGGCGATGATGATGCGGCTGCGGAACCAGTGGCCGAGCTGACTTTCGAGGAGGCATGGGAACTCGCCGATGCCGGTGCCGGGTCGCGGCTGTGGTCGCAGTGCCGCGCTTGCCATGCGCTTGAACAGGGTCGCAACGGTGTCGGCCCTTATCTGCACGGGATCGTGAACCGCGCGATTGGTGAGGTTGCAGGTTTCAACTATTCCGGCGCTTTGGCGCAGGCCGGCGACGTCTGGGCACCGGAAGTGTTGTCGGCCTTTATCCAGAACCCGAGCGGTGTCGCTCCGGGCACATCCATGAACTTCCGCGGCATTGCCAATGTTCAAGACCGTGCGAACCTGATTGCCTATATCGAAAGCGAAAGCTGAACTTTCCCGAACCGGGACAAGATGCAGGCCGCCCGGGTGATCGGGCGGCCTGTTTTCTTTGCGCATGTCCATCAAATTCCGTTGTCTTGGCTGTGAAATTCTTGCGCAATGGTCGACAGCGCCGCAGAAACACTAAATAAAAGTCATGAAGGCCCAATTCGAGAGAGGCCCGTCAGAGGAGGAGTTGCCCATGTCCTGCATCAATGCTGCGCGTTCTGCTGTCACCGGGATCTTTCTGGCAAGCATCATCGTCAGCCCGGTTCTTGCTGAGAGCGAGGCAGGCATGATCCGTGCCCATGGCTATTCTTTCTATGGTGATCTCAGTTATGACGCGGATTTCGAACATCTGCGTTATGTGAACCCGGAAGCCCCGAAGGGCGGCATCATCTCGATTTCGGCGCAGGGCACGTTCGATTCGATGAATCCCTACACACGGCGGGGACGTGCGGGCGTGTTCTCTTCGTCGATCTATGAGAGCTTGTTGGAAAGCTCCGAACCCTTTGGCGGCGGGCTGGTGCCTGCCGATGTCTATGGCGAAGGCTACGGGCTGTTGGCGCATACGGTCGAATACCCGGAAAGCAAGGAATGGGTCATCTTTCACATGCGCCCCGAAGCGCGCTTTTCCGATGGGACGCCGCTGACTGCACATGATGTGGTGTTTTCGCATAACCTGTTTCTGGAACAGGGCCTGCCATCCTATGCGCAAGCAGTCAGTGCGCGGGTGATCAATGCCGAAGTGCTGGACGATCACACGGTGAAATTCACCTTCGCCGACGGTATTTCGCGCCGATCACTGATTGATCAGGTGGGCGCGACCCCGGTCTTCTCGAAGAAATGGTATGAAGAAACCGGCGCGCGGCTGGACGAGTCGCGCATGGAAATCTCGCCGGGTTCCGGCCCCTATGTGCTGGACAGTTTTGAGGTCAATCGCCGCATCACCTATCGGCGCAACCCGGATTACTGGGGCGCGGATTTGCCGATCAACCGGGGTCGGCATAATTTCGATGAAATCCGGGTGGAGTATTTCGCCGATGGCGCGGCTGCGTTCGAAGCGTTCAAGACCGGTGAATACACATTCCGTGCCGAGAACAATTCGCGCCAATGGGCCACAGGGTATGATTTCCCGGCCATCACGCGCGGTCATGTGATCCGAGAGGAACTGCCAACCGGTTTTGCGCCCACGCCCACCGGCTTTGTGTTCAACCTTGGACGTGACTTCTTGCAGGACAAGCGCGTGCGTGAAGCGATCACGCTGGCGTGGAATTTCGAATGGACAAACGAGACCCTGCAATACGGGCTGTTCCAGCAGCGAGAATCCTTCACGCAAGGCACCCGTTTTCAGGCTGATGGCCCACCCGAAGGGCTTGAACTGGAGCTGCTGCAATCGCTTGGCGATCTGGTGCCGGAAGAGGTGCTGACCCAGCCCGCGCGCAGTCCGCACAGCTCTGACGTGTCGCGGCTGACGGATCGGCGGAACATGCGCCTTGCCAAGGCATTGCTGGAAGAAGCGGGTTGGGAGGTGGATAATGCAGGGGCCCTGCGCAACGCTGGTGGCCAGCGCATGACAATCGAGATCCCGGTTTCCAGCGCGGGCTCTGCCACGATGGATTCGATCGTCGAGACATTCACGCAGAATCTGCAGGGTCTGGGCATCGATGCGCGATTCCAGCGCATCGACCCTGCCCAGCACACTGACCGCCGCCGCAACCGCGATTATGACATGATCTTTGATCAATACACGGCCTTCATGGATACGGGCACGGGGCTGCATCAGCGCTTCGGGTCCGAGGCGGCAGATGATGTGTTCAACCCCGCCGGGCTGCGCAGCCCGCTGGTGGACGCAGTGATTGACCTGTCGCTGGATGCGCCTGACCCCGAGACCCGTGACGCAGCGCTGATGGCACTCGACCGGGTGCTGCGCCATGAACATTTCATCATTCCGGCCTGGTTCAATGACACAGTCTGGGTGGCCTATTGGGACATCTTCCAGCGCCCAGAGGACACGCCGCCCTATTCCACTGGAGAGCTTGATTTCTGGTGGTTCAATGCTGACCGTGCCGCGGAATTGCGCGCCGCCGGGGCGCTGAGGTAAACAATGGGCGCCTATATTGCGCGACGTCTGGCCTTGATCATTCCCACGCTGTTCGGGGTGATGGTCATCAATTTCTTTCTTGTGCAATTCGTGCCTGGCGGCCCGATCGAGCAGGTCATTGCCCAGATGGAAGGGCAGGGCAATGTTTTCGGCGGATTTGACGGGGGCGCGGCAGATGTGAATGTCGGCGCGGTCGAGAATGAGCGCTATCAGGGCGCGCGCGGCCTGCCGCCCGAATTCATTGCCCAGCTTGAGCGGGAGTTCGGTTTCGACAAGCCGCCGGTCGAGCGATTCCTGCACATGATGTGGAATTACCTGCGCTTCGATTTCGGGATGAGTTATTTCCGCTCAATCTCGGTCGTTGATCTGGTGATCGAGAAGCTGCCGGTGTCCATCAGCCTTGGACTGTGGTCGACGCTTATCGCCTATCTGGTTTCGATTCCGCTGGGTATTCGCAAGGCGGTGCGTGATGGGTCGCGCTTTGATACCTTCACATCTGGCCTGATCATCGTGGCCTACGCAATTCCCGGTTTCCTGTTCGCGATCCTGTTGCTGGTCCTTTTCGCAGGCGGATCATACTGGCAGATTTTCCCTGCCCGCGGACTGACCAGCCCGCAAGAGGTCTGGGACACACTCAGCCCGCTGGGCAAGGTCGCGGATTACTTCTGGCATATCACGCTGCCGGTGATCGCATCGACCATCTCAGCCTTTGCCACGCTGACACTGCTGACGAAGAACAGTTTCCTTGATGAAATCCGTAAACAGTATGTAATGACGGCGCGCGCCAAGGGGTTGGCGGAAAGCAAGGTTCTGTATGGCCATGTCTTCCGCAACGCCATGCTGATCGTCATTGCAGGTTTTCCGGCTGTGTTCGTCGGTGTGTTCTTCGGCGGCTCACTTCTGATCGAAACGATCTTCTCGCTCGACGGGCTGGGGCGTCTGGCATTCGAGGCCACGGTCGCGCGCGATTATCCGGTGATGTTCGGCACGCTTTTCGTGTTCGGGCTGATCGGGCTGGTGGTCGGGCTGATCTCGGATCTGATGTATGTCTGGATCGACCCCCGCATCGATTTCGAGACGCGGGAGACCTGAGCGATGGACCAGCGTTCGGAAGCTTTCGTATCGGCCCCTGATCCGCTGCCGCAGTCAGAGGGCGCGACGCAGATGCCGCCGCCGAGGAAGCGGTTCGGAATCACCATTTCCGCGCTCAACCGGCGCCGCTGGCGGAATTTCCGCGCGAATCGTCGCGCCTTCTGGTCGCTGATCATTCTGGGTATGCTCTACGGTATTTCGCTTTTCGCGGAATATATCGCCAATGACCGGCCCATCGTGATCAGCTTTCGCGGCGAGTTGCATTTCCCGATCCACCGTTTCTATCCCGAAACGGCCTTTGGCGGCGATTTCCGAACCGAGGCCGTGTATCGCGACCCTGAAGTGCAATGCCTGATCCGCACAGGTGGGGCAGAACTGTGTCTGGATGACCCGCGCGAAGCGATGGCACAGGCCGAAACCGGCTTTGTCGATGGCGAGGAAATCACCAGGGGCTGGATGGTCTGGCCGCTGATCCCCTACAGCTACAACACCATCAACGATATTGGCCGCGCCGCGCCGTCGCCGCCTGATGACCGGCATTTGCTGGGCACGGATGACACGGCGCGCGATGTGCTGGCGCGCATCATCTACGGGTTCCGTCTGTCGATCACCTTCGCGCTGATCGTGACGACGCTGACCTCGCTGATCGGGATTGCTGCGGGGGCCGTGCAGGGCTTTTTCGGGGGGGTGCTGGATCTGATCTTCCAGCGGGTGATCGAGTTGTGGAACTCTGTTCCTTCTCTCTATGTCATCATCATCCTGGCGTCGATGTTCGGCATGAATTTCTGGCTGCTGGTGTTCCTGATGCCCCTGTTCGGCGGGACCGCCCTTGTCGGCGTGGTGCGCGCCGAGTTCCTGCGGGCGCGCAATTTCGAATATGTCCGCGCTGCGCGGGCGCTGGGCGTGTCGAATGCCAAGATCATGTTCCGCCATGTCCTGCCCAATGCGATGGTGGCGACGCTGACGTTCATGCCTTTCATCATCACCGGGGTCATCGGGTCACTGGCCGCGCTCGATTTCCTTGGCTTCGGGTTGCCGTCTTCGGCACCGTCGCTTGGTGAAATGACCCTGCAGGCGCGCAACAACCTGCAAGCGCCTTGGCTGGGTTTTTCGGCCTTCTTTACCTTCGCGATCATGCTCTCGCTGCTGGTTTTCATCTTCGAAGGCGTGCGCGATGCCTTTGATCCCAGAAAGACATTTGCATGACCCGTATTCTGGATGTGAAGAACCTGTCCGTCACCTTTCATCAGGAAGGGCGCGAGGTTCATGCCGTGCGCGGTGTCAGCTTCCATGTGGACAAGGGTGAAACGGTCGCGTTGGTGGGCGAGTCCGGTTCCGGCAAATCGGTCAGCGCGCTGTCGACCGTGGGGCTGCTGCCGGATTCGGCGCAGGTGGACGGATCGGTAACTTTCAAGGATGATCAGCTTGTGGGCGCGTCTGACCGGATGCTGCGCCAGGTGCGGGGCAATGACATCAGCTTCATCTTTCAGGAGCCGATGACCTCTCTCAACCCGCTGCATACGATCGAGAAGCAGATCACAGAGAGCCTGTCCCTGCATCAGGGGCTGGGTGGGGCGAAAGCCCGTATGCGGGTGCTGGAACTGCTGGAGAAGGTGGGCATCCGCGACGCTGAAAGCCGCATGGGGGCCTATCCGCACCAGTTGTCGGGGGGGCAGCGCCAGCGGGTGATGATCGCCATGGCGCTTGCCAACGGGCCGGAACTGCTGGTGGCGGATGAACCGACCACGGCACTGGATGTCACGATTCAGGCGCAGATTCTGGAACTGCTGGTCGATCTGAAACGCGCCGAGGGGATGAGCCTGCTGTTCATTACCCATGACCTGAATATCGTGCGGCGTTTTGCCGACCGGGTCTGCGTGATGAAGGATGGCGAGATCGTCGAGCAAGGGCCGACTGCCGAGATTTTCGCCATGCCCGAGCATCCCTACACCCAGAAACTGCTTGCTGCTGAATCGACGGGTCAGCCTGCGCCAGTGCCCGCCAGTGCAACCGAGATCCTGCGCACGGACAAGCTGCGCATCTGGTTCCCGATCCAGCGCGGATTCCTGCGCCGCACTGTGGGCCATGTCAAGGCTGTGAACGAGGCCACACTCAGTCTGCGCGCAGGTGAGACACTGGGGATTGTGGGCGAATCCGGGTCTGGCAAGACCACGCTCGCGCTGGCGATCCTGCGGCTGATTTCCAGCCAGGGGCCGATCTGGTTTGACGGTGCGGATATTCAGGGTCGGAAATCCACCGATCTGCGCGGTCTCAGGCGGCATCTGCAGATCGTGTTTCAGGACCCGTTCGGAAGCCTCAGCCCGCGTATGACGGTCGAACAGATCATTGCCGAGGGCTTGGGGGTGCATGGTGTACCGACCGGCAAATCCGGGCGTGATCTGGTGGCCGAGATCATGGCCGAGGTGGGGCTCGACCCCGCCACGATGGAGCGCTACCCGCATGAGTTTTCGGGCGGTCAACGTCAGCGCATCGCGATTGCCCGCGCCATGATCCTGCGCCCGAAGCTGGTGGTACTGGACGAGCCGACCTCGGCGCTGGACATGACCGTGCAGGTGCAGATCGTCGAATTGCTGCGCACACTGCAGCGCAAATACGGGTTGGCCTATCTGTTTATCAGCCATGATCTGCGCGTTGTGCGGGCGCTCTCGCACAAGGTGATCGTGATGCGGCAGGGTGATGTTGTCGAGGCTGGACCCATAAATCAGGTCTTTGATACGCCGCAAAGCGATTACACACGCCAGCTTCTGGCGGCCGCATTCGACATAACGGCCATCGGGGCTGCGTGACGCGAAAGGTAAGCTGGTGCGGGTTCTTTTTGTCCATCAGAATTTCCCCGGCCAGTTCAAGCATCTCGCCCCGGCCCTTGCCGCCCGCGGCCATCAGGTTGTCGCGCTGACCGCCGAGAAGAACAGTCAGGTCACGCAGATCAGGACGTACCGTTACCCGATGCCCGACCCCGCGCCGGACCCGCGCCAGTCGCGCTTGGGCACTACCTATACGGCGATGACGGATCGTGCCCATCGTGTGGCGCGCGCAGCGATCCAGTTGCGCGACAAGGTGGGGTTCACCCCGGATGTGATCTTCGGCCATTCCGGTTGGGGCGAAACCCTGTTTCTGCGCGAGGTGTGGCCCGAAGCGCGGTTGCTGGTCTATGCCGAGTTCTTTTATGCGACACGGGGGCTGGATGTGGGGTTCGACCCGGAATTCAGCCGCAGCGATCCGGCCACGGGTTTCTCGGTGACTGCGCGGCAGGCGCATCTTGCCCTTGCGATGGTGCAAGCCGATGCAGCACTGTCGCCGACGGAATGGCAGGCCGACACGTTCCCGGCGTGTTTTCGTGACAAGATCACCATCACGCATGACGGGGTGGATACGGATCTGCTGACACCAGACCCGCAGGCCAGTTTCACTTTGCCGGGCGGCCGTGTGCTGCGCGCGGGCGACGAAGTGCTGACCTATGTGGCGCGCAATCTTGAACCCTATCGTGGCACGCATGTCTTTCTGCGCGCGCTTCCCGATATCTTGCAGGCGCGGCCAAATGCGCAGGTGGTCATCATTGGCGGGGATGGGGTAAGTTATGGCGCTGCCCCGGCGCAGGGCTGTTGGCGCGAGGTCTTTCTGCGTGAGTTGGACGGGCGGCTGGATCTGAGCCGCGTGCATTTTCTGGGACGCGTGCCGTATGGTGATTATCGGCGTCTTATCCAGATCAGCCGCGCCCATGCCTATCTGACGATTCCCTTCGTTCTGTCATGGTCCATGCTCGAAGCGATGGCGATGGGGGCTTGCGTGATCGCGTCGCGCACCGGGCCAGTGGAAGAGGTGATCACGGATGGCGTGAATGGTCGATTGGTGGATTTTTTCGATCTGGAAAGCTGGGCCGAGGAGCTGATTGATGCGCTGGCACGGCCGGAGCGGCAAGGACAACTGCGCATGGCGGCGCGTGCGACGATCATCGAGAATTACGATCTGAAGCGGGTTTGCCTGCCGTGGTTGATCAGGTTTGTCGAAGGCAAGATGTGAAAAAGGGTGCGCTATTGCGCACCCAAGTTGAGCTTCTCTTGCGGGGGGTGTCAGATCAACGGAACCCGTAGACCAGCGACACACCAAGGACGTGATCGGTCTTCTTGCCGGTATTGGCGCTGTTATAGTTTGTCCGCACGCTGAAGCGGGTGGACAGACCTTCCATCTGACCGACACTGATGCCGAAATCGTTTTCGGCTATCGTGCCGATTTTCGAGCGCACGACGTCGGTGTTATTGGTCGCGAAAACTCCGTCCGCGATCCGGTAATAGGCGCGGGATGAGACGATGCCGCCGAGTTCGCTGGTGCTGACGCCTGTGGTGTGGTCACGGTTGTAGCGCCAGCCAGGTCCAGCCTGCACACGCCATGCGGCGTCTTCGGTGTTGATGATCCGGTAGCCGGGACCGAAGCCGATGAAGGCGTCGGTGGTGCGGTTGCCGGGCATCCGGTCGGATTCGACCCGGCCCAGACCGAAGACGTAGAAATCATCGGCGACATAGTAATTGGCGTCATAGACGGCAAAACCGTCAGCCTTGGTGCGGGCACCACCGGATTTCCCAAGCTCCAGACCCAGACCCAGGCTGTGATTCCACTGCCCTACATTGTAGTTGAAGCGGCCGGCCACGCTCAGGTCGCGGGCATCCGAATTGCCGCGATTGGCTGAAAAGCTCATTGCCATGCTACCGGTCCAGCCGGGTGCGAATTGTTGGTTGCCGAAACGCGCGCTGTCTTCGGCGCGCCGCTGGTCTTCGGCAACGCGCTCTTCGATATCGGCGATGCGATCATCGACACCCTGAATCCCGACCAGCTGCGCTTGCGCTTGAGCCGAGGTTACACCCATTGCCAAAGCCAGAACCGACGCGGCAGCGGAGGTCATATACTTGTTCATGGTGCTCTCCTTTAAATCCCATGAATGGAGGCCGGTTTGGGTGCGTCATGCCTTGTGCATCCGCGGTCCACCGACCTGGGCCATCGGGCCTGACAGGGGGATAGAAGCCTGATTGGCATAAGGGAAATTCAGAATAATTGACAATGAAACGACAATTAATCATGAGAAACCGGCAGGTGGCCGGCGGAAATCTGACTGGCGCTGCGCGCCACCCAAGCCAATGAAATAAAACAGAAAAAACCCGGCCAATGGCCGGGTTTTCAAGATGCTTTGCGGGGATTTAGGGTCAGATGCTGTCAGTTACATCCGCGATCTCTTCACTGATGATTTCGGCAGTTTCCAAAAGTGTCTTTTTTGCAACGCTCAGCAGATACGGGTCGATATCATCGCGCCAGACGACCCAGACCGGATAGGTGAAATGCGGGGCATCGGTGACCAGATTCAGGCGGCCCTCTTCGATATAGCGGGCCGCGAATCGGCCCGGCAGATACCCGGCCAGCCCGCGCCGGATCAGATAGCCCGTGACCAGAACCCCGATGGCGAAGGTCATGCCATTGGTGGTGACATGGCTCATCTCTTCCTGATGAAACCGCATGAAGCTTTCGCCCCAGTCCACATAGGCATAGCGGCCATTCAGGCTGTCCATGCTCGGGTTTTCCCAGGGCGCAACCAGCACCAGTTCATCCTCGATCACCGGTTCCATGACGAAACCGGGGCGCATCGTGGGTTCATAGGTCAGCACCGCCTGCAACAAGCCGTCATTGAGCGCGCGGGTCAGTCGGTCGGGCATGCCCAGTTCGGCGCGCAGGCTCAGCTCGGGCATCTCGGCGCGCAAGGCGTCCAGCCAGCGATAGCCCAGCCTTGGCCAGAGCGAGGCCTGTGCGCCAATGGCAAAGCTGTCGGTAAAACCTTCGGGAATGGCGACCTGCTGGCGTGCATCATTCCATGTGCGCAGTATGTTCAGCGCATAGGGTTCGAACTGGGTGCCTGCCGGGGTCAGGGTCGCGCCTGCCTTGGACCGCTCGAAAAGCTGTTTGCCGATCTGCTGTTCCAGACGCTGCACGCGCAGGCTGACGGCGGATTGGGTGACAAAAAGCCGGTCTGCGGCGGCCAGAAAGGAACCGGTCTGTGCAACTTCCATGAAAGTGCGGATAAGGGTCAGGTCCAATGTGAACGCCTACTCTGTAATGGAAACCAAGGAAGTTTCAGCGCGCGCTGGCGGCCAAAGGGCCTTGTTGGCCTGGGCGGAACGACACCACGCCGCGCCCCGAAATCATGCCCAGCTCGGTGGCCTTGCCGAGGATCGCAGCCAAGGTCTCGTAAACGGCGCGGGGGTCCAGCCCGTCATGTTCGCCCATTGCGAGATAGAGGGTCTCATCAACAGGGCCGATCTGACTGCGCAGCCATGCGTCCTGTGCGCAATCTACCCCAATCGCACCGATGTTCACCATCGCGATGTTGCCCCGAATATCGCCGAGCCGAGGAATCCGGCCCAAGGCTTCTGCCACGGCCGAGGCATGGCCGCGCGGCAGAGGAACCAGCAAGGTCGGACCAGCATTCATACCCTCTACATTATATCCAAGCTTTGAATGAGAATCGGCACCATCCGGGCGTAAGAGCGGGCGTATAGCTTTTCGCATCGAGACTCTCCTGACTGAGAGCCAGACTCTAGTTTTCTGATACAAGTAAGGAAAACGAATAATAATGGGTGTTCATGCAAGTATTTCTTATCTTATTTCGTCACTGCATGAAAAACGGCTGCCCTGTGGCGCAAGTTCGTCCGTTCCCGGCTTGCCGCGGCCAACATTGACGCATACGCACAAGGCCGAACCAATTGGTTCGGCCTTGCCAAGTGCCAGTGTCGATAATGTCGTGCCTTAGACGGCTGAACTGTGCCCGGCCTTGTCCATCGCATATTCGTCGAAGATGGTTGCAATCATGCGGGTCAGAGGACGACCTTCCTGCGTGATTTCGAGCCCGTCAGTCGTCTTTTTCACGAATTTGCCGAAGCGCATGACAGTCTGGTCGATCAGGGCATCCAGTGCCGCGATATCTGCGCCAAACGCGCGCTGCAGCTCATCCCGTGACAGGCGGAAATCACACATCAGCGCCTCGATCGCGCGGCTGCGCCAGATATCCGCTGCCGTGAACGCATGACCCCGTGCTGTTGCGAATTGTCCCTGCTCGATCGCTTTCTTCCAGGGGGCCGTGGCCGAGGTGTTCTGTGCAAACCCTTGCGGGAAGCGCGAAATAGACGATGCACCAAGCCCGACCAACACAGGGGCGACATCATCGGTATAGCCCTGGAAGTTCCGCCGTAGCTTGCCGGTCTTGGCTGCAATTGCCAGTCCGTCATGGGGGCGTGCGAAATGGTCGATGCCGATTTCGTCATACCCGTCCCAGACCAGCAAACGGCGCGCGGTTTCGAACAGATCCAGGCGTTCTTCTGGACGGGGCAGGGTGTCCGAAGGGATCATCTGCTGACGCCGCGCCATCCAGGGCACATGCGCATAGCCGTAAAGCGCAATGCGATCCGGGTTCAGGGACAAGAGTTTCTGAATCGAATCAGCGATTCTGCGTTGCGTCTGGTTCGGCAGACCATAAAGGATATCAGCATTGAGGCTCTGGATGCCGCGTGCGCGCAGGGCATCGACGGCGGCCTTCGTGACCTCGAAACTCTGGTCGCGCCCAATGATTCCCTGAATCTCCGGGTCGAAATCCTGCACGCCAATCGAGGCGCGGTTCATGCCCGAGTCTGCCAGAGCATCAAGCCGAGCATCATCGATCTCGTTCGGGTCGATCTCGACCGAGAATTCGCCACCACTCGCAAGTGGGGCGATGTCGAAGACATGCGCAGCCAGATCGCGCATCACCGGGGCAGGTAGCATTGTTGGCGTTCCGCCGCCCCAATGCAGACGGGCGAGTTCCACCCCTTCCGGCAGGTGCTTGCGGAAGATCTCCAGCTCTGCCTTGAGGGTTTGCGCATAGGCCAGAACCGGCGCGTCGCTCGATGTGCCCTGTGTGCGGCAGGCACAGAACCAGCATAGCCTGCGGCAGAAGGGCACATGCAGGTAAAGCGAGATTGCGCTTCCCGCAGGAATTTGTTCAATCCAGCTTGTGAATGAGCTGGCCGGAAACTCCGGTGCGAAATGCGGCGCGGTCGGGTAGCTGGTGTACCGGGGTACACGAGCATCAAACAAACCCAATTCCGAAAGTTGCTTTATGTGCGTCATGGGTTTACGTTTTAAATCACGTTTCCCGCGGCGCCTTGATGTAGATCAAAAACCAATGACCAGAATCGCACCCAAAATCCAGCCCTACTCTCAAGATTGCAACGATTGTCCGATTCGTCATCGTGCCGTTTGCGCCCGGTGCGAATCCGACGAATTGGAACTGCTTGAGCAGATCAAGTATTATCGGAGCTTCGAGGCCGGTCAGACAGTGGTCTGGGCAGGGGACAGGATGGATTTCGTGGCCTCTGTGGTCACAGGTATCGCGACGCTTAGCCAGACCATGGAAGACGGGCGCAGGCAGATGGTCGGGCTGTTGCTGCCATCGGATTTCGTCGGGCGTCCGGGGCGCGAAACTTCTGCCTATGATGTGACAGCCGCGACGGATCTGGTGATGTGCTGTTTCCGCAAGAAACCCTTTGAAGAGATGATGTTCCGCACGCCGCATATCGGACAGCGGTTGCTGGAAATGACGCTGGACGAACTCGATGCCGCGCGTGAATGGATGTTGCTGCTTGGCCGCAAGACCGCGCGCGAGAAGATCGCGAGCCTTGTGTGCATCATTGCCCGGCGGGATGCGTCGCTGCAGTTGCAGGCGTCTGATGGCGAGTTGCGTTTTGACCTGCCGCTCACGCGCGAGGCAATGTCGGAATATCTGGGTCTGACACTGGAGACGGTCAGCCGCCAGATGTCCGCCCTGCGCAAGGAAGGGTTGATCGTGACCGAAGGCAAGCGCCAGATCGTGATTCCCGATTTCGATCGCCTGCTCGAAGAGACCGGCGACGATTCCGATGGTGGATTCCTGGTTTGACGCTCAAGACGGACGCGTCGACCTCAGCTTTGCCTCAATCTTGACCTTTTGCTGCCCAGAGCCGGGTCTAGCTCGGAACAGGTGCGGCATGAGGGGTATGTCATGTTCGATTGGGATGAAAACCACGATGAGTTGGTGAATTCACGCCAAGGCCAGGCAGCATCCAGCGCGCCCGCCGCGACGGCGCGTAGTTTCAAACCCGGTCTGGTTGTTCTGGCTGGCCTTGCTGTCATTTGTGCGGGCTATGCCGGTTTGTCCGCCTGGCGTTCGCATGGCGCAATCGTCGATGTCATGGTTGCGGGTGACACGGCCCTGTTGTCTGAAATGCACACCGCGCCAGCGCTACAGGTGAAAGTGCTTGATTCGATAAAGGCACAGAAGTTCCAGACAGGGTTGCGCGGTTTCACAGATGTGCAACTGCTTGGCTATGCGCTACATGCGCAGCGTGACCACAAGGCCGCATCAGAGTTCATGCGGCCTTATCTGGCAGATGCAGAAGCCCTGATCGGGCTGGAATTGGCGCGGCGTGGGCTTTAGCGCGCCAGAAAGACCGGTATCCGTGTTTCCTCGAGCAGATTGCGCGTTGTGCCGCCCAGAATCGCCTGTCGCAGTCGCGAATGGCTATATGCCCCAATCACCAGCAGATCGGCGGCCTGATCCTGAGCGTGTCGCCGCAGCATATCGCTGATGCGCGGCAAGGTCTTGGCAATGACCGAGATATCCACAGTCACATCGTGACGCACCAGCATCTGCGTCAACATCCCGCCGGGGTCCGAGCGTTCGATCCCATGCACGGGCGGATCGACAACGACGACATTGACCATGTCCGCCAGTTTCAGCAATGGCAGGGCTGCGCGGGTTGCGGCAAGGGCTTCGTCGCTCTGGTTCCATGCAAGCACGATCTTGGTAAAGTCCGGCAGTTCGGTTCCCAGTTCCGGCAGGATCAGCACAGGCGCGCCACCGTCGAAAAGGGCGGCTTCGGTGATGAACTCGTCCTGCGGCCCGCGCCCGTCACCGTAGGGGCGCGGCAAGACGACAAGATCGGAGAACCGCGCTTTCAACCCGACAAAAGCCGAAATGCCACCAAGGGTCAGAACCGCCGTGTCCACGCTCCAGCGCAGATCTGCGCGCTGCAGGCGTTGTTTCACGCGGGTCGCGAGATCGTCTGCACGCGCCCGCGCCTGATCCAGCGCATCCTGATATATCATCGCTGGTGCCCCGGCATAGAAGCCGACGCTCTGGGTCGTGTCGATCCCCAGGCAGCAGATTTCGAGATGCGCGTCAAACCGGGCTGCAAGGCTTTGGGCAGATGCGATCAGATTGTCTGCCTCTGTTTCTGAGGCAAGAAACGTGCAGATGGATTTGTAGGCCATGGGCGTGCCCTCCTTGGATCTGTCATATGTATACAGCATCGCGCAGGAAAACCTGTGTCGCGATGATCTGTCGCAAGGCATTGCTCATCAGACCTTGACCTGAATCAAAGTTCCTGTCGGGGAGGCGTGACAAAAGGCACCATGCAAAACTGTGTCTGCCGCGTGTATTTTCGCGGCAGCGCGATAATAAGGGACGCAGACTATGTGGGATTACATCAAGCTTGCCGTTCTGGGGTTGATTGTGGTGGTTGCCGCAATCGCTGCCAGCATGGCACGCGATTTGCCATATCTGGTCCATATGTT